>JAYUOV010000001.1:0-99599 GCA_043760535.1 Chitinophagaceae bacterium
TTGTGCAAAAAATAAATTTATTTAGCTCGACATATTTGTTTTGACAACTGCTTAAAATTCAGGCTGGGTAAAGGAATTATTTACTCGCTGAATCGCTGGGAAAGCAGGGTTACAGCAATAGATGTTTGTACTGCAAACGTTTTACCAATCCTTTTATAGCCGAGGTAAACAAACAGCACATTTAAAACAATAACCAAAAGGCTAATATTGATATGGAAAATCTCGTGGAGCAATATAGAGATACCCGTAATACCGCCATCCATAAAACGGTTGGGGATCATAAAGCCCTTCATGGCCAATACTGCCAGGCTGGTACCAAATAAAATCAGCAGCAGGTTATTAGGACTCCAAACTTTTTTCCAATCAATTGTATCACTTTGGTATCTCGTTTTCATCGGGGTAGTCGGGTTTTGAGTCTAATATCAAAAATAGCTGTAAATCTGTAATTGTTGTTCATTAGGTTGGTAACCTCCAACCTGCTTACGCCCCTTGTAGTTTTTCTTTTACTTACTCCGATGTTTATCGTTGGTTTATTACCGAAAATTTCCCAGCTAAAACCACACCAAATGGAGCGATTATTATAGCATGATTGTATCGCTTCGGTTGGGGTAAAAAAATATTTCCACATTATCCACCCCCGCCAAACAAGAGCCAGACACCCCCGCCAACGGCGGATATAGTGCGATGCCCCCAATAGTTTTGCCAACTGCCCCCTGCAAAACTGCCCCCTGCTGCTACCTGCTGTAATTCGGGCTTTCTTTGGTTATTTCAATATCATGTGCATGGCTTTCTTTCATGCCGGCATTGGTAATGCGTATAAACTGGGCATGGTCTTGCAGGGCTTTTATATTGGCGGCACCGCAGTAGCCCATACCCGCACGTAGGCCACCCATATATTGGTGTACCACTTCGCTGAGGGTGCCTTTAAATGCCACACGGCCTTCTATGCCCTCGGGTACCAGCTTCTTAATGCCATCTTCCACATCCTGAAAATAACGGTCGCTGCTGCCGCCCTGCATGGCGCCAATGCTGCCCATACCACGGTACTGCTTAAACTTGCGGCCTTCGTAAATAATGGTTTCGCCAGGGCTTTCTTCGGTGCCTGCAAATACGCTGCCCATCATTACCAGGCTGGCACCTGCGGCCAGGGCCTTTACCAGGTCGCCGGTATAGCGAATGCCGCCATCGGCTATCAGTGGAATACCGCTGTTTTTAAGTGCGGCGGCGGCTTCTAATACGGCTGTAATCTGCGGTACACCTGCACCTGCCACTATGCGGGTGGTGCAAATAGAACCGGGGCCAATGCCTACTTTAACACAGTCGGCACCAGCATCGGCAAGGGCTTTGGCACCGGCGGCAGTGCCTACATTGCCAGCTATTATCTGTAAATTTTTAAAGGATTTGCGCAGCTTTTTTACCGACTCTATTACACCACGGCTATGGCCATGGGCACTGTCGAGGGTAACGATATCTACACCTATTTTTAGAAGGGCATCGGCACGGTCTAGCATATCATTTGTTATGCCAAGGGCGGCACCTACCAGCAGGCGGCCAAAAGAATCTTTAACGGCGTTGGGCTGGCTTTGCAGCTTTTGAATATCGCGGTAAGTGATAAGGCCAACTAGGGTTTGGTCTTTTTTTACCACAGGTAATTTTTCTACTTTATGCTGGCGGAGTATTT
Source organism: Chitinophagaceae bacterium (assembly GCA_043760535.1). Classification (GTDB taxonomy): domain Bacteria; phylum Bacteroidota; class Bacteroidia; order Chitinophagales; family Chitinophagaceae; genus JAZKFT01. The sequence goes on from JAYUOV010000001.1 coordinate 1,682, forward strand.
TAAAAGCACTGTTTAAAGTGGTGCCTTCGGGGGCGGTAACTAGGTTGGTACTGGTCATTACCTCACTCACTTTTCGCTTGCTGTTGCCTTCAAAACGGAGGTCGCGGTTGGTGAGAATGCCTACCAGTTTTTTTGTGGCATCTACAATAGGGATACCACCGATTTTGTTTTCCTTCATCAGCTTTAAAGCGTCGCCAATGGTTGAGTCTATATTGAGTGTTATGGGGTCTATAATCATGCCGCTTTCGCTGCGCTTTACTTTGCGCACCTGCTCCACCTGCTGCTCAATGCTCATGTTTTTATGAAGGATGCCGATGCCGCCTTCACGGGCTAGGGCTATGGCTAGTTGCCACTCGGTAACCGTATCCATTGCTGCACTGAGCATGGGCAGGTTTAGCGATATGGATTTTGTAAGTTGGGTTTTAATATCCACTTCCCGGGGCAGTACTTCGCTGTAGGCCGGTAGCAATAACACATCATCGAAGGTGAGTCCTTCGCCAAAAAATTTTTCCGTCTTAGTAGTTGGGGGAGTTTTTCTTGTTGCCATAGGCGAAGATATAAGAAAATGCTACTTGCCCAAAAAACGGTTGGCAATGCAATATTAAATTTTGGTGGTTTTTTAATGTGGTTAATACAATAAAGGCTTTTGGCTGTTTTAGCACGGATTTTTTTGTGATGCCCAATTTTTTAAATTAAAAATTTTACCCTGAGAAATACAGCATACACACAACCTTCGCTTTTTCTGTGTTGATGTTTTTTAAAAAAAAAAATGAATCTGTTTTGAAAGGCCAACTGCTTAAATACCAACTAAAAAAATTATGGAAACCTAAAACGAAAAGCATCATACATCTAAACCGGCCGTTTTTGCAAAATGTTACAAGGTTATTTACTAATTAATTATTTATTGAATGAATGGCCATTGATTTATTAACCATTTTTTAAAAAGCAAAACCTACAACCATGACATCAGATAATATTTTAAAAAGCGATTTACTCGATATTTTATTTGAGGGTAAAAACAAATTGTATGCTGCCTACGAACTCCGCCGGCATTATGTTAGCCGGATGAAAAAAGCCCTTGCAGGAACATTTACCTTAATAGCCCTGCTTGGCTTTACCATATTAATGACCGGTAAAACCAACTACAATATGGCCCTGCACCAATCTGTATTAGACTCTGTAAGGCTTGTGCAACTTCCGCAGGAACCTAAGAAAACTGAGAAACCCAAACCACAAGAACCTGTTAAGCCCAAAGTGGCCACTGCAAACCCAGCAGCACCCATCATTACCCCCGATAAATTATTGCCCGAAACAAAAATGCCCGACATAGCCCAAATAGATACTTCGGCAATAAGCACAGCTATAAGATCTGGCGATGCAACAACTATTCAAACAGTAGTATACAGCGACCCGGTGCCAACCGGAGGCGGAACAGGCACTAATATTGTAGCAGTAATTCCTTAAAAGCTAGTAGTGCCAGTAGAGATGGGCGATGTGGAATTGCTACCCGAATACCCCGGTGGTAAAGAAGCCATGGTTAGGTATATGGTAAATAACCTTATTAGCGAACTGGAACCTGGCGTAAAATATGTGGTTAGGGCTTTGTTCATCATAAACCAAGAAGGCCGTGTAAGTGATGCACAAATTTTGTATGGCGATGATGAAGCACTCAATAACCAAGTGCTAGAAGCTATAAAAAAAATGAAACAGTGGAAACCCGGTACGCAAAATGGCCATGCTGTTGCGGTAATATTTGTAATGCCGGTTACTTTCATGGGTGGCGAAGAATAAAATTTCCTAATTTGCCATTCCTCTTAAATAATTAGTATGAACAATCAGTTAGACAAGCGGCAAAAAAACTATATCCTGATGCGATCTATCAGAGATTACGGCATGGGCGTATTATTTGTAAGTATTGGTGTATTGATATTTTTTTCCAAGCAATTATTTAACAAGGTTTTGCTGGATGACGACCCACTGATGCGATATATGGTGCTGTTTCTTTTTACCCTTTACGGCGGTTTTCGCATCTGGAGGGGATATGCTAAACATTACTATAACAAAGATGAATAAGCATTCAGCTTAAAACAAGATTAATATAAATATGTACGTTACAAAAATACTTATGTCTAAAAGCATCAGCAACATAAAAAATCTTTCGTTAGCCATTATATCTGCTACCTTATTTGCTGGCTGTAATGATGTAGATAACAGTCGTTTTCCAAGATTTACAGATACGCCTAAAGAAGGAACCATCCATATTAGCGTGGATGAATCGTTTAAGCCCATCATCGATTCTCAGATACAGGTTTTTGAATCGCAGCACCCCTTGGCTCATGTAATAGCCGATTACAAATCGGAGGCAGAGTGTTTTAAAGACTTGGAAAAAGACAGTACCCGAATGATTATTGTTACCCGGGGCCTTACACAAAAAGAAGACGATTATTACTCCAATAAATATTTAGTAAAATCAAAGTTTGGCAAACTTGCCTACGATGCCATAGCATTGGTACTTAATAATAAAAACAAAGACAGTTTATTTACTGTATCCGATATTAAACTAATGCTGCAAGGCACAAGCCCTTATAAATACCAAGTGGTATTAGATGGCCTTAACGCTACCAGCACTGTACGTTATGCAATAGATTCTATTTTAAAAGGATCGCCGCTGGGTAAAAATGTACAGGCCGCAAAAAATAGCGAAGGCGTAATAGATTATGTGGCATCCAATCCACAATCTGTAGGGTTGGTAGGCATTAGCTGGTTGGGTAAAAAAGAAGACTCACAGCAATTAACATTTTCCGACAAGGTAAAAATAGCTGCCATGATGTCGCTGAATTACGCCGATAGCCCATACGTGTATCCATATCAGGGCAATATAGCAATCGCTAAATACCCAATGATACGTTCTGTTTGGTACATACTAAAAGAAAACGGTACAGGCCTTGGCAGCGGCTTTTTGAACTTTTTAACCAGCCCATCCAAAGGGCAGCTCATTTTTAAAAGAGCTTACCTATTACCAGCAAGGCTTAATTACGATGTAAGAAAAATGAGTGTACAAGAAGAAAAATAAGTGGCAGTTTAAACCGGACAGTACCGTTTTTTTATTAGCCTAACTACAGCAATATTATTAAACTACGTAGGCGAATGTTTTAATTCTCGTAGTACGAAGGCACCCCATTCATTAAAATTACCAATGGATTCTTCCCTCTTTCCATTCAGTTCTTTCCAACCCATTTAAAAATAAAATTTATTGCCCCTTTGCTCCATTGGTGTGTTGAGAAAATTTTATAAAAACACCTTTTCAGAAAATAAAAAACTAACCTTTCGTTAAGATGTCGAAAATTTACACACTTACCCTATCTTCCCACTTCATTATTACGTCATAACAATTAAGTTCCATTTTACAAAACGTAACTAAAAAACAACATGAAAAGAATTGCATTTGTGATGTTAAGCAGCGTAGCAGTATTGGTTGCTGGTGCACAGAGTGTAGCCGATGGTGTTAAAGCCATGTACTACGAAAAGTACAAAACGGCTAGGGCCATTTTAGAGAAACTGGTATCAGCTAATCCTGCCGATGTGGATGCCAATTACTGGCTGGGTCAGGTGAGCCTAAACCAGAGCGATATAGCAAATGCAAGAGCAGTATATGCAAAAGCTATGGGTACAACCACTCAAAACCCTTTAATAGTTGTAGGCATGGGTCATGTGGAGTTAATGGAAGGAAAGTTAACCGATGCCAGAGCCCATTTTGATGCGGCCCTTGCTGCTACCAACAATAAAAAAGGTGGCGACCCTAAAATACTTACAGCCGTAGGCCGTGCCAATACCGATGGAGACAGCAAAACAGGAGACCCTGTTTTTGGTATAGAAAAACTGGCTACTGCAGCCAAGCTTGATTTAAAAGATCCTGATATTTATGTGCTGATGGGTATTAGTCAGCTAAAAAAGGGCGGGGAGTTTGGTGGCGAATCTAAAAAAGCTTACGAAGAAGCATTGGTACGTGACCCCAAATATGCAAAGGCTAAATTGCGTATTGCCCGTATTTTTTTAAGCCAAAATAACAAAGAATTATTTCTGCCATTAATGGAAGAAGCTACACAGCTAGACCCTGCTTATGGCCCCGCATGGTTGGCTCTATATGCTTATTATGCGGAGCGGGATGTAAATAAGGCAAAAGAGTATATAGAAAAATACATAGCAGTAGCAGATAAGGATTGTGAAACAGATTTTTTTTATGCAGACTACCTATTAAGAGCTGGCAAAAGAGACCAAGCATTGGCCAAAGCCAAAGAAATGGAAGGTTTTTGCGGTGGGCAAAATTATCCTAAACTAGACAAGCTTTATGCCATTATTTACGACCGCATGGGCGATTCGGTAAATGCTTTGGCATCTATGTCTAAATTTATGGCAAAAGAAAAAGAAGAAAAACTTACCGCAACAGACCATGTTACACTAGCCACATTATTAGCTAAATTTTCTGGAAAAGAAACAGAGATAGAGCTCAATATGACGAAGGCGATAGCAAAGGATACGAGTACAGTTAAAAGAATAGAAGTGGCTAATATAATGGCCGAAACCTATGGTAAATCAAGCAACTTTAGCGGTCAGGCAAAATGGTTGGGTATAGCTGCTGCTATGAAACAAAAAGTAACCGCAACAGAATATTACTATTGGGGCGATGCCAATACAAAATATGCAAAAAGTATTGCCACATCTGATAGTATTTCACGAAATGCAGCATTTGCAAAGTCAGATTCCATCTATGGTGCGTATATCGCTAATTATGCCGATCAGCCACAAGGATATGCTTTTAGAGCTATTGCTGCTAAACTTGCCGATTATGATACCTCCCGGGGAACTGCAATAACAGCAATAGATTCCTACACAAGTTTTTTAATGAAGGATACTCTTAAAAACAAGAGTACAATTATTCGTAACTATTATTACGAAATTCCATACTTCGCTAATAAAGTAAAAGATTTTCAGAAGGCATTGGATGCAGCAAACGCCATTTTAGTACTCGAACCAACAAATGCATACGCATTGGGTGTAAAAGAAGCATCTACACAACAGTTGCAAAGGCCCAAAACACCAGTTGTAGCTCCCGTAAAAACCCCTGCAACACCCCCGGCTAAAACCCCGGCCAAAACACCTCCGGTAAAAAATAAAACAGCTAATACACCACCCCAAAAAACAAAAACGGTTTAGTACTTCGTAAAAAACTCCTATCCCCTTTTGAAAATTTGCTCAAAAGGGGATTTTTATTTTACAAAAAACGCTAACGAAAAAAGGAATTTGATTCCGTGGGCTTATTTTTGTCAAATCCCAAATTATTACATCATGTTTCATATCCTTTTAGATGTACCCGGTTCACCATCGCAATACCTGCCTGTTGGCATACAGCTATTATTTGCATTGGGCTTGGTAGCTACTATTATTGGCGTCTCTCATTTTTTAGGTCCTAAAAGAAATACAGCCGATAAGCTCGAAAACTTTGAAAGCGGTATAGAACAGATAGGCAATGCACGCCAGCCAATGGCAGTAAAATACTTTTTAGTAGCTATTTTGTTTGTACTGTTCGATGTGGAAGTGATATTCTTTTACCCGTACGCAGTAAACTTTAGAGAATTAGGCTGGAGTGGTTTTGGAGCCGTACTCATGTTTGTTGGTTTCTTTTTGGTAGGTTTTTATTACATTATAAAAAAAGGTGCCTTAAAATGGGAAGACTAGAGCCATTTGCGATTTACGGTTTCGGATTTGCGATTTCTGTAAGTCGGCTAACATTTTGTTGAAAAGGGTGTTGTATTGTTGGTTTGAAATATTAGAGCATATAGTGTCGGTGTTCATTAGTGCTAATAGTGTCAAAAAAAATCGTAAATCGTAATTCATAAATCGTCAATTTTATGTCTGATATATATACTGGCCGGCCTGTTCGGTTTAATAATAAAGTAAAAGAAGTAGAAATGCCAGAAGGCATTAATGGTGAAGGCTTTTTTGTAACTAAACTAAGCGAAGTAGTAGGTCTTGGCCGTAAAAACTCTCTTTGGCCATTACCATTTGCCACCAGCTGCTGCGGTATAGAATTTATGGCCACCATGGGCAGCCATTACGATTTAGCTCGTTTTGGCGCCGAACGTGTAGGTTTTAGCCCCCGCCAATGCGATTTATTAATGGTAATGGGTACCATTAGCAAAAAAATGGGCCCTGTTTTACGCAAGGTATATTTACAAATGGCCGAGCCCCGCTGGGTACTTAGCGTAGGAGCCTGTGCCTGCAGCGGTGGTATTTTCGATACCTATTCTGTATTGCAAGGCATAGATCAGGTAATACCGGTAGATGTATATGTGCCAGGATGCCCACCACGGCCCGAGGCCATACTAGACGGCTTTATGAAAATACAGGATATGGTAGGGCAAGAGAGTGTACGCCGCCGGGGCGACGAAAAGTACAAAGCATTGTTGGGAGAATACGGCATACAGTAATAACATAAGCTACATGTTTCAACTTACAATCGATCATATACGCATCAATGAATTAAAGCATGCACCTAATTTACCGCAGGTGGTAGATGAATTGTTATATTTTTTAGAGGAGGAACGAAAGAAAAGAAACCTATTTTTAGAAACATTGAATGACGATGTTAAAGCTGAGTTTATAGGAGGAGAAATAATTCTTAACTCACCAGTAAAAAGAAAGCATTATTTGGTTGTAAAGTGGTTATCTAAATTAATGGATACTTATGCCTCTGTAAAAAAAATTGGAGAGGTAGCTACAGAAAAGGTATTAATCCATTTAACCAGAAACGATTTCGAACCAGATATTGTTTTTTTTGATAACCATAAAGCAGCGCAATTTCATAACAATACCATGTTACACCCAGCCCCGGGATTGGTAGTTGAGGTGTTAAGCGATAGCACAAAACTACGGGACAGAGGCATTAAATTTGAAGATTATGCCTACCATCAAATAGCAGAGTATTGGATTATTGATGCAGATACGGAAATGATAGAGCAGTATTTTTTGAATGATAAAAGCCAATACGAATTATTTTTAAAAACGAATTCGGGTAAAATAATTTCAAAAGTGATTGGTGGTTTTGAAATAGATGTGAAGGCTATTTTTTCGGCAGAAGAAAATTTAAAAGCACTAAGAAATATATTATAGCAATGTCTTTAACAAACGAAATAGTACAAACACGCCTTACAGAAAAGTTCGGAGAACAGCTTACAGGTTGGGAAGCACAATATGGTTTACTCAGTTTTAGGGCTACTACCGACCTGAATCTGAAAGTATTACAGTTTTTGTACGATGATGAGGAACTTAAATTCAATTTTTTAACAGACATCTGTGCTGTTCATTATCCTGACAGAAAAGGAGAGGAGCTGGCGGTAATTTATCATTTACACAATATGGCAGCAGGCATCAGGCTGCGGATGAAAGTATTTGTGCCAATAGAAAAGCCAGATGTATTTACCGCTACCAAACTGTACGAAGCCGCCAATTTTATGGAACGGGAAACCTACGATTTCTATGGTATTAATTTCGTTGGCCATCCTAACCTGATACGGATTTTAAATGTGGATGAAATGGATTATTTTCCATTGAGAAAAGAATTTCCGCTGGAAGACCAAACAAGGGTGGATAAAGATGATGAGATGTTTGGACGGGGTGGGAGTTATAATTAATAATTAATTTTTTGAGGAATGAAATACAAATCAATCGTTTTAACATCAGTATTATTTTTTTCGATTTTAATGGTAAATTTTACCGAGGGTTTTGCAGCAGATTTTTGTAGAGGCGTTTCTTTTATAATTGCTGCTTTTTTGTTTGCTGATGCCATTAAAAATTTTATAAACAAAAATCGGAATGGTTTATCAAAAGTTTAAATCAAAATGAAAAGCATTTTAGAACCCATACTACATTCTCCACTGCTGCCAGATTATGTGGCACAGTTAACCAATTTTTTACAATTGGAGAATGAAAAAAGATTGGCTTTCTACGAATGGCTTGATGAAGACATTAGGGCAGAATTTATTGAAGGGGAGGTAATTATACATTCTCCACCAAGGGATATTCATATTATGGTCCTTGACAATATGGGTGAGCAGGTTAAGGCATTTGTTGTTAAAAACGATTTAGGAATAGTACGAAGGGAGCAAGCTTTAGTAAGATTGAAAAGGAGTGATGTAATGCCAGACTTGTTATTTTTTGGAAGTAAAATCGCTGTAAAAATTATTTCTAACACCAAAATTTATCCAATCCCGGAGTTCGTAGTAGAAGTACTAAGCCCATCTACAGAAAAAAACGACCGGAAAAGGAAATTTCTAGAATATGCCATCAATGGAGTAAAAGAATATTGGATTGTAGATGCAGATAAAAAAACAGTGGAGCAATATATTCTCATTGGCCAATCATATAGATTAAAAGGCGCTTTCGATACAGACCAAGCCATAGAATGCATAGTTTTAAAAGGATTGTATGTTGAAGTGTCATCCATTTTTAACGAAAAAGAAAGTCAGCAAGCCGTATTAAAAATACTAACTGCTTCATAAAATATTTACAAAAAAACTACAGGACTACCTGTGTTACCATATACAAATGAGCGAAATAATAACCACCGAACCGCACCATGTACGCTTGCCCGATGGTAGCATACAAAAGCTTACTACCACCATGAACCTGGGGCCTACGCACCCGGCTACTCATGGTGTGTTTCAGAATATTATAGAGCTGGATGGCGAAACCATTGTAAGTGCCGTAAGTACAGTAGGCTATATCCACCGGGCTTTTGAAAAATTGGCCGAGCGCCGTCCACTATACCAAATAACTACCATAACAGACAGGCTTAACTATTGCAGCAGCCCCATTAACAATATGGGCTGGCATCTTACTTGCGAAAAGTTACTCAGCGTTTCTACTCCTAAACGGGTAGATTACCTGCGGGTTATTATTATGGAGCTAGCCCGTATTTCCGATCATCTTATATGTAATTCTATCGTTGGTGTAGATACAGGTGCTTATACCGGTTTTCTCTACGTAATGCAATACCGGGAACTGATATACGAAATTTACGAGGAAGTTTGCGGCAGTCGCCTTACCACCAACATGGGTCGCATCGGTGGCTTCGAAAGAAATTTTACCAATACGGCTTTTGAGAAATTAGAAAAATTTCTTAAAGAATATCCAAAGGTTTTAAAAGAATTTGAAAACCTCTTTGAGCGGAATCGCATATTTATGGATCGCTGCCAGGGCACCGGCGCCATTACTGCCGAAAGGGCACTCAACTATGGTTTTACCGGCCCTAACCTACGTGCAGCCGGTGTAGATTACGATGTAAGAGTTAGCGATCCCTACAGCAGCTATCAGGATTTTGATTTTACCGTACCCGTAGGTACTACCGGCGACAACTACGACCGCTGGCTGGTTCGCAATCAGGAAATGTGGCAGAGCCTTAGTATTATAGAACAGGCATACAAAAAAGTACAAGCATTTAAAGGCACCGAAGCAGACATTTACCATGCCGATGTGCCAGAATATTACCTGCCCATGAAGGCCGATGTTTACACCAAAATGGAAGCCCTCATTTACCATTTCAAAATCATCATGGGCGAAACCGAAATACCAGCTGGCGAATTATACCAGGCGGTTGAAGGCGGTAATGGCGAATTGGGTTTTTACCTCATCAGCGATGGTGGCCGTACGCCATATCGTTTGCATTTCCGCAGGCCATGTTTTATATATTATCAGGCATACCCCGAACTTACAAAAGGCGCTATGATAAGCGATGCCATTGTAACTATGAGCAGTTTAAATTTGATAGCAGGGGAGCTGGATGCTTAAAAAAAATAAGATGGAAAATGAAATCAAGTATAGAAAAGGGGGCATGGCTATCGTTGGCAGGAAGGTGTCTTTTGCCGAAGCTGATGAAATAGACAATGAGTATTGGAGAAATGCTTCTGTCGCAGAAAGGTTTCAAACCCTAATAGATTTAAATTATATGATGTTTGGAAAGAAGCTTGGCCGTATTGCAAAAGTTGTAAAAAGAAGACATATAAGCGATGAAGAAGCCGATTAGTATTCCAAATGACTTCATTGAATTTATTCCTTTGTGCAATAAGCATCAATTAAAGTACATGGTAATAGGCGGTTTTGCGGTCAGCATCCATGGATACCCACGTTCTACAAAAGACATGGACATTTGTATTCAATTAAGCGATGAAAATGCCGAAAAGATGTTATTCGTTCTCAAGGAGCTCGGATTCAGTTCATTAAATCTAACTAAAGCTGATTTTTTAGTACCCCATTATTTTACCCAATTGGGCTATGAACCTGTTAGGATAGACATTATGAACGATATTGATGGTGTAGAATTTGAAGTGGCGTGGCAAAATAAAAAGGTAGTAAAAATGAAAGGTGTGGATTTTAACTTTATAGGCTATAACGAATTACTAATACTGAAACAATTAGCAGGACGCCCACAAGATTTGGCTGACATATACAAACTGAAACAACGAAATAAAAAATAAGAATGGCAATTCAATTTTCAGAACAACAACTTGCCGAGGTGCAAGAACTTATTTCCCACTATCCAAAAGGGAAACAGAAAAGTGCATTGATACCTGTGTTGCACATGGCGCAAGACGAGTTTGGCGGATGGCTAAGTAGCGACACCATGGATTATGTGGCCAGCCTGCTGCAACTAGAACCGATAGAAGTGTACGAAGTGGCCACCTTTTATAGCATGTACAATCTTACACCCGTAGGCAAACATGTGTTCGAAGTATGCCAAACTGGCCCTTGTATGCTCAATGGAAGCGACAATATTATCGACTACATTAAACAGAAACTCGATATAAAAGTAGGTGGTACAAGTGCGGATGGCTTATTTACCCTAAAGACTGTGGAGTGCCTTGGTGCTTGTGGCTATGCACCCATGATGCAGATGGGCAAAACTTACAGGGAACATTTAACCAAAGAAAAAGTAGATGCCATAATAGAGGAGTGTAGAAATACGGCTGCAAGAAATAATTAGGGCGTAACCCCGGCGAAAACCAGCCGGGGTCGGGCTTTCCGTTCCAATTTTTTTTGGCCATTCTTGTACTTCTTTTAGGGTTGGTGGCCGGCCAAAAAAAGATTTCCACTGCAATCCCTTACGCAGCAAACACACACCGCTAAATAAATTAGAAGCTTTAATTTTTAACACAAGCAAACACACTATCAATCACCAAATTTCATACCCAAAGCCTTCAGCCTTGGGAAAACAACATGAAAACACTATTCTTCTTAGTTACGCTGTTTACATGTTTTGCAGCAGTAGGCCAAAGTAAAGATGAAACAACCATCATTTTCAGAACCTACCTGCTATGCCGCACTGTTTTTGGCAGCAAAGACAGCCTCACACTCGAAAACCTGTTTGCACAAACATCCACCTACGGTCATTCTAACGGAAATGTACAAAACAGGGCACAAGCAATTAAGAGCATTTGTAGCAATAAAAGCAATTATACCGATACTTCCATCAGCAAAATGACGGTACATATAACCGGAAAAACGGCAATCTCAAGGCATTTGTTTAAGTGCAACGAAAACAAACCCAACGGAATCGTTTCTAAACTAGATTTTGCAATGACTTTGGTATGGGTAAAAGAAAAGAACGTTTGGTGCTTATTTGGTAGGCAGGCTTCCTTTATCGCTTTTTAATAAAAATGGGAATAACAACAGCAATATTGAGGGTAAAGGAGCATCACAAATCTAGAAAAGTTGCTGATACAGGTTTTCTGATGTATAGTGGGGCGGTTTATAGCCTGGTGCCGGGCAAAGTGTTAGATCGGTTGGAAATAGAAACGTACCGAAAACTCCCTTTTCTTTGGCACACAGTACGAGTAACAATCGGCAGGTAAGTTTAGCATATTTTGAATTTGAGGGAGAGGGCACCCCGGCTTCGGTTATTTATGGCTAAGAAGAAGATACACCATTACTTGGTGCAACCACATTAGGATATCAATTGGGTTGGTGTTGTAACTTTTTAGAAAAACGCTGCGCCCTATGCAAAAGTTAATGGCTGGTTTATACAATAAAAAGTAAATAAATGAAACTAACACCTTACCTCCATTTTGCTGGTAATGCAGCCGAAGCTTTAGAGTTTTACAAAGCAGCATTTGGCGGTGAAATAACCATGAGAAGCACCTACGGCGATAGCCCAAAGCATACTGAGCCAGAATGGAAAGATAAGCTGATGCATGCCCGTTTGGTGTTTGGAAATAATATGATGATGCTATCCGATTCGTTTAAAGGACAAGAACCCCTAAAAATGGGAAACGTACAATTAAGCCTGGAAATAAGCGACGCAGCAAGAATAGAAACCATATTTAGTGCCATAGCCGAAGGTGGTACTGTAACCATGCCGCTTCAAGATCAGTTTTGGGGTGCAAAATTTGGTACGTTGATAGATAAATTTGGCATTAGCTGGATGTTTAACCATGAATTAAAAAAGTAAATGAATTAAATAATATCACATTAAAAATCAGCAAAGGCAATAACTCGGTATAAGTTATTGCGAGTATTTCAGAATGGTGTTACTTGTATTATTAACCTAACACTATAGAAAGCAACAAGTGTTATTGAATTTTTGTATAACAATAAATATTTTAAAGTATTCAAAATAACATACTCCAAAAAGTTAGAATGGAATGAATAGATAGATATAGGTTCTTTTGCTTTTTATTTGTAACACTTATTTGCTATGTGGAGCTTAATTGTTTACAAAAAATGGTTAAAGAAAAAAAGGAAAGAAAAATGTTTTTAAGTCTTTGATAATTGAAAATTCGGTATTAACAATAGTTAGCAAAAGAGAGTAAAAAAAAGTAAAAACTACCGCCTAAAAACGGCTAATAATTAATATGGCAAGAAAATTACTGTTAGAAAAAGCCCACATACCCAACATTCGCCTGTACGATGTGTACCGCCGTGAGGGCGGCTATCGAAGTGTTGAAAAAGCTTTTAAAGAAATGGGGCCTGAGGCAATAGTGGAAGAAGTAAAAAAAAGCGGACTACGTGGCCGCGGCGGAGCCGGCTTTCCCACAGGAATGAAGTGGAGTTTCATTGCCAAGCCCGAAGGGGTTCCCCGCCACCTTGTGGTAAATGCCGATGAAAGCGAACCCGGTACTTTTAAAGATCGTTACCTGATGGAATTTTTGCCGCACCTACTGTTAGAAGGTATGATTGTATCATCTTTTGCCCTGGGTGCTAATGTTTCTTACATCTACATTCGTGGCGAATATGCCTGGATTGTGGATATATTAGAGCAAGCCATAGCCGAAGCCAAACACCATGGCTGGCTGGGTAAAAACATTTTAGGCAGTGGTTTCGACCATGAAATTTACATACAACGTGGTGCCGGTGCATACATCTGCGGCGAAGAAACCGCTTTACTGGAAAGCCTGGAAGGCAAACGTGGCAACCCAAGATTGAAACCACCTTTCCCGGCTGTAAAAGGCGTTTGGGAACGGCCAACGGTGGTAAATAATGTAGAATCTATTGCGGCTGTGGGCCCAATTATCAATATTGGTGGCGAAGAATACGCTAAAATAGGTGTAGGTAAAAGCACCGGAACCAAACTCATTTCTGCCTGCGGCAATATTCGTAAGCCGGGTGTGTACGAAATAGACATGACGCAGAGCGTAGAAGAATTTATTTACAGCGATGAATATTGTGGCGGCATTGCCAACGGTAAAAGATTAAAAGCATGTATCCCTGGTGGCTCATCTGTGCCTATCTTGCCAGCGAATTTAATGTTAAAAACAGCTAAGGGGGATCCTCGGTATATGAGCTACGAAAGCCTGTCAGATGGTGGTTTTGCTACAGGTACCATGATGGGTAGTGGGGGCTTTATAGTACTGGATGAAAACCAATGTGTGGTACGCCACACTTACAGTCTTGCTCGTTTTTACCGCCACGAAAGCTGTGGCCAATGCAGCCCCTGCCGCGAAGGCACCGGCTGGATGGAGAAAATTTTGCTGAACATAGAAAGCGGCAAAGGCAAAATGAGTGATATTGATTTGCTTTGGGATATACAAAGGAAAATAGAAGGTAACACCATTTGTCCATTGGGAGATGCTGCTGCCTGGCCTGTGGCCGCTGCAATCCGTCATTTTAGAGATGAATTTGAATGGCATGTTTTGAATCCTCAGGAATGCCAGACCAGCAATTACGGATTAAGGCATTATGCAGATGAATTGCATATACCGGCATAGAGTAAATGAACGCTAAACACTAAATGGAGAAAATAACCAACATAGAAATCAAAAATTTTAAAAGCATTAAGTACGTTGCAATGAATAATTGTAAACGGATTAATGTTTTTGTTGGGCCGCCGAATGTTGGGAAGAGTAATGTGCTGGAGGCATTGGGTTTATTTATGTTGGGGAATATAAACGATGTTGATCTTAGAGAGCTTCTAAGGTTTGAGAACTATAGCAATTTGTTTTACAACAATAATTTCAATACAAGTATCGAGATTAATCTTGACGGGAATGAAAAAATTGATATATCCATAAAAAAGAGAGAGGTTCTTGTTTGGTCAAGTTCTAACAAGATGTCTTTTAAAATGCAAGTGCCACTAGACAATTTTAAAATAAACGTTTGGGAGCATGGCGTGGGAAGTGAAGGTTACGACCAACAAGAAAGACTAAACATTAAGAAGTATTCTTTCAAAGAAGAAGGGGAAGCATTTTCACTTGAGTACAAAAAGGAATTAGATGCTCCTTTTGGTGAAAATTTAGCAGATGTAATTAAATCTAACGAAGAGTTTAAAAAGGAGGTTATCGAAATATTCAGGGCTTATCAACTTAAATACGGTACTGATGAAAATGGTAAAATTAGAATTGTTAAAGAGCATGTAGATCAGCAAGTAGTGATTTTTCCTTACAAACAAATGGCGGATACTTTACGTCGCCTCATTTTTTATAAAGCAGCAATAGCCTGTAATAGAGATACAGTGCTGCTGTTTGAAGAACCCGAATCACACATGTTTCCCCCATACATTTCAAAATTCACATCCGATATCATACACGACGCAAATAACAACCAATATTTCATTGCCACACACAGCCCCTATGTTTTAAACGATTTAATGGAAGATGCCAGAGAAGATTTAGCCATTTTTCTTGTTGACTATAAAAATGGCGAAACATTGATACATAAAATGAGCGACGCCGATATGCATGAAGCCTATCAGTTTGGGTACGACTTTTTTCTTAACATGAAAAATTTTATGCCCACAGACTCCCATGAAAAAGTATGATGAAAGTTGGTGGATGCACTTTGTGCCGGAATGTTATTTTGATACAGTTCTTTTAAAAAGGTTGCTGGGAACTAACAAACGGGTTTTACATGTGCATGGGTGCAACAATGTGATAAACAAATTGAAAGGAAAGTTTTTGAATGATGATTTCGGTGTGGGATTGATTGATAAAGATAAAATTGAAATAGATTACTTAAAAGAAAGTGAAGTTGTTAGGGAAGTGGATGGTTTAATAATTTGGAAAAACAAAATAAAAATGCATTTTGTTTTTCAATTGAACCCACCAATAGAAAAATGGCTTATTAAGATTTTGAATGATGAAGGTTTAAAAATTGAAAACTTTGGATATCCTTCGGAATTCAAAAAATTGAAGAAAGGGATCAAGGATGATATTGATGACGAAAACGATATCAAACTTAATAAACTGGTTGATGCTATTATTGCAACCAATTGCGAAACAATCAGGGTGTTTAAAGCATCGCTAATGTATTTAAAGGAAAAAAATTACGCCGCCGATATAAACGAATTGAAAAATGTCTGAACCAACACCATTATTTAAAGTCACCATCGACAACATTACCGTGGAAGTACCCGCGGGTACCACTATTTTGCAGGCTGCCCGTAAGGTAGGCGGCGAAGTGGCTCCACCCGCTATGTGCTTTTACACACCGTTGCAAGGCAGCGGTGGTAAATGCCGCACCTGCCTGGTAGAAGTAAGCAAAGGCAGCGAAAAAGATCCACGCCCCATGCCCAAGCTGGTGGCAAGCTGCCGCACTACAGTTATGGATGGTATGGAAGTAAAAAATATTACCAGCGAAAAAGTGATAGATGCCAGAGCCGGAGTGGTAGAATTTTTATTGATAAATCACCCATTGGATTGCCCTGTTTGCGATCAGGCAGGAGAATGCCATTTGCAGGATTTGGGTTATCAGCATGGAAAAGAAGGTACACGGTACGAATTTCAGCGCCGCACTTTTAAAAAGCATAATCTTGGCCCGTACATTCAGCTCCACATGACCCGCTGTATTATGTGTTTCCGCTGTGTTTTTACTGCCGATCAGGTTACCCAAAAAAGAGTACACGGTATATTAAGCCGTGGCGACCATGCAGAAATTGCTACTTACATAGAAAAAAGCCTCGACAACGATTTTATAGGCAATGTAATAGATGTTTGCCCTGTGGGAGCCTTAACAGACAGAACATTTCGCTTTAAAAACAGGGTTTGGTTTACCAAACCTGTAGATGCCCACCGTGATTGTGAAAAATGCTGCGGGAAAACTACTTTGTGGCTTCGTGGCGACGAAGTTTTTAGGGTTACCGCCCGTAAAGATGAGTGGGGCGAAATTATTAATACAGAGGAAGGCATACCAGGATGGATTTGTAACGAATGCAGGTTCGAAAAAAAGAAAGTAAGCGATTGGACAATAGAAGGCCCAACCAAAGTAAGCCGACATTCCGTTATTTCGCAGGGTCATTACGAGGTGTTGCAAAAGCCAAAAGAAGTGTTATACGATGTACTCACCACCCACAAGCCAAGGCTACTAATGGATATCCATAGCGTAAGCGAAGTAAACAAACCCAAAACCGAACTGAGCCAGATTAGTGGCCCGGCACACTCAACCGATTTTAAATAAAGCACCTGATTTTAAATACACAGATTCATGCTATTAGCACTAGACCTGGCCATGCTGCTGGAAAAATTTTTACTCATTGCTGTAATCGTAACCATTTCGTTACTATTTGCTATGTACAGCACTTATGCCGAACGTAAGGTAGCTGCATGGTTGCAAGACCGTCGTGGCCCAAACCGTGCCGGCGCATTTGGTATTTTACAGCCATTTGCCGATGCGGTAAAACTGTTTTCAAAAGAAGATATTATTCCCAGCCATGCCAATAAAGTATTGTTTATTATGGGGCCTGGATTAGCCATGATGGCGGCTTTAATGACGAGTGCCGTAATACCTTGGGGCAGTTCGGTAGATTTATTTGGTAGAAATATTGTTCTGCAAATAGCCGATTTAAACATTGCAATCCTCTACGTTTTTGGAGTAGTGGCATTAGGAGTTTACGGCGTTATGATTGGTGGCTGGGCATCTAATAATAAATTTTCTTTACTGTCTGCCTTGCGTGGTGCTTCGCAAAATATTAGTTACGAACTGGCGATGGGTATATCTATTATAGCCCTAGTTATGGTTACCGGCACCTTAAGCCTTGGCGAAATGGTAGCACAGCAACAAGACCATGTATGGAATATTTTTAAACAACCGCTTGGCTTCCTCATTTTTATTGTTTGTGCTTTTGCAGAGTGTAACCGTACACCTTTCGATTTGCCAGAGGCAGAAAACGAACTCAACTTTGGATACCATCAGGAGTACTCTTCTATGAAACTTGGGTTTTACCTCTTTGCAGAGTATATAAACATGTACATCAGCAGTGCTATAATGGCCACTTTGTATTTTGGAGGTTACGATATTCCGTTTGTAAACGATGCCGCATTAGGCCATGCATGGTGGGTGGGGCTGCTCGGTTTCGGGTGCCTGATAGTAAAAACAATTTTCTTTGTGTTTGTATTTATGTGGGTACGGTGGACTATCCCCCGTTTTCGGTACGACCAACTGATGAATCTTGGGTGGAAGAGTATGATACCATTAGCTTTAGTGAATATGTTGGTAACCGGTTTCTTTATCTTATTGAAACAAAATAACTGGCATTTTTAGTCCCAGTAATTATTTTAGCTATGAGTATTATTAAAGCACCTCTTTTGTTTAGAGGTACAAAAAACGACAAGTATTTGTACAGATTGTTTGATAACGGCGCTAACTTATCGGTAATTCGTAAAGACCTTGCAGAACAAATAGACTTACTAATACCGCTGCGGGAACCCAATCGTATGGCAACTGCTAATGTGAACGACTTTATGGAAGTTCACTAAAAATTTGTTTGTGATTTTTTTTTGAACGATGTACGGTTGTCTGATGAGTTTTTAGTGCTGGATGATGTAAGTGAAGAAGTAATAATAGGTGCAGCTACTATGCAAAAATGGAGAATGAAATTAGATTTTGAACACAACACCGTTTCTGTGGATAATAAAGTGGCTATACTACAGATAGTTCATTTAAAATAACCCATTAATAAAATTGGGCTGTATAGCCTATAAAAATATTTTTGCAAACATTCTTACAAAAGCAAAAAGCAGAACGCAAACCAACAAATGGAAGCATTAACAAACCGTGGCAAACAAGTAAGCCGCAAACCGATGAATATTTGGGAGAAGATGTATCTTCCTTCCATCTTCAAAGGCATGGCTATTACTTTTAGCCATCTTTTTAAGAAAGTACCAACTATTAGTTATCCAGAACAAACAAGGCCATTTAGCCCGGTTTTTCGTGGATTGCATGTACTTAACAGAGATGAGGAAGGCCGTGAAAGATGCACAGCTTGTGGCCTTTGTGCTGTGGCCTGCCCTGCCGAAGCCATTACTATGGAAGGTGCCGAAAGATTACCCGGAGAAGAAAATTTATTTAGGGAAGAAAAATATGCTGCTAAATATGAAATCAATATGTTGCGGTGTATATTTTGTGGCCTGTGCGAAGAAGCCTGCCCTAAAGATGCCATTTATCTAAGCGAAACTTTTACACCAGCTAATTTTACCCGTAAAAGTTTTATTTATGGTAAAAACGATTTACTGATACCCGATCCTAATACAAACAAAGTGGCCTACGATAAAGCAGCGGCAGGAAGGGTAAGAGTAGCTGTAAGCGGCAATTCATCAGCGGCAGATTGTGATAATGGCCATTAGTTATTGGTTAATACGTCGATAGGGCAATAAAAATAGAAAAAGCATATTGACCATTGATTTATTGACACCACGAATCGATTAGCGCCCAGTTAAATTCTGAACAAATTATAATGAACATTACACAAATACTTTTCTGGTTTTTAAGTGCATTGGCCGTGGGAAGTGCCTTAATGGTAGTTACTCGCAAAAATCCTGTGTACAGTGTGCTATTTCTCATTGTTACTTTTTTCGCCATAAGTGGCCATTACATTTTAATGAACGCCCAGTTTTTGGCCATTGTAAATATCATTGTGTACGCAGGTGCTATTATGGTACTGTTTCTTTTTGTGCTGATGCTAATGAACCTTAACAGCGAAACCGAGCCTCAGAAAAATAAATACATGATATTAAGCGGGGCTGTGGCCGGCGGTTGTTTAATGC
Organism: Chitinophagaceae bacterium; assembly: GCA_043760535.1. Taxonomy (GTDB): domain Bacteria; phylum Bacteroidota; class Bacteroidia; order Chitinophagales; family Chitinophagaceae; genus JAZKFT01. The sequence goes on from JAYUOV010000001.1 coordinate 21,208, forward strand.
TGATTATTATTGCAGCACTAAACACAGATATTAAAGATACGGCTTTGGATATGGGGCAAGGCAACATAGGCTTGATAAAACAGTTGGGTAAAACCCTTTATAGGGATTATGTAGTACCATTCGAAATAAGTAGTGTTTTGTTTTTAAGTGCCATGGTAGGGGCGGTGGTTATAGGAAAGAAGGATTAAAAATTAATTTGTAAATGTGGTTAACATGCAAATAACCACTTTGAGTATAAAATAGTTAACCGAATTAATAAATTATGGGAAGGAATGGCAGGTTTTGTACATCTGCCAATTTCCCATTCGCTAATTAACATCATGCCAATCAATTATTACATATACCTGTCCGTCATTTTGTTTTGCATAGGTGTGGCCGGTGTGCTTACACGCCGCAATGCCATTATTGTGTTTATGTGTATAGAGTTAATGCTCAATGCTGTAAACCTGCTGCTGGTATCGTTTAGTAAAATGCATTATGCTAAAGCCATACTTACCGATCCTAATACAACAGCCGGTACCGATGCGCAGCTATTTGTTTTCTTTATAATGGTAGTGGCGGCAGCCGAAGTAAGTGTGGGCCTTGCCATAATTGTATTAATGTACCGCAAGGTGCACAGTGTAGATATTAATTTTTTAAACAGGCTAAAAAATTAATGGATAATGGGTTAATAGATAATAGATATTCCACGGAACTTGAACCTTGTTACTTGAACCTTGACTTTTTAATAACTGATACTTTTAGATGATTAACGTACTACAATATGCATGGTTGGTGCCCATCTTTCCATTAATTGGGTTTTTACTCAATGGTCTTTTGCGTAATAAGCTTTCTAAACAAATGGTAGGCATTATCGGCAGCGGTTCGGTATTGTTATCGTTTATCGTAAGCCTGTACCTTTTTAATAATGTACATGCTGCCGAGCCTTATGTGGCACATTACTTCGATTTTATTGCTGTTGGTAAAATATCCATTCCTTTTGCTTTTCAGATTGATCAGCTATCTGCCATATTTCTACTAATAATTACTGGCGTAGGTACACTCATCCATATTTACTCCACGGCTTACATGCATGAGGAGGAGCCCAAACATTTTGCCCGTTACTTTGCCTACCTCAACTTGTTTATATTTTCCATGTTGCTGCTCGTAATGGGTGCCAACTATATCATTATGTTCATTGGTTGGGAAGGTGTAGGCCTTTGCTCTTACCTGCTCATCGGCTTCTGGTTTAAGCGTACCGATTATAACAATGCCGCCAAAAAGGCTTTCATCATGAACCGCATAGGAGATTTAGGTGTGTTGCTGGCCGTTTTTTGGATGATGCAAAAATTTGGTACCGTAAACTTTACCGATCTTTTTAAAGCCATAGCCGACCAACATGCTGCTGGTACTTTAAACTTTAACGACCCGGCTTTGGTAGGCATCACATTACTACTTTTTGTAGGTGCCACCGGTAAAAGTGCACAGATACCTTTATACACCTGGCTACCCGATGCCATGGCAGGCCCAACACCTGTTTCGGCTTTGATACATGCAGCTACCATGGTTACAGCCGGTATTTATATGATTGCCCGTAGTAACATTATGTTTACCCTTGCCACAACTACCACCCAAATCATTGCTATTGTAGGTTTGGCTACAGCAGTGTTGGCAGCAACCATTGCCTTAAAACAAAACGACATTAAAAAAGTACTGGCCTACTCTACAGTTAGCCAGCTTGGTTTTATGTTCCTAGCCTTGGGTGTAGGTTCTTACACTGGTGCCGTTTTTCATGTAATCACACATGCCTTTTTCAAAGCCCTTATGTTCTTAGGTGCAGGTTCGGTAATACACGGTATGCACCACGAGCAGGATATGCTGAATTATGGCGGCCTAAAAAAATACATGCCTGTTACACATGCCACTTTCTTAATCGGTTGTTTGGCCATCTCTGGGGTACCATTGTTCAGTGGTTTCTTTTCTAAAGATGAAATACTAATGGGTGCATTTGCAAAAAGTCCCGTACTATATGGTATAGGTTTAGCAGCTGCGCTGATGACCGCCTTTTATATGTTCCGCCTTTACGCCATGACTTTCCAGGGCAAGTTTAGGGGTGATGACAACCACCACCCACATGAAAGCCCCAAAGCCATGACGATACCTTTGGTAGTGTTGGCTATTCTTGCTGCTGTTGCCGGTTTCATAGGTATTCCTGCATTGTTTAAACCCGAAGCTCATATTTTAGAACATTACTTAGCACCCGTTTTTGAAGGGTCGGCTAAATTGGTAGAACCGCATCATATTGATCATAACACCGAGTGGGGATTATTGATTGGTTCCACAATTGTTATCCTTGGCGTTATAGCCTTTGCTTGGAACAAGTTTAGCAAATACCAAAAGACCGGTACAGAAGAAACAGGCATTGGTATGGTTCTGGAAAACAAATGGTATGTGGATGAAATTTACAATGCCATAATCGTAAAACCTCTTCTTGGATTGGGTGTATTTTTTAATAACGTGGTAGAAAAAAGGGGCATTGATAAACTGGTAAATGGCGTAGGCCGTGGGGTACAGTATGCTAGCCGTCAGTTCCGCTATCTGCAAAGCGGCGTTATTGGTAACTATATTTTAATAATGGTAGCAGCTATTATTGTGCTGTTTTTAATAGGCTTTGGCTTTACCCCCGATTTTGGCAAAATAAAAAACCTCTTTGGTAAATAATATTACATGATCCTTGTTTCGCTCATATTAATCCCTCTTGTTTTTGGCATTGCCTCCTTCTTTTTTAAAGGAAAGGATGCCGCTAAAACATTGGCACTTATTGCCTCTATTGTAACCCTAGCAGTTAGCTTTTATTCCATTAGTTTACCGGCAAGTTCGCTTACATATAACCATAGCTGGCTTACAGTGCTCAACAGTAATGTTGCTTTGGGTGTAGATGGAATGGCCAAAATATTAGTATTGCTTACTGCTATCTGCTACCCAATTATTTTAATAGCTACCGCTAACAACGAGTATAAAAATACCAATCAGTTTTACGGATTAATGCTACTAACACAGGCTGGTTTGATGGGGGTTTTTCTTTCTACCGATTGTTTGTTGTTCTACTTTTTTTGGGAATTAGCTCTTGTGCCTGCTTATTTTCTTTGCAGCCAATGGGGCGGCGAAAAACGCATTGCTGTTAGTTTCAAGTTCTTCATATACACCTTCGTGGGTTCTTTGATAATGCTTATCGGCATCATTTATCTATATTCCAAAACACCCGACCACTCTTTTGCATGGAGCAGTTTTACCAAAGTGGTGTTAACCGAAAACGAACAAAAGTATCTATTCTGGTCCTTCTTTATCGCCTTCGCTATAAAGATGCCCATCTTCCCATTCCATACGTGGCAGCCAGATGCTTATGAGCAGGCGCCAACTGCTACTACTATGGTTTTAAGTGGTATTATGGTAAAAATGGGATTGTTTGCTGTGGCTCGTTGGTTATTGCCCATCTTTCCACAAATGGTTATTAAAATGGCCGATACAGTGATGATTCTCTCCATCATTGGCATGATTTACGCCTCGTTGATAGCCATGAAACAGGACAGTATAAAACGGATGATTGCCTATAGTTCAATAGCCCACATCGGGTTAATGTGTGCTGCTTTATTTGCCCATAACGCAGAAGCCACCCAAGGCGTGTACGTACAATTATTTAACCACGGCGTAAATGTGATTGGCCTCTGGATAGTGGCCAACGCAATAGAGCAACAAACTGGCACCACCAAAATGAGTGAACTTGGCGGACTAGCACATAAGGCTCCAGTATTAACCATTTTGTTGGTGATTATGGCATTGGCCAATATAGCCTTGCCATTAACCAATGCATTTGTGGGTGAATATCTAATGTTCAATGGCTTATTTGCTTACAAACCTTTGTTTGCAGCAGTAGCTGGAGTAAGTATTATTTTGGCAGGTGTGTACACCCTCAACATGATTCAGAAAGTATTTTTAGGCGAAGCATCCGCATTGCTTAAAGTAAAAGAAATACCCAAAAATACCATAGTAGCATTGAGCATTATAGTTGTAATGATTTTTGCCATGGGCGTTTACCCAAAACCAATGTTTCTTTTAGCGGAACAAGTAATAGGATGGGTTAAATAAGGTGTAGAAGTTCACCAAGTTCCACTGTTCAGATGTTTTGCTACAAATTGTTTATTTTTTCGAAAACAGTGAAAAGTAAAATAGTTGAACACATAGACTTGTGAAAAAGAGAACAGGTGAACAGGTGAACAGGTGAACAGGTAAACGGCTGAACTAAAGAACGATGAACTATAAATTATGAACCTGATAATATTTGCAGCAATAGCTGGCGTAGTAATGATGATTGGCGGGCTTTTCGTTAAAGACAAACGAAGGGTTAGCGATATTGCATTGGCATGTATGCTAATGTTGCTTGCCGTTAATACCTACGAATTAAGAACTGATACATCCATTTTCCATATAAACCTCAAGGGGATGCTGGCTTTTAATTCTTTTGGGTTACTTATTAATGAGGTGCTGCTGTTTTGCGGAGGTGTTTACTTTTTTCTGCAATCAAGAGATATTGAAAAAGTAGGCAAAAATGTTCCTGATTATTATGCACTGATATTTTTCATTTTCTGCGGTATCGGTATTGCTACATCTTTTCAGTCGTTGCTCATGTTGTTCCTTGGTATCGAAATTATTTCTATTCCGCTCTACATACTTACGGCAAGCGATAAGGAAAATATGAAGAGCAATGAAGCTGGCCTGAAGTATTTTATGATGGGTGCTTTTAGTACCGGCCTAATGCTAATGGGTATTGCCCTTGTTTATGGCGCTACAGGTTCATTTTTTATTGCAGATATTATTAAAGGAAAGCAAGCATTGGGCGATGCCCCGGCAGTTACTTCCTTGGTAGATACTTACCGCCTTATTGGAGGCTTAATTTTATTATTGATAAGTATGTCTTTTAAAGTCTCCGCCGCACCTTTCCATTTTTGGACACCCGATGTGTACGATGGTGCACCAACCCCTTTCACGGCTTTTATGGCCACTATTGTAAAAGTGGCTGCATTGGTTGCATTTATTAAATTATTCGAAGGCACACACGATAAACTGATTGGTAAGTATCAAATGCTTGTAGCAGTTATTATTACCGCAACCTTATTAATTGGTAATATCACCGCAGTGTTTCAGCAAAGTGTAAAAAGGATGCTGGCTTATAGTTCTATAGCACAAGCAGGGTTTATGATGTTTGCATTATTTGCCTTTAACCAGGAAGCCAAAGAAGCTATTATCCTCTACGCTGCCGCTTATTGTCTGGCTACGATTGGCATTTTTGCCATCTTAAACCGCATGGACGATTACACTTTTGATGGCTATAATGGCCTTGCCAAAAAAGAACCCTTGCTGGCCTTGCTCAATGCAGTTTTCTTTTTGTCGCTGGCCGGCATCCCTTTAACAGCGGGCTTCTTTGCCAAGTTCTATATTGTATCTGCGGCCATGCAAAATAGTGGCAGTTATATTTGGTTATTTATCATTGCCATGCTTTGTGCAGCGGTAAGTGTGTACTATTATTTCCGGGTAATACAGGCCATGTACTTTAAAAATGGCGAAGGCCAAAAGATAGAAGCCACACCCATGTTTAAGTATGTGCTGATAGCTGTGGCAGTGCTAATCATTATTCTGGGTATTCAGCCGGGATGGCTGTTGCAGCATTTGTATTTTTAAAAGAAAAGACTGAATCCTGCTAAAGCAGGATTTTTATTTGAGTAATATCGAAAAATTTAATATTGAAAATTAATAGAGTATAAAAAGATTGCTTTTTTTAGAATCGCTTTCTTGATAATAGTAGCACAGACTGCAAACTAGTTAATCCTGTTTTTTACTACAATGCTAGTTTAGGATACTTATTTCGAAATCAACTGTTTTCGCAAATAATTAATACCTTAAACCTATTCTTTTTCTAATGGCATTAAGAATATTTCCATTCTATATTACGAAAGCTCTTGCTCAGTACCACAGCAAATAATAATTATTAAAATCAACAGGAGCGAACTGCTGGGTACTTCCTAATTCCTATTGACCATTGACTTATAGATTATAAAAAGGATAAACCATCAATTCATGTCCCTCGAAAATTTCTCTCTCAAAGACAAGGTAATCGTAGTAACCGGCGGAACCGGTATTCTTGGTTATTCATTTATAAAAGGCATCGTAGCAGCCGGAGGCAAAGTAGGTATCCTGGGCCGCAATGCCGAAGTGGCCAACCAACGGGCCGATGAAATAAATGCCGCCGGTGGCGAAGCCATTGCTCTAATAGCAGATGCGATGGATGAAGCCCAACTGGTAGCAGCCCGGGAAGCCGTGCTGGCCAAATGGGGCCGAATAGACGGTCTGGTAAATGCAGCAGGCGGCAATGCCCCCGAAGGCGTATTACAACCTGACCAAAGCATTTTTGCTATGAGCATGGCCGGTATGAAAAAAGTGATGGACATCAATCTGTGGGGCACCATTATACCCACTCAGATTTTTGGCGAAGCCATAGCCAAAAGCGGCAAAGGCAGTATAGTAAACATCAGTAGCATGAACAGCAAACGGGCCATTACAAAAGTGCTCGGTTACAATATGGGCAAGGCTGCCGTAGATTGCTACAACCAATGGTTTGCTGTAGAACTGGCAAACCGCTACGGCGATAAAATCCGCATGAATGCATTGGCTCCGGGCTTTTTCCTCACCGAACAAAACCGTAACCTGCTTACCACGCCGGATGGCGGCTACACCGAACGGGGCCAGAAAGTAATTACCCAAACGCCCTTTAAACGTTTTGGCGAACCCGAAGAGCTAATTGGAGCATTGGTATGGCTGCTCAGCGACGCATCAAAATTTGTAACAGGCTCCATGATTTGTGTAGATGGTGGCTTCAGCATTTTTGGCGGGGTTTAGTTTTCTGTGTCCTCCGCTGGCGGAGGTGGCCAGTTCTTGCCGGACGGAGGTGGTTCTTTCTCTTTGTGAAACTTTGTCCCTTCGTTCTTTGTGGCTAAAAATATTTTTTCATCCAATATACTAACCCTTTCCTTTAGGCTTGGGAAAAAAATGAACAAACAAATCTATTACATGGACCAAACCATGCGCTGGTACGGCCCTAACGATCCGGTAAGCCTAGCCGACATAAGGCAGGCCGGTTGCAGCGGTGTAGTAACTGCCCTTCACCATATTAAAAACGGGGTAATCTGGACGGTGGAAGAAATTATAAAACGCAAACAGGAAGTGGAAGCTGCAGGCCTGCAATGGAATGTAGTGGAAAGCGTACCTGTACATGAAGCCATTAAAACCCAAACCGGCGACTACCTGCAATACATAGAAAATTATAAACAATCGCTTAAAAATCTGGCTGCATGTGGTGTAAAAATTGTGACCTACAATTTTATGCCTGTTCTCGACTGGACAAGGACTGACCTTGCATACATAGTTGAAGATGGCTCCAAAGCTTTGCGTTTTGAAATGGCTGCTTTTGTAGCTTTCGATCTGTACATGCTTAAGAGGGCAGGTGCCGAAAATGATTATACAGAAGCGGTGAAAGCTAAAGCCTGTCAGCATTTTGATGCGATGAGCGATGATGAGAAATTACTACTGCAAAGGAATATCATCGCCGGCTTGCCCGGCAGCGAAGAAAGCTTTACCCTGCAACAATTTCAACAGGCTTTGGATGCGTACGCTGGTATAGATACTGCCAAATTAAAATCCAATCTTATCTTTTTCCTGCAGCAGGTTTGTCCTGTTGCCGATGAAGTGGGTATAAAGCTGGTCATCCATCCCGACGATCCTCCGTATCCGATTTTGGGTTTGCCAAGAGTGGTAAGCACCGAGCAGGATATGAACGATTTATTTACAGCCGTACCTAACGTAAGTAATGGTTCATGCTTTTGTACTGGTTCGTTTGGGGTACGGGCCGATAACGATTTGCCAGGCATGGTTACCCGTTTGGGCAGCCGAATCAATTTCATCCATCTCCGAAGTACCCAACGGGATGCCGACGGTAATTTTTACGAAGCAAATCACCTGGAAGGCGATGTACCCATGTACGATGTGGTAAAAGCCATTGTGGAACTGATGAGGCACCGTGGCCTAAACATCCCCATGCGGCCGGATCATGGTCACCAAATGCTGGACGATCTGAACAAGAAAACCAATCCCGGCTATTCTGCTATTGGCCGCCTTCGTGGCCTTGCCGAATTGCGTGGTTTGGAAATGGGTATAGCCCGAAGTTTGTATGCTTAAAATATCCCTAAAAAGTTTCAATAATTGAGAATTCAGAAATGTCTTCTTTTTTTTAAGTTCAGAGTTACTAGTCTCTCGTAGTTTTGATTTTGTTTTTTTTTCTATTTTTTGCTTGCCCCGGTAAAAATTAGTGGCTTCTTGAGGTGAAACCTAGCAAAAAAGGTGCCCTAATGGAGCGACATTTGATATTTTTTTTAATCTCCAAGTATTACCGTACACCGTTCAGGTGTGTGCTTGTATCTGGCTTTTATACTCTGAATAATAACCGGTTTCAGTTTTCAAGGTTAGGAGTTCTGAGTATGGAGAAAAAGAAGAAGAACATACTTGCCACCAACAAAGTAAACCCTAACGCTATCGGAAGCCATTTTGTAGCAGATTTTATGTTGGCTGTTTTTTTTAAATGAACACAAAGTGTTTTGTAAAATTTCTTTTCTTTACCGAATGATTCACGACCAAACCACTTTTAAGCAGGCAGCCGAAATGCTGGCACAGCAAGGCTTTACCATCGTTAAGCAGGATGCAGAACGCCCATGGGGCGGCTTTTATGTAATAGATGAAGCACAGGCCGCACAGTTTGCCGCTTATTATTTCCCCCTCGAAAATTTTGATGAGCTAAAGATTACAGAAAAGCTCAGCCCCAAAATTTTAATGGTGGCACCCAATAAAAGATTAAGCTGGCAATACCACCACCGCCGTGCCGAAATATGGAAATGTATTGGGGGCACTGCAGCCGTAGCCACTAGCGATACTAACGATGAAGAGGAACAACAAATACTGCAGCCAGGCGATATTATTAAATTGTATCAGGGCAAACGCCACCGCCTTATTGGCTTGGATACTTGGGGCGTTATAGCCGAAATTTGGCAACATACCGATCTTGAAAACCCTAGCGATGAAGACGATATTGTTCGGGTTTCGGACGATTTTGGCCGGTAAGCACATCCGTTAATTTCAGAACTCCTTACCCCTCGCAGTTTTGATTGCGTAATTTTTCTTTTTTTGCCAGCCCCGCCTGCCCCGATGAATATCGGTGGATTATTTCGGGGCGGAACCCAGCGAAAGCCTTGCCCTGATGGAGCGACATTGGCGAACGTTTTGAATCCCGAAGCATTTCGGGACTCCATTCAACTGGCTGCTACTATCCGGCTTTTTAGACTGCGAATAATAAGCTGTTTCAGGTCAAAGGGTAAGGAGTTCTGAATTTATTACCACAACTTCTGCAAGCAGCCATTTACTGTTTGCATCTTAGCCTTCCGTAACGTTGCATTTTCTTTTACACAATGCAATGTTGGTTGTAACGTGGCTTTGCCAACCATGTGGTATTTTACACAAACTCTATAATGTGCCGGCTTTACCAATATGCCCAATTGGGTTGTGGCTGTTACTGCTTTTTTATTTTTCGTTCTTAAATCTGCCCCAGTTTGCTGCTTTGGCAGCTTTGCTTTGGGGCACCCAAAAGGCTGCGAGGGCGAAGGCTAAAAGGGTAGAAGGTATATGGTATAAGGTAAATGGTGATGGGTAATGTGTTTCGTAAAAAAGGTAAAATTATTTGTATAGAATATATTGTAATTCAATTTTTTGATTGAATCATTTTTCTCTTAAACCTAGCGAAAACCTTGCCCTGATAGAATGGAATGGAGCCTCATAATACTGTGTGGATTTAATAATATGCCCTTGTTCCTCCTTCCTTATCAAAGACTATATCAGCCATTCTTCTTCTATATTAAGACGAGTTGCATAAGGCGGATGCGGCTACTACTATTGCGCTTTTTATACTACGAATAACAAGCGGTTTCAGATCTCAGGGTAAGTTGTTCTGAGGGTATTAAGTTGGAGTGTAGTTTTTTAAAAAAGAAGGGGCAACTTTATGATGCCCCTTCTTTTATTTCAACTGTATGTTTAAACAACAGTTGTGTCTATCTCTTTTACTGCACCTTGTTTAAATGTGAAAGTAATTTTCTGATTTTCTTTATCTAGATTACCTACCAGCACATCGCCGTTTTTAATGGTCATGTTTAGTATTTCATCGGCCAGCGGATCTTCTAGGTATTTCTGAATAGCCCTGTGCAGTGGCCTTGCGCCAAACTGGCTGTCGTAGCCTTTCTCAGCTATAAAATCTTTAGCATCTGCAGATAATTCTAACGAGAAACCAAGGGCATTCATCCGTTTTAATACATTCTTCATCAGTATATCTATGATGTCGAAAATATTTTCTTTGGTAAGGCTGTTAAAGATGATTACATCATCAATTCGATTGAGAAATTCCGGACTGAATGTGCGTTTCAGGGCTTTTTCTATTACCGCTTTGTTGTTCTCGTCTATATTGGTTTGGCGGTTAGCTGTGGCAAAACCTACGCCATCACCAAAATCTTTCAACTGCCGTGCACCGATATTCGATGTCATGATGATCATCGTGTTTTTAAAGTTGATTTTACGGCCAAGGCCATCGGTTAGCTGGCCATCATCTAGCACCTGCAACAGAATATTGTAAATATCCGGATGGGCTTTTTCAATCTCATCCAGCAGGATTACGCTATAAGGTTTGCGGCGCACTTTTTCAGTTAGCTGTCCACCTTCTTCGTAACCTACATAGCCGGGAGGAGCTCCTATTAAACGGCTTACGCTGAATTTTTCCATGTATTCACTCATATCTATACGTATGAGTGCATCTTCACTATCAAACATGTATTTAGCCAGCGACCGGGCCAATTCTGTTTTACCAACACCCGTTGGGCCAAGAAAAATAAATGTACCGATGGGCTTTTTAGGATCTTTTAAACCTACACGGTTACGTTGTATGGCTTTTACCACTTTTGTAATCGCCTCGTTTTGGCCTACCACCATGCCCATCATGTCTTCGTTCATTTTACGAAGCTTCTCCGTTTCCGCCTGCACCATGCGTTTTACAGGTATGCCGGTCATCATGCTTACCACTTCGGCAATGGCTTCGTCGTTTATAGGAAACCGTTTGTTTTTGCTGTCTTCTTCCCACGCGGCTTTTGCGGCTTCCAATTGTTCGGCTAGGCGTTTTTCGGCGTCACGTAAAGAGGCGGCCTCTTCAAAACGCTGACTTTTTACCACTTTATTTTTCTCCAGTTTTATATCTTCTATTTTCTTTTCCAGATCTAAAATATTCTCTGGAACGTTAATATTTTTAAGGTGAACCCTTGCACCTACTTCATCCATTACATCAATGGCTTTGTCGGGCAAAAGTCTGTCGGTCATGTAGCGGTCGCTCAGTTTTACACAGGCTTCTATGGCGGCCGGGCTATAGTCCACATTGTGGTACTCTTCGTACTTGCTTTTAATATTGGTAAGTATTTCAATAGCTTCTTCCACACTTGGCTGCTCTACCAAAACCTTTTGAAAACGACGATCTAACGCTCCATCTTTCTCTATATACTGGCGGTATTCATCCAGTGTGCTGGCGCCTATGCATTGTAGTTCGCCACGGCTTAGGGCTGGTTTAAAAATATTGCTGGCATCTAGTGAGCCGCTTGCTCCGCCTGCACCAACTATTGTATGTATTTCATCAATAAACAAGATAACATCCCGGTTTTTTTCCAGTTCGTTCATAATGGCTTTCATCCTTTCTTCAAACTGGCCACGGTATTTGGTACCGGCTACTAAAGCCGCCAAATCTAAACTCACAACCCTTTTATCAAACAGTACACGGCTTACTTTACGTTGTACGATTCTTAGGGCTAGGCCTTCTACAATGGCCGTTTTACCCACGCCGGGCTCGCCTATTAAAATGGGATTGTTCTTTTTACGGCGGCTTAAAATCTGCGACACTCTTTCTATTTCCTGCTCACGGCCTACTATTGGGTCCAGGGTTCCGGCCTCGGCCATCTTAGTAATATCTCTGCCAAAATTATCAAGTACGGGCGTTTTACTTTTTGCATTGGCCTGCTGCTGTTGCTGCCTGCTTGCACCTTTACCCGGCTGATTGCCAAAACCACCTTTTCTTTCTTCTTCAAAATCGTCGTCATCGTCGCCGGTATATTCCGATTTTGTGGGATTGTCGGGGCTTTTTACCATGCCCTGTTCGTTGCGAAAAGCATCATAATCCACACCGTATTGCTGGCCTAATATTTGAGAAGCAATGTTCTCTTTGTTTTTGAGAATACTCATCATTAAATGTTCGCTTTCTACAAACTGGCTTTTTAAGGCCTTTGCCTCTAACACTGTTACCCGTATTACCTTCTCGGCCTGTTTGGTAAGTGGTAGGCTATTAATGTTAGCGATGTTTTTACCTGTTTTATCCTTTACAGCTATTTCCACTTCTTTACGCAATTCAAAAAGGTCCACGTTGAATTGTTTAAGGATTCTTATGGCAGTGTTTTCGTCGTCACGAATCAATCCTAACAAGAGGTGTTCAATACCGATAAAGTCATTGCCCAATCGCAAAGCTTCTTCGCGGCTATAACTGATGATTTCTTTTACCTGGGCTGAAAAATTATTATCCATAGTTGTTATTTTCATCTTACTGTTGTTACAATATTAACCATTATTTTCGGTTGCAAGTGTGGGGCAATTGCTTATTGTGTGAATTATTTTGATTTGCGATTTTTAGTTTACGATTTGCGATTTACTTAATCCGGAGTCGTATATTTTTGAATATAGCTACAAATTTTTAAAGCCGTATTTCAATTAACAAGTCATACTGGAAATACATTTTTACATCAATAAAAACAATTAAACCATCAGAAATAAGTAAATAGTTTCATTGATAAATGCAATGCGATTTGCAGGTAAAACACAAAATGTTATTCGAATAAATACCAAGAACTAAATTTTAAAAAGAAGGAATTTAAAACTTATCTAAAATAAGACAGTAAAATATCCAAACTGTTTGCTTAAAACCAATCGTAAATCTGAAATCGTAAATTCAAAATTTTCAATTATGTTCCTCAAAACTGATACCAAAGAAAAATTCCACGAAATAAGGCTTGCCGAACCCCATCTTGCTGCTAATATGACAGCGGAACTATCTGCTTTGTTGAATCCTTACTTACAAAATGCAGTAAAAAATATAATACTGCAACTGACGGATGTGCAGACCATAGATATGGAAGCTGCCGAAGCCTTAGTTTTAATTCAACAAAATTTCTACGATAACGGCGCTTCGTTTGTAATATGCGAAGTGCAGCCGCAAATAGAAAAATTGCTAGACGAAGCTCAACTACTGGAAACCATGAACATTACCCCAACCCTTAGCGAAGCCTGGGATATTGTTCAGATGGAAGAAATAGAAAAGGAATTTTTTGATGAAGCATAGTTCAATTGTTCACTTGTTCCTGTAGTTCAGATGTTTCACTTATTCAGATGTTTCACTTGTTCAGATGTTTCACTTGTTCAGATTTTTCACTTATTCAGATGTTTCAATAGTTCAGATGTTCACTTGTTCAGATGTTTCACTTGTTCATTTACAAGCTAGGGAATTCAATAATAGATAATATTGAGAATGAGTAAACTTGTGAACTTGTAAACTCGTAAACTTGTGAACGAATTGCATTTGTAAACTTTGAAAACTAACAAAACACATTACCATTGTTTGGCTTAACGATACTCGGAAACAACTCCGCTATACCAGCCTTCGACAGGCATCCTACATCACAGGCACTCACCTTTGACGACCAGGTATTGCTTATAGATTGCGGCGAAGGCACGCAGATGCAGATTGTTAAATACAAAATCCGTGGTAGCCGTATCAATCATATTTTCATCAGCCATCTGCATGGCGATCATTATTTTGGCCTGATAGGCCTGATTACCAGCATGGGTCTCAGCGGCCGAAGTGTGCCGCTGCATATTTACGGACCAGCTATTCTTAAAAAAGTAATTGATATCCACCTGGAAGCTGCAAGTACCAACCTGCCCTTTACCATACATTTTCATGCCCACCCAGATAGTTTTAGCAAAATAATGGACTACGACAAAATGGACGTGTGGTGTTTTCCGGTACAGCACCGCATACCTTGTTTCGGTTTTGTTTTCAGAGAAAAAAAGATGCCCCGTAAAATAAACGCCGAAGCTGTAAAACAGTACCAGATACCGTTCAGTTTTTATGCCAGCCTTCAAAAAGGCGAAGATTATACCACCACCGATGGCGGAACTGTAAAAAATGAATTGGTAACCATTAAAAATACCGAAGGCCGCTCTTACGCCTTTAGTGCCGATACCATTTACGATACCAGCCTTTGCAGCTATTTTGATGGCGTAGATATGCTGTACCACGAAAGCACTTACATGAAAATGGATGAAGACAAAGCCACCCAACGTTTCCACAGCACCAGCGAACAAGCGGCCAAAATTGCATTGCAAGCCACGGCCAAACGCTTACTGATAGGCCATTTCAGCAGCCGTTACGAAGACCTGACGGAAATGCTGAGAGAAGCCACCGAAGTTTTTGAAAACACGGAACTGGCGTTGGAAGGGGTAACGTATGTGGTGTGATATCAGGGGGAATAAATTTTCTATTTTTTTTGAAATTGGACGAATCCGTGCTATTGATTCTAAACCGGGGTCGGTGTTTTAACCTACCACGGCGGCCAGATAGCCATGACGACTATTTATCCAAGCACTTCCTTTTTCATCAGCCCTTTCTCCACTATTGCCTCCCAAAATGCTGGCGAAATTTTCTTTGTGGCCATGGCTATATTACCTTTTACTTTTTCTGGTTTGGTTGTGCTTAATGCCACACTTACAATGCCAGGAATATGGAAGCCAAAATTAAAACAGGCTTCGGCGGGCTGTATGCCAAACTGCTGGCAAATGGTAAAAAAATCAGTTCGCCATTGGTATAAAGCCTGTCCAACTTCTGTAGTGTTATCCACATCTACATAGTTATAAAAATTGCTGCCAATTAAAAAGCCGCCGTTAAAAACAGCTGAGTTTATTACAGCTACGCCTTTTTGATGGAGTGCTGCAATAAATGCAATCAATTCTTTAGGATGGCTGTACAGGGTAAGGCTGTTGGCTATCATCACCCAATCCAGTTCTACATCGGCAGCTATGCGCTGTATTACTTTCCATTGCTTACTGCCTACGCCTACACCCATTATTTTGCCTGCTGCTTTCAATTCTGTTAAGGCTTTGTAAGCACCTAAAATATCATTGTATCGCTTGATTTCGTCAGCCGCATCGGTAGCTGCTGCCAGGTATTCGTCGGGGTCGTGTACAGAGCCTAGTTGCGAACTGTAATCTCCCAGCAATTCGTTCCCCTGATGAAAACATTCCAGTATGCCTTCGTAGCTTATTTTTTGCACGGCATCTTTTTTTATATCCATCCAAATACCTTTTTCAAAAGTGGGTTCCGGCGTGGTAAGTTCCGTTTGGTACCAGGCCAGTTTATTACTTATGATGACCTCGTTTGGCTTCACGCCCAGTTCTTTTAATGCTTTGCCCAGCATTTCTAAAGATAGCCCAGCACCATACTTTCCGGCACTGTCAAAAACGGGAGTGCCGGGGCTGTTTTCTACACATGCCCTTACAATGGCCAGCTTGGTTTCGTAAGTGGTGGCTTCGTAAATATTGCCTAGGCAGCTGGTGCCAAATATTACCGGAGGCAGTATTATTTTCTTTTGTTCGTTCATTTTACATTGAAAATTTATAGCCTGTAAAAACGGGTGGCAGTATTGCAAAAAATGTTTTGTTGTTCATCTACCGAAAAAGATGAAAAATATTGCTGTACAATTTGCAGCACCTGCTTATAACTGCCTGCCACTTGGCATACTGGCCAGTCGCTGCCATACATTATTCTTTTGGTGCCAAATGTATTTACTACGGCATCTATATATGGCGTAAAATCTTCGGGCTTCCAGATATTACAATCAGCTTCGGTTACCATTCCACTTACTTTACAATACACATTATTATGCCGGGCAATTTTGGCCATATCCTCCTGCCATTCGTCTATCAATCCGGCCTTAATATATGGCTTGGCAATATGGTCAATTACAAAGGGTTGATTGGGGAATTTTTGCACCAATTCTGTTGCAGCTTTTAGGTGTTTGGGAAAAATTAGAATATCGTAAGTAAAGCCATGTTTTTCTAAAGCAGCAATACCTTTTAAAAAGTTGGACTGCAGCATAAATTCAGGCTCCTCACTTTGCAGTACATGCCTAAATCCCTTGATGATATTGTATTGTGCATAATGGGCCAATCTTTCATGGATATTCTCAGCTGTTAAATTTACCCAGCCTACAATGCCTTTTATAAATGAATTTTCTTTGGCCAGTTGTAATAAAAAATCTGTTTCTGCTTCTGTTTGATCAGCTTCTACAGCTATGCAGCCTGCAATATTATTTTCTAACAAAATAGGCGCTAAATCTTGTGGTAAAAAGTCTTTACGGATTACCGACATTTCATCATCCATCCAGCTTTGTTTTGCAGTATTGTAATGCCAGAAATGCTGGTGGCTGTCTATTCGGATATTTTCTGTTAGTGGTGATGGCATGTTGCTGAAATTTGCTAGATTTTTACTTATCCTACCCAGAAGGGCAGGATTAGGAAATTAGCTGTTTCCTTTTTTTATTCCCCAAGGTCTCCAGTTCATTCTCTCAAATTCAATTAAACTTATTTCCTAATCCAAGGCTTCAGCCTTGGGTCTGTAAAAGGTTGAAGCAGCAGAAATTAGCTATGGATTTAAAATGTAAAAATTTTATCCATAAAAATCCACTTTTCTCCTTCTTTAGCCCAGGGTAATGCCAGTTGAAATTTCCACATTAATTGTTCCCATTCCTGCACTTTTGGGTTGGTGGCGTCCATAGCTGCTTTGTGTTCAAAACTAAAAGTTTTATCAGTATCCATTATCATAAAAAGCCGATTGCCGGTGCGGTAAATTTCCATATTGGTAATACCTGAATCGCTGATGCTTTTCTTAATTTCTGGCCAACAATTTTCGGCTTTATGCCAATGTTCGTATTCGGCAATCAGGGCCGGGTCGTCTTTTAAATCAAGTGCAAGGCAGTAGCGTTTCATACTTAGGTATAGGTAGGTGTTTTAATGGGGTTCCGTTTCTTTATAGCCTTTCAATCCAAAAAATAAAATCACTGCGAAGCAGGCAAGTGGCACAAAATAGCCCAATTGGATATTGCCTGTTATATCTGCAATCTGTCCAAGTATGGGTGGCAAAATTGCTCCGCCAACAATCGACATAATAATGAGGCTTGAACCTGCTTTTGTATCGTTACCTAGGCCGTTTATACCAAGAGCAAAAATAGTGGGAAACATAATAGACATAAAAAATGCAATGCCTATAACTGCGTAAAGCGTTACGATTCCTGATGCAAAAATGGTAACCAAACATAGACCCATGCACATCATTGCGTACAGGGCAAGCAGTTTTGGCGGTGCAATGTATTTCATAAGAAAAGTGCCTGCAAACCGGCCAATCATGAAGGCTAACCCTGCCGCACCAGCGTAATAAGAGGCCTCTTTTTCGGTAATGTTTGCTGCCTTTGTAGCAAACAAAATCAAAAAGCTCATAATGCAAACCTGTGCACCCACATAAAAAAACTGTGCCACCACTGCCCAGGTTAAATGGCGGTGTTTAAATGCATGGAAAAATCCCTTGCCGGACTCGGCTCCATCATCTTTTTTATCGGGCAATTTTGAAAAGTAGAAAATGGCAGCCATAAATAAAATGGTAGCTCCTAAAATAATATACGGAAGTTTTACCGTACTTGTTTCAGAAAGCAGGTATGCGGTTTTTGCTTCTCCAGTCATTTTAGCAAGTTCAGCATCCGTAACAGGGTTTTGCGACAAAATAAATTTACCACCAACAATCGGCGCCACAAATGCTGCAAGGCCGTTAAATGATTGGGCTAGGTTAAGCCTTTGGGTAGCAGTATCGGGGTTGCCCAAAATAGTGGCATATGGGTTAGCAGCTGTTTCTAAAATGGTAAGGCCACAGGCTACCACAAATAATGCCCCCAAAAAGAATGCATACTGCATGGTATTGGCGGCGGGTACAAACAAAAAGCACCCAATAGCAAATAGTGCCAGCCCTATGAGTATGCCAGATTTATAGCCATATTTTTTCATAATGATACCCGCAGGAATGGCCATTAGAAAATAGGCTATAAACACAGCCGAGTCTACAAGTGAAGCCTGTAATGTACTTAAGCTAAATGCCCTACGTAAATGTGGAATCAGTATTGGGTCGAGGTTGTGTACAAAGCCCCAGAAAAAAAACAGGCTTGTTACCAGTATAAAAGGAAGCAGAAAACTTCCTTTTGGTTTTTCTGCCGCAGACACAGATGTTACAGAGGGTGGGACAAGCAAGGCCATCGTTAAAAATGTTTAGGGCTAAAAAGCAATTAAAAAATTTATGGAGCCTCTAAAATATGGAATAAATTTACAAGTGTATATGTAACGCTTGAACAACGAACGAATTGGCACCACAAGAACTCAAAAACCACCCAAGAGGTGGCTTTTGACTTCTTGTGGTGCTTTTGCTGCTTAGCAAACAAGTCCGGGAATCGAATCTACCTTTTGATAGACTTGTTCTTGATTCCTCCTATTTTTATTTCATCTAATAATTTTTAATTATTTCTTTTCCATAAGAGGTTTTGTACCATTTTTCTATTCTTTTTGTTTCAATTCTATTAAAGGTATGCGCTAAAAAAATTGCATTAAAAGGTCTGTAAGGTCTTGTAATAACCTCGTATCCACTTTCATGCCTAGGTAGCCTATCAGCTATGTCGTGGGTGAGACCATCATATATTCAGTTTGTTTTTTCACTACTCAATGCATAGTTGGCGAATACAGGTAATAATTAAAAAACCACCTCGGAAGGTGGTTTTAATTGTTTTGGTAGAGCGTACGGGAATCGAACCCGTGATTCCTCCGTGAAAGGGAGGTGTCTTAACCCCTTGACCAACGCTCCGTTTTTCTTTATGGGCTGCAAAAATAGGGTCTCAATCCTTTTGGGCAAATTTATTTTTTACAGTTATGGCTTTTTTTATGGCAAAGCCAATACCACAAAGGAATTAAAACAACCGGTTGTTAAACGTTTTGGACGTAAAATACCCTAATAACAAGCAGATTAGTTAAAATATCATGTAATTATTCTTACCCAAAGGACTTATTTTCGCCGAACAAACAATGAAACACAAATCCTCAAATTTTTAATTTTTAGTTATGAGCGTAAAAGTAGCAATCAATGGTTTTGGCCGCATAGGCCGCCTGGTATATCGTCAGATATTTAATATGGAAGGTATTGAAGTAGTAGCCATCAACGACCTTACCTCCCCGGCCGTATTGGCGCATTTGCTTAGATACGATAGTGCACAGGGCCGTTTTGAAAAAAATGTAACCGCCGGCGAAAGCAGTATCAATGTAGAAGGCCACGAAATAAAAATATATGCCCAAAAAGATCCTGCACAGATACCATGGGGTGCCCATGATGTGGATGTGGTATTAGAGTGTACCGGTTTTTTTGCCGATAAAGACAAATGCGAAGCCCATATTACCGCAGGTGCCAAACGTGTAGTAATTTCTGCACCGGCCACCGGCGATTTAAAAACGATTGTTTTTAACGTAAACCATACCATTTTAGATGGCAGCGAAACTGTAATCAGTTGTGCAAGCTGCACCACCAACTGCCTTGCACCAATGGCACAGGTACTTGAAAATACCTACGGTATTGTAAACGGCCTGATGACGACCATCCATGCCTATACCAAC
The DNA here is from genome assembly GCA_043760535.1 of Chitinophagaceae bacterium. Classification (GTDB taxonomy): domain Bacteria; phylum Bacteroidota; class Bacteroidia; order Chitinophagales; family Chitinophagaceae; genus JAZKFT01. Next base: position 41,167 of record JAYUOV010000001.1, read on the forward strand.
GATCAGAATACACAGGATGCTCCACACGCCAAAGGCGACCTTCGCCGTGCAAGGGCTGCTGCACAGAACATTGTGCCCAACAGTACTGGTGCCGCCAAAGCCATTGGTTTGGTGTTGCCTGCATTAAAAGGCAAGCTTGATGGTAGTGCACAACGTGTACCAACCATCACCGGTTCACTTACTGAACTTACAGTGGTACTTGGTAAAAAAACCACCGTGGCAGAAGTAAATGCAGCGATGAAAGCCGCATCTAACGAAAGCTACGGTTATACAGAAGATGAAATTGTAAGCACCGACATTATTGGTACTACTTACGGTTCATTGTTTGATGCAACTCAAACACGGGTACAAACCGTAGGCGATGTGCAATTAGTACGTACCGTTAGCTGGTACGATAATGAAATGAGCTATGTTAGCCAGTTGGTTCGTACCGTTAATTATTTTGCCGGATTAATCAGCAAGTAATTTTACAATATCCCAATAAAAAAAGTGCTGTCTTGTAAACAGCACTTTTTTTTAGTACAAGACTGAAACCAAATAATAGAACATAAAAGGTTACTAATAAGACACTTCTGTATTTGTGCTGATGTTGTAAGCAAAAGATTTGTTATTAACCCAATCCTTGTAGCCGAAAATATTTGCAGATAGGACGATTGATTCTACCATTTTTCCATTTTCAATTTTTGTATGTATGTCACCCACTCTCCAGGTGCTAAGTTTTACTGAATATGTAAGTGTAGTAGTACCCGGTGTAAACACTTTAAACTCAATGAAATTGGGTGATGTAACTACCTGCCCCAAAGCTGATATTTTGGTAAATGCAATGGAGTTAATATCTAAAGATTTGGTAAACTCAAAATAAAAAGCCGGTAAGGCCATGGGTTGTGTAAGAATTGAAGCATTAAACGGCATACACCTGTAAGTGCCTGCTACTATACCGCCCGTAGTACCCGAAACGGTATAGGTAATGGAATCGGTAGCCATGGCTGTAAAAACACTCTGCCATTTGCTGCCATCATGATAAGCAGGGGTGTTTGTTTTTCTATTGTAAATAAGCAATCCGGCACTTGGGTTGGTTACTAAAGTGGTGTCGTTAACCCGTGGTAGCATCAGACCTTTATTGGTACTGGATACATCTAAAGCGGCATTTGCAGACGGTGTGGTGGTGCCAATGCCTACACCTTGTGAGGTAACTAAGTTTACACATAATACCAGCGAAACAACAGCGATAAAATTTCTTTTCATGATTTCAGGGTTTATATAGTTTAAAAATAAAAATAGCATATCACACGAAACCGAACAGCCATGAAACGGTGTTTTTTAAGAAATTTTGAGGAATAAACAGCCAATAGTTAATACAACAGGCAACCGGAAAGAAGCCAACACATTTAAAGCATTTTTGGTTTTGTTCATTTCAGTATTTCACTTTTTCAATCTTCTTATATGGCTTTTTACGAAAACTACAAGTTTTCAAAAAAAGCCCATATACACTTACATTGCAGTTGCATAATTTTTTTAAATAGCTAAGTAATAATCAACAACATTAACATCATGACTAAATTTTCAGATTTCAACTTTGCCGGCGAAAAAGCCCTTGTTCGTGTAGATTTCAATGTGCCGCTGAACAGCGATTTTGAAATTACCGACGATACCCGCATGGCCGGTACGATACCTACCATTAAAAAAATACTGGGAGATGGTGGTAGTGTTATACTTATGAGTCATTTTGGCCGCCCAAAAGATGGTCCTGCCGAAAAATATTCGCTAAAGCATTTGGTAAAACACCTGCATGCATTATTGGGAGGCGAAACCAAAGTGTTTTTTGCCAACGACTGCATTGGGGAACAGGCTTTTCTTACAGCCAATATGCTGGGCAAGGGCGAAGTGTTGTTGTTGGAAAACCTTCGTTTTTATAAAGAGGAAGAAAAAGGCGACGAAGCTTTTGCAGAAAAACTTAGCAAATTGGGAACCGTGTATGTAAACGATGCATTTGGCACCGCCCACCGTGCCCATGCAAGCACAGCCGTGATTGCAAAATATTTTCCTGCAGATAAAAAAATGTTTGGCCTGCTGATGGAAGCAGAAGTGATGAGTGCCGAAAAAGTAATGCACCAATCGCAAAAGCCATTTACAGCCATCATCGGCGGGGCAAAAGTTTCAGACAAAATATTAATTATAGAAATGCTGCTGGACCGAGCCACCGACATCATCATTGGCGGCGGTATGGCTTATACTTTTATGAAAGCCCGTGGCGGAGAAATCGGCAACAGCCTTTGCGAAGAAGATCGTCTGCAAACAGCTATTGACCTGCTGGCCAAAGCCACCGAAAAAGGTGTAAGCATCCACCTGCCGGAAGACAGTGTGATTGCTGACAAATTTGCCGCCGATGCCAATACCGAAGTACGCCCAAGCGATGCCATACCAGCCGGCTGGATGGGATTGGACATTGGCCCCAAAGCCTGTGGCATTTTTGCAGAAGTTATCCGCCGCAGCAAAACCGTTTTATGGAATGGCCCGATGGGTGTTTTTGAAATGGAAAAATTTCAGGCAGGAACCAAGGCCATAGCAGTGGCGGTGGCGGAAGCTACTACCAACGGCGCTTTTAGCCTTGTTGGCGGCGGCGATAGTGTAAGTGCTGTAAACCAATTCGGCTTTGCCGACAAAGTAAGCTATGTAAGCACCGGCGGCGGCGCCATGCTGGAATATTTTGAAGGGAAAGTGTTGCCGGGGATAGCGGCGATTGGGGAGTGATTTTTTATGTAGACGACATTCTGAAATTTCAGCAACAGTGGTCGGTGAAGACACCGACTACTGCATTCAACCATTTTTTTAAACATAGAAAACTTAAAAAATTAGTACTATGGTTTTTAATAGCAAAACCTTTAAAACTTGTTTGTTCTTCAGTTTCTTTTTAATCGTTTCTTTAGGAGTTTCGGGTCAATCTGTAAAAACTAAAACTTTTCCTGAGAAAGAGTACAATAACTCAAACATAGATTTTTATCAGGTGTATACTGATGCAAATAGCACTTACTTTATTGAACGGGCTACAAAAATGAATAAGTTTAAAATATTGTTAGGTGGTAGCAATAAAACAATTAATAAATTATTTAAGTACGATAATAAACTCAATGAAATATTTTCAAAAGAATACACAGAGACAGACTTTGGTGGGGATTACGATTTTTTTCAAGTTGTAACAATTGGTGGCAAAATGATGATTGTGGTTTCTGAAGAAATTAAAAAGGGAATTAGATTTAAATATGCTTCTGTAGATATGGCAAATGGTACTATTATATTACCTATGAAAGATTTAGCAACATTTGATATTAAAGGTAAAGAATTAACAACTATTAGATATTACATACAACGTAATGCAACAGATACCAAACTTTGTTTGGTGCAAAGCACAATGTATGATGATAAACAGCAGTTTAATGTTACCACTTTTGATGGTTTAAATAGTATACAAATAGGAAACGTTGAAATTCCGAAAAGTTCGTTAATATTAATTAACCCAACAGAAATTATTGTTGGCGATTCAAGCATATACTTTCATGCTAAACATTATAAAGCCGGAAAACGCAAAAAAGATGATGCAGTTTTTTCTCATATGACTGTTTATCGTTACGCTTTTTCGGGTGCTTTATCAAAACAATTTAATGTACCAGACTCATTTAATGCACCCTTGCATGAGTTTACTAAAATTAGGGTAAATGAAAAATTGAATAGAATGACTGTTTTGTTTGGCATTAATTCTAAAGACCTTTTGGTTAATGCAGATAAACTTGGTATTTGCAGATACAACCTATTAGATGCTGCAATTATACAGGCTACTATCATAGATTTTAGTGCCACAAAGCAACCTTTGCCTGCATTACAGGGTACTTCTAAAAAAGGAAATGAAACTGGCGAATTGAGTTATGAAATAGATCCCAAACCGATTTATTTTGGTTTTTTTGAAGAAGGTGGAAAAACCTTTATTGCTATGCAAGGTTATAGCATTGGAACAGGATATATTGGCTCACCAACTCAATCAGGAATTCAATATACACGTACAAAATCTTACTTAGGTAATTTTAATATTTTTTGCTTTGATGAACAATTAAAATCCATATGGTCAACAAGAATTCCTTGTGATCAAATGGAGGAATTTAAAGGTAGCTACGGTGGCTTTTATGGCAGTAAATACGCTTTAAATCTAGACATCACACAATCAACAGGATTTTCTGGATTTGCCTCATTGCCTTTATTTGGAGGTACGGCTTTTATGAACGATTCAACCAAGCTACGCTTTGTTCTGAATCAACTTCCGGCAAATGTACTTTCCAAATATTCGCTTCGAAACCCCAATAAAATGGAAACCGATGACTTTAAATCAAGTAACCTTTATAGTGTATATGTAGATAAAAAAACAGGTGAAGTAAGCAATACACTAATCCTGAGAAATAGTGAAGAACTATTAAATAGACCATCCAAAGCTTTTTTAATGCCCGGTGGTGGCTTATTAATTCCAGCCATAAATAGTGACTTAAAAGGGCCTCTTAAAATTACTTTCACAGCAATTAAATAATTTCAGCCACCGTGGTCGTTGTCCTCACCGACCACTGAATTTGAGCCATACTGCGTCACGATTCATTGCAATCAAACATGTTATGTCATCAATAAATTTTCAATACAACGGCCAACGCAACTCATACACAGACCTGAACAAAATTTATTTCTGGACGATAACAATTAATAACTGGCAGCATTTATTAAAGCCAGACGAAAACAAAATGATTATTATCAATAGCTTGCAATGGCTGGTTAATAAGGTATTGGTAAAAATATATGGGTATGTAATAATGCCCAATCATATACATCTGCTATGGGAACAGTTATCCATGAACGGAAAAGAGTTTCCCAAAAACAGTTTTGAGAAATTTACGGCTAAGTCCATTGTGGAAAAAATGAAATTAGAAGGTGACGCATCTTTAAAAAATTACGTGGTATCCGCATCCGACAGGCAACACAATGTCTGGCAAAGGGACTAATTGGCCATTTATGTTTTTGACTTAAAAATGGCTTTGCAAAAATTAGAATATATGCACTTGAACCCGATGCAACAGCATTGGCAATTGTGCAAAAGCACTTTGGAATATCGGTTTTCATCGGTCAACTTTTATGAAAACGGAGTAGATGAATTTGGATTGCTTACGCATTTGAGGGATGTTTTCTAGTGCTGAAAAAAAATCAAAATTCGATTAAATTCAGTGGTCGGTGAGGACACCGACCACGGTGAAGGTGGCCTATCATCAAATAAACATCTCATTTTAAATACTCAAAAAATTCTTTCATGTCATCCCGAATTCTTGCATTTAGTAGTTCCACAGTAGCCGCTGGCGGGTATCTGGAATCCGCAGCTCCGGTCATTCAAAATTTCCTTGGGGAAACGCAGCTTAACCTGGCATTTATACCCTTTGCCGGTGTAGGGATTAGCAATGAGGCATACACCCAAAAAGTAAGGAATGGGTTGGCTGCCTTAGGCCACAACATTATTACCGTATTGCCCGAAAATGCCAAAACCACGATTGCCAGTGCCGATGTAATAATGGTAGGCGGCGGCAATACTTTTAAGCTGCTGGCCGAAATTTACAAAGCACAGGTGCTGGATGTTATCCGGGATAAAGTAACTGCCGGTACACCATACATAGGCTGGAGCGCAGGCTCTAATATTACAGGGCCCACCATTGGCACTACCAACGACATGCCGATTGTGGAACCGAAGAGCTTCAATGCATTAGGGCTGTTTCCTTTTCAGTTAAATCCACATTATTTTAACTACAAAATACCCGGCCACAACGGCGAAACCCGAGACGACCGCCTGACCGAATTTTTAATAGAAAACCCGGGTTTAGATATTGTATGCCTGCCCGAAGGGACTGCACTGCATTTTGAAAATAACCAACTACACCTTATTGGCGAATGCCCCGGCATTTTACTACAAATGGAAGAAGGAACCAACTTGCTTATCCGAAAAGAAATTGCGCCGGGTGATGATATTAGCTGGCTGTTGTAGGATACAAGTTTATGTCGTCATTGGCAGGAGGGGTTATTGCCCCGACGTGGCAACCCCCAGCTATTCGTTTTGGTGGTTTATTTATTATTCAAACAGGTCTTACATTTTCATGGGGATTGCCACAGCCGGCAAGAACCGGCTTCGCAATGACGGGCTTTTTTTTAAAACTAATCCTCATACGAAAAAGCGAAGAAAAAAATCTTTTATACCCTTGGTTTCCAGGCTATTTCGGCCACGCCGAGTAAGTGCCCGGCGTAGCGGCTTACCACAAATAAATAATCGCTGAGGCGGTTGAGGTATTTTATTACAAGGGGCTCCACAAAAATGTCGTGTTCCTGCATGTTAACACAAAGGCGTTCGGCACGGCGGCATACGCAGCGGCATACGTGTGCCTGGCTAATGCTTACATGGCCGCCGGGCAGTACAAAAAAACGCATGGCTGGCAGCACTTCGTTCATTTTGTCCATTTCTGTTTCCAGCAGTGTAACGTCTGCTTCTTTCAGGTCGGGTATTTTCATTAAGGGTTCCCGGTCCGGGTCGCAGGCAAGCGATGAACCAATGGTAAATAAACGGTCCTGAATTTCCTTTAATATCGTTCTGGTATGTTCATCTTTTAAATGGTCTGTTAGTAAACCGATATGGGAATTCAGTTCATCTACCGTGCCATAGGTTTCAATACGAATATGGCTTTTGGGCACTTTAGTGCCGCCTATTAATGAAGTTTTTCCGAGGTCGCCTGTTTTGGTATATATTTTTAAAGCCATTTTTTTTAGTCAATGTCATTGGTCATTAAGGCAATGGTCATTATGTTTGGTAACAAAGTTAACAATGTAAGGTTCGGTATGTAGACACAACTGTTGTTTAAAAATTGACCTACTGACCTACTGACCCAATGACCTCTTTAGTCGTATCTGTTTCAATAACGCCATCTCGCAGCCTTACTACCCGTTTGGCAAAAGCTGCTATATCTTCTTCGTGGGTTACCAGCACCACGGTGTTACCGGCGGCTTGTATGGCACTGAATATGTCCATAATTTCTACCGAAGTTTTACTGTCGAGGTTACCGGTTGGTTCATCTGCCAATATTATTGAAGGGTCGTTTACCAATGCCCGGGCAATGGCCACACGCTGGCATTGGCCACCGCTTAGTTCGTTCGGTTTGTGGTGGCTGCGGTCGGTAAGGCTTACTTTTTCCAGCATAGCCATGGCTTTTTCTATGCGTTCCTTTTTGGTGAAGCCAGCGTACACCAATGGCAGCGCCACATTTTCAACTGCTGTAAGCCTTGGTAATAAATTAAACTGCTGAAACACAAAACCAATTTCCTCGTTACGCACTCTGGCAAGGTCGTCATCGGCCATGCGGCTTACATCTTTTTGGTTGAGGATGTATCTGCCGCCGGTCGGGCTGTCGAGGCATCCAATAATATTCATGAGGGTGCTTTTGCCGGAGCCGCTTGGGCCCATCAAAGCCACATATTCATTTTTGTAAATGTCTATCGAAATGCCTTTAAGCACCTGCAGTTCCTGGTTGCCCATGAAGTAGCTCTTCCGTATTTCTTCTATGTGAATGATGCCTTGCATTTAGATGTACGATTTAAAATTTGAATGTATGAAATTACAAATGTGTAAAACCCTGTTTTTCCATTGGGCCAGGCATTTGTACTGCTATTTTGCTACATTGGTTAGCGTTTTTAATCCCGTAGCATTAAGAGACTCCTTTAAAATTTAGCACTACTATTTAACCGTATTAAAAAAAAATTGTGGAACAGTTATATCTTTTATCAACATACGCAATAAATGGCCGTCTCTCTAAACTATAAATTACGCATTTGACATCATTTACAAAAGCGTGGCTGTTACCTAGAAATTACCTTCGGTACCATAAAAAATGCCTCCGTATGGTTACCGGCATTTTGTAGGGCTTTAGCTCTAGTTACAGAGCCTTTTACTACGTCATTGCGGAGTTTATTTATTTCAAAACTCATGTGGCGTAAGGGTTCTACACCAGTGGTGTCTAACTCTTGCAGCTTTTCCACAAAGCCTATCATGTTCTCCAAATCCTGCCGGATGGCTTCTTTTTCGTCCCCATCAAACTGCAACATGCTCAGGTGTGCCAAATGATCTATCAGTTGGTTTGTTACTTGTACCAATGTGTAATTTTTTGTAACAACAAAAGTAAAGGATAAGGTTCAGGGTTCAAGTGACAAGGTTAATGGTTCAATTTTTTTTAATTGTAAAAAGTTAAATTTTAGAAATCTATATGCCTCGCAGTTTTGATTGTGTAGTTTTTATTTTTTGCATGCCCCGATGACTATCGGTTGCATTTTGCGGTGCAACTCACCGAAAGCCATGTCCTGATGGAGCAATATTGGCTAACGTATGTAACGCCGATACATTACATTACTATATTCAACTGTGTGCTACTATCGGGCTTTTACACTGCTTATAATTTGCGATTTTATATTTCAGGGTAAGGAGTACTGAATTTACAATACTCAATAAAGTAACCCGAGTGTATGCTTTGCTACATTTGCATCCTAAAGCTTTACGCTTGAAACTTCACCTTTGATATTCGACTTCTTTTATATCGTCGATATACTCGACATTTTTTCTTTTGCAGTATCTGGCACTTCCTCTGCCATGAGAAAAAATCTAGACATTTTCGGGGTACTGATTATTGCTTTTTTAACCTCAATAGGCGGCGTAACTTTAAGAGATTTTTTAATAGGCAATACGCCTGCAGCTTCGCTCACCGATGCTATTACAATAAGTGTTACCATTGTAGCATTCGTGGGCACCATTTGTTTTGGAACATTCATCAGAGAATTTAACCACACTCTTTTTTTGTTCGATTCTCTTGGGTTGGGGCTGTTTACGATTATAGGCATTCAAAAAGGGATTGAATACAATTTTCACCCGGCATTTGCGTGGCTCTTGGTACTGTTACCGGCTGCTTTGGCGGCATAGCAAGAGATATTTTATTAAATGAAATTCCACTGATTTTTCGCAAAGAAATTTGTGCATCTGCTTGCATTGCAGGCGGAACTATTTTTTATTTGCTCAATGCTATTAACATAGAAGAAAAGCTGGCCCCAGATAGTTTGTATTTCGGTCATCGTACTCATTCGTATTATTGCGGTGCGTTACAAACTATCGCTGCCATTATTCCAAAAAAAAAATAATACTAAAAAATGGAATTAAAAATATATCAGGTGGATGCATTTACCGACCACCTGTTTGGTGGAAACCCGGCTGCGGTAGTGCCTTTAAATAAATGGCTGCCTACAGAAACTATGCAAAGGCTGGCTATGGAAAACAACCTGAGCGAAACCGTATTTTTTGTGGCCCCGCTAAACCTCTTCAAAGACCCAGCTTTATATGCAAAAATTGCTGAGAAACAACCAATAGAACAGGGTTTCGAAAGCCCTTTAAGGGAGGGCAGTAAGGCTATGGCAGATTTCGACATTCGCTGGTTTACACCCCGCGTGGAAATAAACCTTTGTGGACATGCAACACTGGCTGCCGCTTATGTGTTATTTAAAAACTTAGGCTTCGCAAAAGAAATCCTCACATTTAATTCTAAAAGCGGATTATTGAGCGTAGTGCAGCAGGGGGAAAACCTCATCATGGATTTCCCATGCTGGAAACCATCGCTAAGAACGGTGTATCCCCATTTATTACAGGCAGCTTTAGGCGGTGCTACTATAAAAGAAGTGCATCAGAACCGGGATTGGCTGGTAGTATTCGAAGATGAGGCTGCTGTAAAAAATTGCCAGCCAGATTTTAGTTTGATGAAGAAAATAGAAGAGAATATAATTATTACCGCCCAAGGCGATACTGTAGATTTTGTAAGCCGATTTTTTGCCCCAACTGCTGGTATAGATGAAGATGCGGTTACCGGATCGGCACATAGCCAATTAATACCTTTTTGGAACGAAAAGCTGGGCAAAACTTCTATGACCGCCAAACAACTAAGCCACCGTGGTGGCGATTTATTTTGCGCACAATTGAACAGCGAAAGAGTGTCTATCGGCGGCCAATGTGTGTTTTATATGGAGGGAACGCTTCAGATTTACGACTTTTAATGTAGGATTTACGATTTGCAAAAACCATTGCCTTACCGACTATTCACCAAATGACCTTCGCAAAGAAGATTTATAAATTTAAGACAATAAACATGGCCATTAATAAAGACGAAAGAAGATTTTTAAGGTATTGGGAAGAACAGCGAAAGGGTTCTAAGTTGGGTTACTATATCATGTACATTTCAATATGGTTTTTTACCGCAATGCTATGTCTGTTTTTTGTACTCAATAATTTTGTAACCTTCGGCAAAACAGATATCAAAGTACTGTATCTTATCATTGCATTATCCATAATAATTGCAGTGGGGTTTACCCATTTTAATTATTGGCGAAATGAGAAAAAGTTTAAAACAATTATTAACCGAGAAGTGGGAGACTCCTTAATATAAATATTATATTAACCGTTTAGTTATTTAGTGCTACCAATTTTTCTATGTTGCATGTAAATACTGGTGTACCTGCTTTTTATTATTTTTTCTATTGTTCGTAAATTTTTCTACGTCGTTTCGGATCTATGCCTTTTTAATTAGGCTTTTATTGCCTGCAACGTTTGTCTTCAAATTTTGGGTAACATATTCTTGAGCATTTTATTCTGATATATATAGTAGAGTAAAAAATAATTCTATTCTTTCTTTATGTTCTTTTAGCCAAGCCTTTACTACTTTAGTTTTATGTGTCGGGTGTCCATCCACTACAAAAAGTATAAACACCCGGGGTGCAATAAAAAAGAAAGGGATGAGTAGTTACAAAGCTGTAACGATGCGTGTATTATGTGCTGAATAACATTGCTAAGAATAGATTTTCAACAGTTTTAAAACACTTTCTTTGAATCCACGGCTAATAGGTACTTCTGTTTGGCCAATCATAACAAAGTCGCTACCTATTTTTTCTAAAAAATTAATATTAACTATATATGAGCGATGGGTTTGTATGAAATGGTCTTGGGGCAAAGCCTTTTGAAAATCGGTGAGTGTGGAGCGGATGATGTGGCGACTATCGACAAAAGACAACTCAAGGTAATTTTTAAAGGCCTCGATATATTGAATGTCTTTTATGAATATTTTTTTGAAAACCTCCTTATTTTTTATGAAAATTGCGTCATTTATCTCTATTTCAGACTCCTTCTTTACAGATTCGGTAGTGTGCGTTCCTGTTCTGTTTTCATTATAGTTATTGAGTGCTATTTCTATTGTGGTGAATATATCCGCTTGCTTAAAAGGTTTTACCAAGTAGCCGTAAGGATTGGTACCTGCAGCAGTTTTAACAGTAGCAGAATCGCTAAGTGCTGTTAAAAAAATAAACGGGATTTTATATTTTTTGTTAATCTGATCTGCTATCCATATACCATCTTTTTTACCACTGATATTAATGTCTAGCATCGCAAAATCAGTTTCGCCTTTTTCTAAAACGGCGATGGCTTCATCTGCAGACATAGCATCACCAGATACTTCGTATCCACTCTCTTCCAAGTAATCCCGTAGTAGGTCTAAAGTTACAAATTCGTCTTCCACAATTAGGATGCGAACATTTTTTTCCATAAATATTTTAATTTCTAAATATTGGGCTAATATAACATGTACTCAGTATCTTAAGTATTTTTTATGCAACGGATGGTAAACACTGTTCCCGTATTAGTTGATACAAGGTCTAAAGTTCCCTTTATTTGTCTTACCAAGCCTCTAACTAAATTCATGCCTAATGTACTTGTTTTATTTAAATCAAAATTAGCAGGCAAACCCATACCATTATCTTGAACAACAAAAACGAGATGCTTTTGCTCTTGACGGAATTGGATAAGGATTTCGCCCTTTGTGAGGTTAATAAAAGCATATTTATAGCAATTGGTTATCAATTCATTCATAATTAAACCTAAGGGGATTGCCATATCAATATCTACTGCAGAATCGTCAATATCCAAAATGATTTTTATATCTTGAAGTTCGCTTTTCTGCGATTTTTCAATGTTTTTAGTGAGCATATTAAGGTAAGACTTGATTTCTATAGTGGTTAAATTTTCAGATTGATATAAGTTTTGATGCACCAATGCGATTGAAAATACACGGTCTTGCCCCGCTTTCATTAGTTGTTTTGTAGGTACATCTTTAATTTGTCTGGCTTGTTTATCTAAAAGGCCCAATATGATTTGCAAGTTGTTTTTAACCCGATGATGTATTTCTTTTAATAGCGTCTCCTTTTCGCCCAGCGACTTTTCTAGCAAAGCTTTTTGTTGGGCTATGATTTCATTGTCTTTTTTGATACGGCTATAAAAGACTAAGCCTAATATAGTAAATATAACTAATGAAATAATAGCCCAATTACGCAGGTTTTTTTGAAGAAGCTTTTCTTCTTCCGAGGATTTTAATTGAGTAATATAACTATCCGCTTTAACACGTGATTCTATTTGCCAGAGTTTGCGTTTATCGTTGCGTCTACTGAGACTGTCTTTCATTTCATTAGCTAATTTCAAATATCGAAAAGCATTAGTATAGTCTTTTGTGGTTTCATAATATCTATAATAATTATCATAAAGCCTTAAAGGCTTGAAGTAATTGACCTCTTGTGAGAAATCAATATTCGATTTTAAAAATTCAATATTTTTGAGCAAGGGTTTTACCTCATCTACTTTCCCCAATTGTAATTTAATTCTAATTAGAACTTGTAGTGCATCGAAAGTGGCTACTGTTTTTTCTACATTTTTAAGGTCTTGTAGTGCTTTATATAAGTCGTGCCCTCTTTCTGCATACTTTTCACTTTCTTTAAAATTACCCATTTCTAGCATATATTGGGCTATATCTAACGAGGCCAAGCCTTGCCAAAAAATACCATACCAGTATTGAGGTTCTGCATATTTACTGTTCAGATTAAAATCGTATAGCTTCTCTGCATACGCTATCGCTTTGGGATAGTTTTTGGTTTCGGCATAAATCGCCTCAATGGTATTTAATATCATTGTAAATTCATGGGCGTTAATGTAGTGGCTTGCCATAGAAATCTTTTCAGCTTCTAATAAACATTCCAACCCTTTTTCATAATCGCCTAAAGCATAAAAATTACAACCAATAATTTTTAATGTAGCAACTAAGTTGTATCGTTCTAGCTTGTTATAACCTAAGCGTTTTATTTGTTCAAAACATTTTAAAAAAGCTGAATACATATCCTGTTCTCCTAATTTTTTATCTCCAGAAACTGCAAAGGATTTATACCATTGTGCTACAATCAATTCTGCTTCTAATCCACTTTCTTCTGCAATTTTGACCATTTCCTTAATCGTTTTTGTACACTGTTCGGAATTATTAATCTTAAACTGTTCAGCAAAACGCAAATACTGATAGTGCCAAAAGAAAGTGACTTTACGATCATTATTGTTTAAAATAATGGGCAGAAGAGCTTCATAAGTTGCCTTGTTAAATTTTATGATATTACTGTCTGCAAGAAAATCAAGACGTTGGTCTGTGCTGGCTAGTTTTCGGAAGGATCCAATGGTGGCTGATGGTTGTGCATACGCTTCATGGGATAATAAAAAGAAAAGTAATAAAATTACTTTTTGCATTACAGAATTTAAAAATTTATTTTTATACATTCTTATTTATGTAAGTTAATAATATAATACCTACCCTATTTTTTAAACCTTTACAAAGATTTAAAGTTGATGCTTTACGGCAGGTTGAAATGAACTAGTGTAATATGATATTATTTATTGGAGTTCATAAATCTAAAAACCCAAAAGAGTTAAATGGAATGTGCCAAATTACATTTTTGTGCTAAAAGTTGCGGTGCTTCAATCGCTATTAACTATATTCTTTTCCAAACCACTCAAAACTCCACCCAAAAAAATAGGTTTCATGCTCTTTAACAAGCACATCAAGAAGTCAATTTCAATTTTATTTGGAAAAGCTTTGTTCATAACACCTAATGGCTGCTTGTGTAATACAATTTCGAAAACTAAGTGCTGAAATAGAGTACTACCAAGTAAAAGATTTTATTATAGTAATTGCAACAGTTACTATTATCGTTTGTATCTTAAAAGTTTAAACAAAATGGTATAAATCGGTAATAGATTTCTAAAGCTTTTTTTACATTTATTAATAGCACACATTCGGTGCGGCATACTATTGTAAAGGCCGCTTTGTTTAACTGAAAATCAAGGTAAAGAATACGTGTACCAAATAATACCCAGCGTTCGTAGTGTATGAGTTGGTAGAGCGGTGTATCGCATAACCTGGTCAAAAAGATTGCATACGGTTGCCATTTATTTATAATTTTCTAAGACCCCTCCACTACTTTTACTTGACCAGTTGTACACTATTATAGGCGCCACTTAGCCGTTTAATAAAACATTTACATATAAAATATTAAGGTTAGGATATTTGTGGGCAGAATTACCTCATATAGCGATTTGAAAATTGGGGAAAAATATGGGATAGTGTAGTAATGATACGTTGAAACCATGGCCAATTGGTGAATAGTAGTACCCACTTTTACAACTGCTGCTTTAGATTAAACCATTTAAAATTATTGCAGTTAAAACTGTTTGATTTTCTATTCAAGCAACGCTCAATATTACAAGTCCATTTTGGCTTACATCAATGCCAATCTTCGAAATCCCTTTCGCTATGTTGTTTGCATTTGTAGAATATGTGGTCTTACTATCGTTTTTGGGTGATTTAGCTACAAACTCGATATCTTTTACTTAGGTTTTCTAATGGTTTCTAAAAAAATTTCTAAGTTAAAAAATTGCTGATACCTAATCTGGCTCAGCTGTATTAGATTGCTATTTATGCCTCACCGTAATTAATGTATAAACGAGTAGAAGTAGGGAGTTTTTTATATACGCATTTAAGCACAATGAGAGTAAAATATGTGTATTTCACGATTCTTGCCCGTATTTATTTTGCATATTTCTGTTTTTTTTGATAATAAGAAAAATACCTTACTATATACATTCGGGTGAAACTGAAATGGCTTTGAAAAATCAATTTCCTTACTTTGTGTATTTATTCGTCCTTCGTTATCTAGGTTACCGAATCTTAATTTACATAAAATACTAGTATATGAAAAATATTTACATATCCATAATCATTCTTCTCGGCTTTATAAATGTTGTTTTAGCAGATAACACTGCAAAGGCTTATCTACAAAAAAATAATACACTTGCCATAAAAGTGATGAAAGAAAGTGGCATACCTGCAAGTATTACACTTGCTATAGCTTTAGTAGAAAGTGGTAATGGTACCAGCAGAATTTGCAAAAAAATGAATAATCATTTTGGGGTAAGAGGTAAAAATTCGGGCAAAATAAAATCCAGTTATAAGGAATTTGCAAGCACCGAAGCTGCTTACACTGACTTTGCCCGTATGATTTCAAATAAAAAATATTATCCCAAATTAAAAGGGCAGTTGAATGTAAAAAAATGGGTGAATGCCATGAAGAGTAGTGGTTACAGCGAAGCCCCCGATATATGGGCCAAAAAAATTACCTCAACCATTTCGCTATACAAACTCACTGCATACGATAAGGAATAATGTATTATTGCAAACATGAAAAAAGCAGAAAAAAGGTTATTATGGTTTGGTTTTATGGCCTTTGCAGCAACATTGTTGTTTTCTTTTTTACCCACTCGTTTCCATATTTTCAATTATGACTTTAGGGAGGTAGATTTTTTAAGCGACATAAAAACCAGCAACCCCAGCACTCCGTTGGGTAAAATTACCCATGCCGCACCTCTAGATACTACAAAATTTGACTTTACAACCTATAAAGACATTATTAATTATCAGCCTGCTAATAACCAGCCGGTAGAAAAATTTATTAAGGCCCTACGCGATTTAATGAACGGCAAAAGGAAACTAGTTAGAATAGCCTATCTAGGCGACAGTTTTATAGAAGGAGATTTAATAACTATGGATTTGAGGCGTATGTTACAAATGCGGTTTGGTGGTTCAGGCGTAGGCTTTGTTCCTATAACATCTATTAGCGCAGGTTTCCGGCAAACCATTTCACATTCATTTACATCTAACTGGAATGATTATAGTTTTAAAAGCCCCGGCGATAGGAGCAGGGTATTTATTTCGGGCCACAATTTTAGCACCAACGGTGGGGCATCGGTAAGTTACCGCAGCACCAAGGATTCCCTACTTAATCATTTCGACAAAGTATTTGCCCTTTATAAAAGCAGTAAGGGCGTAACGGTAAGTATTAATAATAGTCCACTTACTTTTCCTGCTTCGGCTGTAGTTGCAAAAAAACTGGTAGCCACCCAAGTTCAAAGTCTGAGTGCATCATTTGCAAGTGGAAACAATATCTATTACGGTTTCAGTTTTGAACCTGATACTGGTATAGTTGTCGATAATTTTTCATTCCGCGGTATAAGTGGCGTAGAGTTTAAGCAACTAGCTCCCGATTTTCTTTCGCAAATAAACGATGTGCAGTTATACGATCTTATAGTATTTCAATATGGTCCAAACCTTCTTTTTAAACCTGGAGCAGACGATTTTACCTATTATTCAAAGCCTATGACTACTGCCATTGAATTGTTTAGAAACGGCTTTCCTAAGTCGGATATACTTATGGTAAGTACTGGCGACAAGGCATTTAGATACAATGGGGTTTACAAAACAGCCAAAGGGGTTCTTCCCTTGTTATATACTCAACAGCAGATTGCTGCTTCTACTGGCATTAATTTTTGGAACCTATACCTGAATATGGGTGGCGAAAATTCAATGATAGAGTGGGTAGAGGGGGAGAAAAAAATGGCAAACAAAGATTACACTCATGTAAACTGGCAAGGCGGTAAAAAAATTGCAGAACTAATTTATAATACATTGCTACATGCTTATCAAACAAACAAATAAGTGGGTACTATCATGGTTAATGTCGGTAGTTACATGCCTGTTTGCTAGCCAAAGCAATGCACAGCCGTTGAAAAACGAAGAGATGCTATATATTAATCATTATAACAACGGGATAAGCTATGTAAAAATGCTTTCACCTCTTTTTAAAAAAATGAGCAATTGCAATGAGCCGAGTTGTATAGTATCGGTTTTACACCTTGGCGATTCTCATATTAAATCCAAATTTTATAGCCAGTCAATGGAATCGAAGCTAAATATACTATTTAATCAGATGGTGCATACATACAGGCTAAATGACAGCATAGTAGGCCGAAAGAGTTACTTTTTTAATCTTGAACAGTATGCTTTGATAGGCACTCGTTTCCAGAATTACTACAATTCAGTTTTATTACAGAGTTACCTCCTTGCCAATACACCCGATTTTGTAATTATTTCGTTAGGTACCAACGATGCATATAGCGGAATAGCTATAAGCAAAATGAATTCGCAGATGAAAGAGTTGGTCAAATTGATAAGAACTAATTCGCCCAAAAGCGTTATGCTCTTTACCACTCCACCCGACGAACTTAAATATATACCAACTGCAAACGGGGCCGACCGGCTGGAACTGGTACGCCAAAATATTATGCTCAATTGCATGACGGATAGTATCGCCTACTGGAATTTGTACAATGTAATGGGTGGCCGTGGGCAAATGAGAAACTGGCAAAGATGGGGTTTCGCATCAGCAGATAATGTACATTATACCGCCAATGGTTATACCGTATTTGGCCGATTGCTAGCAGAAGCTATTTTTGAAGCATATAAACGTATTTGGAACCCTTAAATAAAGCTTTCCACACCAGGTATTAGCTTCATAACTTATGATAAATTTTCAGGAATTACTTCAAGAACTTTTGTACGACTCTAAAAAGCCATTGTTATTCAACAGCGGTTTTTTTGTTTATTTTTTTCTGTTTTTCCTATTTTGTTTTTTGGCAGTACGCAATAAGCCCAAGGCAAGACTTATGGTTTTTACCGGCTTTTCTTTGTATTTTTTTTACAAGGCTTGTGGCTCATTTGTACTACTGGTGCTCCTATCTGCCGTTACCGATTTTATTATTTCCAATGCCATTTACCGGCAGCAAAACAAGCAGAAGAAAAAAGTATTACTGGTACTCAGTATTGTGCTTAATCTTGGCCTGTTATTTTATTTTAAATACACTAATTTTTTTATTACCCTTGTAAACGACTTGGGGGCTGGCCATGTAAACCCTCTTAATTTGGCTTTGCCGATAGGGATATCGTTTTACACCTTCGAAAATCTCAGTTATACTTTCGACGTGTATAAAGGCATTTTTAAACCAGTAACCCGTTTTATTGATTACCTGTTTTTTCTTTCGTTTTTCCCCAAGCTGGTTATGGGACCCATAGTTAGAGCAGCCGATTTTATTCCACAGATTTACAAGCCTTATGACCTTAATAACGAACGGTTGTCTCAGGGCTTCTTTCTCATTTTTACCGGATTGTTTAAAAAGGTAGTGATATCTGATTTTTTACAAACCAACTACGTTTACCGTGTTTTTGAAGATCCCGAAAGCCTCAGCAGGCTTACTGGAATTGAATGCTTACTAGGCGTGTATTGCTACGCCATGGTTATCTATTGCGATTTTAGTGGCTATTCAGACATAGCAATTGGTATTGCTCGTTGGTTTGGCTTTGATATACCTGCTAATTTTAGATCACCCTATCAAAGTGGCTCCATCACCGAGTTCTGGCGGCGCTGGCATATATCTTTAAGCAGTTGGCTAAGAGATTATTTATACATACCCTTGGGCGGCAACAGAAAAGGCAAGGTACGGACTTATGTAAACCTTTTTATAACCATGCTGCTTGGCGGCTTTTGGCATGGGGCTAGTTTTAATTTCATCATTTGGGGCGGTATGCACGGCGGGGCATTGGCATTCGAAAAAATGATTTCAAAACAAGGAGACAAAGGAGGGGAGGAGCTTAGGCTAAAACCATGGCGGCGTTTTCTTGGCGTGTTCCTTACCTTTCATTTTGTGTGTTTTTGCTGGATATTTTTTAAGGCACAGTCTCTCACGGATGCCATATTTATCATTAAACAAATTGGTACCAATTTACATCCAGAACTAATAGGAGTACTTTTAGTAGGTTATGGAGGTGTAGTGCTTATGCTTTTGTTAGCTTTCTTGCTTCATTTTACCCCTACTACTTGGAGCGATGCCATTATCCGCAGGCTAGAGCCTATGCCTGCCTGGGGCTATTTTCTTTTGTTTGCTTTTTTTATGTGGGTCTTTATTCAAACAAAAACCAGCGAACAGGTACTCCCTATTTATTTGCAGTTTTAAAAGCGGGGGAATGAGGATTTTGATCCATAGAAAAACATATCTTCACTTTTATAAAAGTAAAGAAATGAAATACTTAATAATGTTATTTGTAGCAGCCAGCGCCATTGGCTCATGCAAAAAATTCCCCCCCCCAATTGAAACAGTTGCTATAGTTTACCAAGATACAACTTTAGTAAAAGCACCTATAAAGTCAAATGGGGTATTAGTTTTTGAAAACTCTAAAAGTTTTATTTATTACAAACAACCCCAGCCAGAAGCAAGTGTAGCCGCGACTTCACTATTTATTCTCACATCTTTTACATCTATGGGTTCTGCATTTAATGCTTTAGTAAATGACGAGACAACAATTGGGGAGCAGTTAGAAATCACTCATCCAAACGGGCCTGCAATAGTATATGATACAACGCACTCAACATTACGGAACATTTATCCAAACGCCTTTTATATTGCTGGTGATATTACCAATGGTTACAATTATGAAATTAATTGTTTCGACAAGGTACTCGTTGATAAAATTAATCAAGACGGGATAGTAATGGTGGGTACAACTATACTTCAATTTACCAAAGACTATTATAAAATTTGGAAAAACGGTGATATCAATAATTTATCTACAATAGTTAATGCCAATCAGACTTTAGGAACAAATCTTTTAGTTGTTAATGTTAACGATCAGTCTTCCATAGACCAAAATGCTCCGGCGACAGATGGATTAGTAAGAGCCGTTACAGGTAGTTGGGTTAGATCATGTCAGAATACAAAGGTTGTAAATGGTAAGCGCAGAAGAGTTTTAGGGTATATCAATTTTGTAAGTTATCGTCGGCCAAGACCATTGCCAAGACCTCCAGGATTGCTTAATCTGTACCTTTATTCTGTGAGTTATAATACAACAAGCAGGTCTTTAAAAGGAAGGTTATTCGGATTATGGTTTGATGATTGGAGTACTGGCCATGTGCAAAAAGGTACAATAATAGGCTCTAAAAGAGACGGCCAGGCGTATTCTATTGTATCTGGTTATACAAATAGCGGTCTAATACTTATAAATACTACTTGGGGCTCTTACGATCAGTCAGAAAATAACATGCATACTTGGATGCTCAAGTATCCACGGCCAGTAATGATTGATCCTTACATCAATCCATTTGCGCCGCCATGGGTAGAGCAGTGGGATTATGACAATATGGAGTTTTATAGGCCATTATTTATTTTGTCGCATGAACATTGGTCCATGGCCGCAGCAGGATTTGTTATACCCACTGATAATCCCAATTGCACATGTAGTTATGATTAGGCAATATATAACAAACGATTACAAATCCAACTTTCCTCAAGTTTTTCATAAGGCATCTCTAAAAACCCTGTTTACCTCGCCGGCCTCCCCTTTAATTCCCTTCTAAAGGAGGGGAAAGGAAGTTTTTTAGAGATGCCTATTAACAAATCACCTCCAATGAAAATTGTTAATTTTATACTACTACTGCTATTGCTATCTGCTAAGATCAATGCTCAAATTACCCCCTTGCTCTTATCATTAGAGTATAGATATGCAGGAGAAAAATACGGATATAAAAGTGGTGGTGCCAGTCAGGGCAACTCAACAAGTAAGCAGTTTATTGTAGGCATCTCTACCACATTACCTAATGAATTTCGGATCGGTGTTAAAGGCGGATTTACACTTGACAAGGTATATTCTTCATTTAGTTTAATTCAAAACGATTTCGATAATAATAGCCAACTTTATTTCGGCGTAAATGCAGAAAAAAAATTAATCTCTATTTTACAAAATAGGATTTTTCTTTACGCTGCCATAGAGTTTTCTGTTGAGCCTTTTATTTCCCGCAGCACATTATTTAACAGGTATAGCACTATTGGTTCTGATAAGGTATTGCTTTATGAAGGCATTTATTACAATAAAAAAACAAGGCTTGGCGTAATCCCATTTTTTAAGGCAGGCATTGGACTTACCCAAAAAGTTTCCGCAAATATCTCGTTTGGTTATGCGGTTAATCTAAATAAATCTAATCAGTGGGTTTACTATCGGGGAAACGAGAGGGACTTTAATGGAACATTTAATGAGGTTGCAGACTTTAGGGAAAATTACTTGTTCTTTGGAGTCGGGGCAACGGTTCAAATCTTTGATAAACAGGAATAGAATCATACTTCGTCACGAAAAGATTTGGATTAAGAAATATGCTCAGATATACTATCCATTTTAAGCCTTGTTGAGTAAATTATCGGAACAATTTGCTGGGTTAGGTAGTTTTCTTATCTGAGCTATTATGTTGGATGGGGCATGAATCAGAGCGGTGGTGATATCATATTTATTTTATGTTCCGCTGCTCTTTGTGTCACCCCCGTTTTTTGAGTGTAGTAAGAAAAATATATCCCCTGTTATCAACAGTTCAAACCCATTTTGCAAAATTTTTTTGAAAAATTAAAAAAAGTCTTGTCTAATTAACTGCAGACCCCTACTTTTGCACTCCCAATTCGAAAACGGGGTCTTTGAATATGTCACAACGAATCAGAATAAAATTGCAGTCTTACGATCACAATCTGGTTGATAAATCTGCTGAAAAAATTGTGAAAACGGTACGCAGTACTGGAGCCGTGGTTACAGGTCCAATTCCTTTACCTACACACAAAAAAATCTTTACCGTGTTGAAATCGCCACACGTAAACAAGAAGGCACGTGAACAGTTCCAGTTAAGTACACACAAACGCTTGTTGGATATTTACACTAGTAGCAGCCGTACAGTAGATGCTCTGAGTAAATTAGATTTGCCGAGCGGTGTTGAAGTAGAAATAAAAGCATAAAAGGCAGAAGGCAAAACGCTTAAAGTTAGAGCCAAAGCACAGGTCTTAAGAAAAATCGTCATCTCTCAACTTCCTTAAAGGAAATAAAAGAGCTCTGATATTAAAAACATAAGCCGCTATTTAAATTAAATTAGAAATATGCGGTACATATGAACAAGCCTTTCAGGGTTTGTTTACTAACGGTACTTCTGAATTGATACGCATCTGAGCAAGTCAAAGAAAGCATCAAACAAAAGGAAAAGGTCGTTAGCAAACTGGGATTGAAGTAAATAAAATCAGGATTTGTCGTTTCTCCAATGACATTTAATCCAATGACAAACCTTACTGTCCTCCTAACTCTGCCGGGCACAAACCGATCTAAATGAAAGGAATAATTGGAAAAAAAATCGGAATGACCAGCATCTTCGATCCCAATGGCAAGCAAACAGCTTGTACTATTATTGAAGCTGGACCATGCGTAGTTACGCAGGTTAAAACCATCGAATCAGATGGATATGCCGCACATCAGTTGGCTTTTGGTGAAAAAAAAGACAAGCATACTACAAAAGCTGAAAAAAATCACTTCGCAAAAGCACAATCTTCTCCAAAAAGTTTTGTAAAAGAATTTCGTGGGTATTCACTTGAAAAAAACCTTGGCGAAACTGTCACTGTTGACATTTTTGCCGAAGGCGATAAAGTGGAAGTTGTTGGAACCACCAAGGGTAAAGGTTTCCAGGGTGTTGTAAAACGTCATGGTTTCAAGGGCGTGGGTCAGCAGTCGCATGGTCAGCATGATCGTCAACGTGCCCCCGGTTCTATTTGTAACTCATCCGATGCAAGCCGTGTATTTAAAGGTATGCGTATGGGTGGCCGTATGGGTTGCGATAGGGTGAAAGCTAAAGGATTGAAAGTAATAAAGGTATTTCCAGACAAGAATTACATACTGGTAACTGGTTCGGTTCCTGGCCACAATGGTTCTATCGTTTTAATTCAAAAGTAGAGTCGCATTGATTGCGACTAATGAAAATTAGAAGCCGCACCATTACGAATCAAAAAATACAAAGAAATGCAAATCGAAGTTTTAAATATACAGGGTCAAAAGACTGGCAGAACGGTAGACTTACCAGAAGATATATTTGGTATTGAGCCTAATAATCACGTTGTTTATTTAGCTGTAAAAGCCTATTTAGCTGCACAACGCACTGGTACACACAAAGTTAAAACCCGTGCCGAGGTACAGGGTGCAAGCCGCAAACTGCACAAGCAAAAAGGAACTGGTGGAGCTCGTAAGGGTAATATCCGTAACCCATTGTATAAAGGTGGTGGTACTATTTTTGGTCCTAAACCACATAGTTACGATATTAAATTAAACCGAAAGGTGAAAGATTTGGCTAAGATTAGTGCATTGAGTCACAAGGCTAAGGAAAATGCTATAGTAATAATAGAAGACCCTAAAATGGATGCTCCAAAAACCAAAGTTGTTTTGGGTTTATTAAAAAGTTTGAATGTAAGTGGTAAAAAAGCGTTAGTTGTTTACCCTGAATACAATGATAACTTTTACCTCAGCTTACGTAACATACCAAAAGTAGAAGGCGCTTTACTAAGCGACATTCACACTTACGGTATTGTAAATGCCGATGTAATGGTGTTTACTGAAAGTGCAGCTAAAATTTTCAGCGACGCAGAAGTTGCAGAAGCATAATTGAATTAATAACGTTTAAGTTATAATAAGATGAAACTGACAGATGTATTAATAAAGCCGATTTTAACCGAGAAGGTCAACAAGCAAACTGAAAAGTTTCGCCGTTACACTTTTATCGTTGATCGTAAGGCGAATAAGCTTGAAATTAAAAAAGCAGTAGAAGAGTTTTACGGTGTAAGTGTTGTGGACGTAAACACATTGGTAATACCTGCTAAAGCTAAAAACCGCCAAACTAAATCAGGCGTTATCAGCGGTCGCAAGCCAGCTAAGAAAAAAGCAATGGTGCAGGTTGCCGAAGGCGAGGAAATCAATCTTTACGGAGAGATTTAAATCCCCTTGAACCCCGTTGGGGGAAATAGAAAAGATTGAACGTATTTGATACCTGGTAATTAGTCCAGAAATCAAATATCAGAAATCAAAAAAACCGAAAATGTATGGTGACGAACTAACACCGCTAAGCTTAGTTCAACGTAGAAACAAGAAACTTCAAAGAAATACAATGGCTTTAAAGAAGTACAAACCAATGACCGCCGGTACCCGCTGGAGAATTGGAAATGCTTATGCTGAAGTAACTACCAACGTTCCTGAAAAGAGCCTGGTAGAACCATTAGGCAGAACCGGTGGACGTAATTTTCAAGGTCGTAGAGCCATGAGATATATTGGTGGTGGCCACAAACGTCAATATCGTATTATTGATTTTAAACGTGATAAGAAAGGCATAGAAGCTACAGTGGCTACGATTGAATATGATCCGAATCGTACAGCATTCATTGCTTTATTGCATTATACAGATGGAGAAAAGCGTTACATTATTGCCCCACAAGGTTTACAAGTTGGTGCTAAAGTTATTAGTGGCGACAATGTAGCCCCCGAACTTGGAAATGCTTTGCAGTTTAAGTTTATGCCTTTGGGTACAATGGTACACAACATAGAAATGCAACCTGGCCAGGGTGGTAAGCTTGTACGCAGTGCAGGTGGAAGTGCCCAGCTTAGCAATAAAGAAGAGAAATATGCTGTGTTGAAAATGCCAAGTGGCGAACTGCGTAAAGTGTTGATTAAATGTTATGCAACAGTTGGTGTGGTTTCTAATAGCGATCACAATTTGGAAAGTGCTGGTAAGGCCGGTGTTAACCGCTGGAAAGGTCGTCGGCCACGAGTTCGAGGTGTTGCCATGAATCCTGTAGATCACCCAATGGGTGGTGGTGAAGGACGTGCATCAGGTGGTCATCCACGCAGCCGTAATGGTAAATATGCAAAAGGTGAAAAAACAAGAACACGTACCAAACCATCTAATAAATTGATCATCCAACGTCGTGATGGCAGCAAACTGAAAAAATAATACATAACGATGTTTGTCTAGGGGTAAACTCCAAACCAAAAATCTTAAATCATAATTATCAATGGCTCGTTCGATTAAAAAAGGTCCTTATGTGGATGTAAAGTTGGAAAAGAAAATAACCAACATCATCGAAGGCAAAAGCAAAAAAGGTGTTGTTAAGACATGGAGTCGTCGCTCTACTATCACACCCGAATTTGTAGGACAAACCTTTGCCGTACATAATGGTAACAAATTCATACCTGTTTACGTAACAGAATTTATGGTGGGTCACAAACTTGGTGAATTTGCACCAACCCGTCAGTTTCGTGGACATAGTGGTAGCAAAAAATAATTAAGAATTAGGAATTAAGAGAACGTAATTAGGTTATGGATAAGTATTTCATTATGCCCAACATCTTTCATCTTAAAACCTTAAAACAAATAAAATGGAAGCTGTAGCAAAACTCAGAAATAACCCTACATCACCACGCAAAATGCGTTTGCTGGTAGATTTGGTACGTGGTATGGAAGTAATCAAAGCATTGGCCATTCTCGATCACCATGCCAAACACTCGGCTGTTCCGCTTAGTAAGTTGGTAGCCAGCGCTGTAGCTAATTGGAAACAAAAAAACGAAGGTGAAGACGAAGGTGGTTTGTTTGTAAAAACCATCATGGTAGATGAAGCCCGCAGCATTAAAAGAATGCGTCCTGCACCACAAGGACGTGGATACCGCATTAAAAAGCGTAGCAACCACGTAACGGTAATAGTAGATTCTAAAAACTAAATGAAAATTGGTTACAAACTAAAGAATATAATATCAACTTTGGTTTATAGCTTTTAAACAATTTCAATTTTATAAAAACATGGGTCAAAAAACTAATCCTATCGGTAACAGGCTCGGCATAGTACGTGGCTGGGAAAGCAATTGGTTTGGTACAAAAAAAGATTTTGCCGGTAAATTGATCGAAGATCATAAAATCCGCACATATCTAATGGCACGAATCAACAAAGGTGGCATTGCTAAAATTGTTATTGAACGTACCCTTAACAAACTAATTGTTACAATACATACATCTAAGCCTGGTATCATTATTGGTAAAGGCGGTGGAGAAGTAGATCGTATTAAAGAAGAATTAAAGAGGCTTACAGGTAAAGAGGATGTTCAAATAAACATACTTGAAATCCGCAGGCCTGAGGTTGATGCTATGATTGTAGCGGACACCATTGCACGTCAGATAGAAAATCGAATCAATTTCAAACGTGCGATTAAAATGTCTATTCAGTCTGCACTCCGTATGGGTGCCGAAGGGATTAAGGTAAAAGCAAGCGGACGTTTAGGTGGAGCAGAGATTGCCCGCAGCGAAGAAATTAAAGCAGGCCGTGTTCCATTACATACTTACCGTATGGATATTGATTACGCAAACGTTTTTGCCCAAACTGTTTATGGTAAAATTGGTTTGAAAGTTTGGATATGTAAAGGTGAGGTTTTGAGCAAAAGAGATTTGAATCCTAATATTATAGCAGGCGGTAAAGAAGGTGGTGGACAAGACCAACCACGTGGTACCGGTGATAGAAGAGATGATCGTCGTGATGACCGTGGTCCACGTGGTGGCGGAGATCGTGGTGGTCGTGGTGGTGGTGCCGATAATCGGGGTGGAGCTGGAGGCGGTTCCAATCGTGGTGGTGGAACTGGTGGTCGCAGATAATTAAATCGATTATTACCCAAACCATTCGAAATAAAATTTTAGAATTTACAAATTGAATATAGATGTTACAACCGAAGCGTTCAAAACACAGGAAACAACAGAAAGGCCGTATACGTGAAGTGGCTAAACGTGGGGCTTCCATTTCATTTGGTTCTTTTGCTCTGAAAGCCCTTGAGCCAATATGGTTGAATAGCCGCCAGATAGAAAGTGCCCGTCAAGCGATGACCCGTGCAATGAAAAGAGAAGGAAGCGTTTGGATTCGTATTTTTCCTGACAAGATTATCACCGCCAAGCCTGCAGAGGTAAGGATGGGTAAAGGAAAAGGAAACCCAGAGTATTGGGCTGCTGTAGTAGAGCCCGGTCGCATCCTGTTTGAGTGTGATGGCGTTCCAATGCAAGTTGCCATGGATGCGATGAAATTGGCAGCAGACAAGTTGCCAATAAAAACTAAGTTCATCGTTCGAAGGGATTATACAGCATAATCATTTGCAAACTGCAAATTTGTAATTATCAATTTTGCCAAATAAAATAAAGATGTCTAAGAAAATAGATTTTAATCGCAGCCTAAAAGAATTTACACCCGAAGATTTACAGGCTCGCATAGAGGATGATGAAGTAAGGATAAAAAAAATGTCTTTTGCCCATACCATTACACCGCTTGAAAATCCGATGAGTATACGTGATATGCGTCGTGATTTGAGTCGTATTAAAACAGAATTACGAAAGCGTCAGTTAGGAGTTTAATAAAGTAAAAGTATTTAGTACAAAGAATATAGTACAATGAAATTAGTACAAAGTACACAGACATTAATGGTTCATGTCTTTGTATTAAAATCTAAAATTTACGTACTAAAAAAAAAACAACAATGGAAGAAAGAAATTTGCGTAAAACTAGAACTGGTGTTGTAACGAGTAACAAAATGGATAAGACCATAACTGTTGCTGTTGAACGTAAGGTAAAGCACCCACTCTACGGTAAGTTTATTAAAAAGACTACCAAATTACATGCACATGATGGCATAAATGAGTGTAGTGAAGGTGATGTAGTTAAAATTATGGAAACCCGTCCGTTAAGCAAAACAAAAAGGTGGCGTTTAGTAGAAGTTATTGAGAAAGTGAAATAGTATTTATTATCTAGATAATTGTATTCAGATATTAGTACAAAGAAATCGGACAAAGAAAAAATAATTTAATACGTTAGGAGTTTGGGTAATGGTTCAAGCTTTTACCTATTATCCATCTAAAATCTAAAATAATGATTCAGCAAGAAAGTAGGCTTAACGTAGCAGATAACAGCGGTGCAAAAGAAGTTCTTTGCATACGTGTATTAGGCAACAGTGGTCAGGATTATGCAAGAATAGGAGATAAAATTGTAGTAACTGTAAAGGATGCAATACCTGCAGGTGGTATTAAGAAAGGAACTGTTACTAAAGCCGTTATCGTTCGTACAAAAAATAAATTACGCCGTAAGGATGGTTCATATATTCGATTTGATGACAATGCAGTTGTATTGTTGAATAATTCTGATGAACC
This sequence comes from Chitinophagaceae bacterium, assembly GCA_043760535.1. GTDB lineage: Bacteria > Bacteroidota > Bacteroidia > Chitinophagales > Chitinophagaceae > JAZKFT01. The sequence goes on from JAYUOV010000001.1 coordinate 69,562, forward strand.
ACGTGGTACGCGTATCTTCGGACCGGTAGCACGTGAATTACGTGATAAAGGTTACATGAAAATTATTTCATTAGCTCCTGAGGTTCTATAATAACGCTCAACGGTCTATACACTATTTTAACTACAACTTGTGTATAGCTCAAAGTTTAAAAAGATTAAAAATGGGCTAAACTTTAATAGTTTAGCGTCAAGCTTAAAGCATAAAAAATGGTAAACAGATTCAAACCTAAGTTCAACATTAAGAAAGGCGATGCCGTTGTGGTGATTGCAGGTGATGACAAAGATGCAAAGAAATCGCACACTGTATTAGCTGTGTTTCCAGACAAGGCTAAAGTTTTGGTAGAAGGTGTAAACATCCAAACACGCCATACCAAGCCTTCCGCACAAAATACAAAAGGTGGTATCGTAAAAAAAGAAGCCCCAATAGCAATATCTAATGTAATGCTTTGGGATTCAAAAGCAGGTGCTGCCACCAAAGTGAGCCGTACTCGAGTAGAGGGAAAATTAGTTCGTATATCAAAAAAATCCGGGGAGGTTATAAAATAATGGCTACAACTACTTATGCTCCACGTTTAGTGGGCAAATACAAAAAAGAAGTGATACCGGCACTTATGAAAAAGTTCGGTTATACTACAGTAATGCAAGCTCCAAAGCTTACTAAAATTTGTGTTAATCGCGGTGTTAACGGTGCAGTAACAGATAAAAAATTGGTTGATATTGCAGTAGATGAATTGAGCAATATTACTGGACAGAAAGCCGTTTCTACAATGTCTAAAAAAGACATTTCAAATTTCAAACTACGTAAGAATATGCCCATTGGTGCTAAAGTTACTTTACGTGGTGTAAGGATGTACGAATTCCTTGACCGCCTTGTAAGTGTGGCTCTGCCACGTGTTCGTGATTTTAAAGGCATTAACGATAAAGCATTTGATGGCCGTGGTAATTACACATTAGGTATTACTGAGCAAATTATTTTTCCTGAAATTGATATTGATAAAGTGAATAAAATTACTGGTATGGATATCACATTTGTTACAACTGCTGGCACTAATGAAGAAGCATTTGAATTGCTTAAGGAGTTAGGAATGCCTTTTAAAGGAGTTAAAAAAGAAGAAACAAATTAAATAATAAATCATGGCAAGAGAATCGATAAAAGCTAGGCAACGTAAAAGAGAGAAAATGGTTGCACAATACGCTGAAAAACGTGCCGCTTTAAAAGCAGCTGGAGATTATCAGGGTTTGGATGCACTTCCAAAAAATGCTTCACCAGTTCGTTTACACAATCGCTGTCAGCTCACTGGTCGTCCAAAAGGTTACATGCGTCACTTTGGTGTATGTCGTAACATGTTTAGAGATATGGCATTGGGTGGCAAAATACCTGGTGTTAAGAAAGCCAGCTGGTAAGAGAATGGCCTGTATTATCCGGCAGGGATAAATTGAGCCAAAAGCTCTTAGCTGAAAGCCTTTATTTATTTATTGATAAGTAAAAGGAACTACGGTTGGATTATTGGTAACGAAATATTTAAATACATCATTGAATACAACATGGTAACAGACCCAATAGCGGATTTCCTTACGAGGATCCGCAATGCACAAATGGCTAATCACCGTATCGTAGAAATACCTGCTTCAAAATTAAAAAAGCGAATGACTGAAATCCTTTATGAAAAAGGTTACATTCTTCGCTACAAATTTGAAGAGGATACAAAACAAGGTATGATTAAAATAGCCTTGAAATACGACCCAACTACAAAACAACCAGCTATCAATAGTATGGAAAGGGTTAGTCGCCCAGGTCTTCGTCAGTATGCAAGTCCTGCAGAGTTCCGTAGGGTATTAAATGGTTTGGGTATTGCTATCATCAGCACATCCAAGGGTGTGATGACAGATAAAGAAGCAAAATCACAAAACGTTGGTGGTGAAGTTCTTTGTTATATCAGCTAAGAATTTTAACCGCTGTTAAATATGGGGTTTGATAATTAAGTCTCCGTCGTGGCTGAACACGAACCAAAATTTGAACATTATAAATTAAAATCGACATGTCTCGTATTGGAAAAAAATTACTACCACTCCCAGCTGGTGTTACTATTAACATCAGCAAGGACAATGTAGTTACAGTAAAAGGTCCTAAAGGCGAACTGAATCAGGCCATAGATCGTGATATTATTGTAGAGGTAAATGACGGTACTCTAGAAGTAAAGCGTCCTACAGATCAAATTCGCCATCGTGCTTTGCATGGTTTGTACCGCTCTCTACTAGGTAACATGGTTACAGGCGTTACAGATGGTTTTAAGAAAAATTTAGAATTGGTGGGTGTTGGTTTCAAAGCCAGCAATCAGGGAAACATTCTTGATCTTGCTTTAGGCTATTCTCACAATATTATCTTCGAAATACCAAGTGAAATTAAGATCTCTACTCTACAAGAAAAGGGTCAGAATCCTAAAATAATGATGGAGGCCATTGACAATCAATTATTGGGTGCAGTAGCAGCTAAATTACGCAGCTTACGTAAACCAGAACCGTACAAAGGGAAAGGTGTACGTTACAGTGGTGAAGTGGTTCGTAAAAAAGCAGGTAAAGCAGCAGGTAAATAGTTTTTTGATTAATTGGTTGAATAGTATATTGGTAAAGTCAAGAACATTCTTCAGTTTCAACAAGGCAATCGGGTAACAAATCAACTAATAAACTAACTCCCGGCAGAATCGGAAGTTTAAATAGAAACAAAATGAATTCAAAACTCGTACAAAGGCAAAAAATCCGTTATCGCATTCGTAAGAAGGTGAATGGTGTAGCCGCTAAACCCCGTTTGTCTGTTTACCGCAGTAACTCTGATATCTACGCTCAACTGATAGATGATGCGAATGGTGTAACACTTGCTTCAGCTTCCTCCAGACAGGCTGATATAGCTGCACAAAAAATTACCAAGGTAGAAAAAAGCAGTTTAGTAGGAAAAGCAATCGCTTTAAAAGCAACAGAACTAGGAATTACTACATGTGTTTTTGATCGTGGTGGTAATTTGTACCATGGTCGTATTAAAAGTGTAGCCGACGGAGCAAGAGAAGGTGGATTACAATTCTAATTTGTTAATTCCCAAATGGGTTTGATGGAAATCGTAAATCGTAAATCGTAATTCGTAAATAGAAATGTCGAAATTAATTTATAACTATGTTAAGGCAGGCGACCTAGAGTTGAAAGATAAGGTTGTGTCCATTAATCGTGTAACTAAAACAACAAAAGGTGGACGCTCGTTCAGTTTCTCTGCATTAGTTGTGGTAGGTAACGAAGCCGGTGTGGTTGGTCACGGTCTTGGTAAGGCCAAAGAAGTACAAGAGGCAATTACTAAAGGAATAGAAGATGCAAAAAAGAATCTGATTAAAGTTCCGATTATGCATGGTACTATACCCCACGAGCAGTGGATAAAAGAAGGTGCTGCCAAAGTTTACATGAAGCCTGCAGCTCATGGTACAGGTGTAATCGCCGGAGGTAGTATGAGAGCTGTATTAGAGAGTGTTGGTATTACCGATGTTCTTGCCAAAAGCCTTGGATCTGCAAATCCTCACAACGTGGTAAAAGCAACATTCAAAGCTTTAGCTAGCCTTAGAGAACCAATTGCTGTTGCGAAAACACGCAACATCGGTTTGAAAAAAGTATTTAACGGATAAATTTGGTTTAAGTCTAAAGTTTAGGTTTTTTGGCAACTGCTTATCACCTAATTCTTTTACCTACCGCCTACAATCTCAACTTAATGAAAAAAGTAAAAATTACACAAGTAAAAAGCGTTATTGACCGTCCTGAACGTCAGAAAAGGACAATGATAGCTCTAGGAATTAAGAAAATGAACGGTTCTGTCGAAGTGGAAGCTACACCCCAAATACTTGGCATGATCACGAAGGTTAACCACCTAGTGACAGTAGTTGATGCTTAATACATTGTATATTTTCAAATTATTTATTTCAATATGCAGTCTGCAATAACCAAATAATTAATTTAGTTATACTTTTTTTAATAAAAACAGCGAGGGGTGATACCCCGTAAGTACAAAATCAAATAATACAAATGAAACTACATGAGTTAAGGCCAGCAAAAGGCGCAACGCACAAAGAAAAAAGAATCGGTCGGGGAGAATCATCTGGTAAAGGTGGTACATCTACGAAAGGTAATAAAGGTGGGCAAAGCCGTGCAGGTTATAAAAGTAAAATGGCACACGAAGGTGGACAGATGCCAATTCAACGCAGGGTACCAAAACGTGGTTTTAAACAGTACGGACGTGTTGAGGCTAAAGTTTTCAACCTAGGTCAAATAGATCAGCTGGTAGAGAAATATGCCATAACAGAGTTTTCATTGGAGAATTTATATGTAAATGGGTTAATCAACCAAACTGATATCGTAAAAATATTGGCAAATGGTGAATTAAAAACTAAACTTACCTTCAAAGTAAATGCTGCAAGTGGTAAAGCTAAAGAAGCTATCGAAGCAGTTGGCGGAACGCTTGAAATTGTAAAATAATATCTTATTACACAAACCCTTCCTGAACTAACACGGAAGGGTCGTGTTTTTTATTACATTTGACGCTCAACGAAAAAATTAGAGGCATCCTGTGAAAAAATTAATTCAGACACTTAAGAATATTTGGAGCATCGAAGAATTACGGTCAAAAATTCTGGTTACACTATTCCTGATATTTATCTATTGGTTTGGTAACCACATAGTTTTACCTGGTTTAGATCCTGCAGCCCTTGACAAAGTTAAAGGTAGTGCTACTGGTTTGCTTGGTCTTTTTGATCAGTTTGCAGGTGGTGGTTTTTCTCAGGCTTCTATATTAGCCTTAGGTATAATGCCCTACATATCTGCATCTATATTTATGCAATTGATGACCATCCTTGTCCCTCAATTACAAAAAGTTCAGAAAGAAGGAGACAGCGGACGTAAAAAAATCAATCAGTGGACTCGTTACCTTACAGTAATTGTAACTGCATTTCAGGCAGCAGCTTATGTAGGGTTCTTAAATTCTGGTGATTATAAACTTGCTCACATTGCATCTTACGAACCATACTTTGCTTTTAGTACAGTAACTATTCTAACAGCAGGTACATTATTCGTAATGTGGCTTGGTGAAAAAATCACAGATAAAGGACTTGGAAATGGTACTTCTATCATTATCATGGTTGGTATATTAGGTCGTTTACCGCAGTCTATTGCTCAGGAATTTGTAGCCAAACAAGCTAAGGGCGGTGGCGGAATGCTCATCTTTCTAATTGAAATTGCAGTACTTATTGCCATTATCATGGGATTAATTGTATTGGTTCAAGGTGTAAGAAAAATTACTATAAATTACGCAAAGCAAATTGTTGGTAACCGTCAGGTTGGTGGTGCTAGGCAGTTTCTTCCGCTGAAAGTTAATAGTAGTGGTGTAATGCCTATCATTTTCGCTCAGGCTATTATTTTTATACCTACCATTTTTATAGGTTTTCAGGGAGGGGAGGGAATTATGAAAGTATTAAACGACCATAGCAGTGTTTGGTATATGCTTATCTACTCTTTTTTGGTTATTGGTTTTACATTCCTTTATACAGCTTTAATTTTTAACCCTAAGCAAATAGCTGAAGATCTCAAAAGAAATAACGGCTTTATTCCAGGTGTAAAACCGGGTCAGCCTACTGCTGATTATATCGGTTCTGTAATGGACAAGATAACACTACCCGGTGCTGTATTACTTGCATTCGTTGGTATTCTCCCTGGTTTTGCGCAAAAGTTTGGTGTAACCTCAGGTTTCAGTAGTTTCTTTGGCGGAACAAGTTTATTGATAATGGTTGGTGTAGTATTAGATACTCTTCAGCAGATAGAAACACAATTATTAATGCGTCAATACGATGGATTAATGAGTGGTGGAAGAATTCAGGGTCGTCAGGCTACAACTAGTTCACCTATTTAAATTATTTCTCAATTTCTGGAATTTAGCTTCATTAAATAACTTTTTTCAATTATTTAAACCTGTCAGTAACTATTGACAGGTTTTTTCTTTAATTTTTTTTTGGATTTGCAAATACTAACGATTCTATAATTTTATAAAATACCGGCTTAAAGAATATGATTTTTTACAAAACAAAAGAGGAAGTAGAGATAATGCGGCATAGTGCTTTGCTAGTAGGCGAAACATTGGCAACCGTAGCAGCAATTATAAAGCCTGGTGTAACCACAATGCAGTTAGATGCGATTGCACATGAATTTATACTAGATAACGGTGGCGTACCTAGTTTCTTAGGTTACAGAGGCTATCCCTATGCCACCTGTATCAGCGTAAACGACGCAGTAGTACACGGTTTTCCCAATAATTCGGCCTTAAAAGAAGGCGATGTGGTAAGCGTTGACGTTGGCGTTTTTAAGAATGATTTTCATGGTGATAGTGCTTATACTTTTGCTATCAATACTGTTTCTGATGAGGTAAAAAAACTAATGCGGGTAACCAAAGAATCTTTGTATAAGGCCATTGAAAAAGCTGTAGCAGGTCAGCGGATTGGAGATATTGCATTCGCCATTCAGGATTATACCGAGAGGCAACATAAATATGGTATTGTAAGAGATCTTGTGGGCCATGGCCTTGGCCGCGAAATACATGAAGACCCACAAGTACCCAATTTTGGAAAACGTGGTGAAGGTACGAAGCTTAAAGAAGGCCTTGTAATAGCTATTGAACCAATGATAAACATGGGCAAAAAAGAGGTAAAAACTGATGAAGATGGCTGGACTATTAGAACCAGAGACGGCAAGCCATCTGTGCATTATGAACATAATGTGTGCATACAGAAGGGCAAAGCAGATATTCTAAGTTCGTTTGTAGCTATTGAGGCAGCCGAAAAAGCAAACTCCCACTTATTTTCCGAATACTGAAAAAATGCTGTTAGGTAATTGTTTTAATTTAACGATGCAAGCATTTGGAAAAGCCTTTCGGTTACACCCGAAAGGTTTTTACATTAAAAAATAAATTACCATAATGAGCGAAGAAATATAAAAATTCAGCGATGATCCAGAAGAGAACTATCGCATGCAAAATGATTTTTTAAAAATGAAAATAGCAGCTCAATTAGGTGGCGACTTTGGTGCCATGGAAGAGCTACCGCCAGAAATTGAAAACCAGTTTTTAAAAAACATCCTGCAGTTTGAAGATCACAAGGCCAATAAGCAAGCCGAGATGAAATATGTAAGGAAATTGATTGGCAACCCACAGTTTGCACCTTTATCTTCGTTACCAGATGAAGCCACAGCCGATGCCCTAAAAAATGTATTTGAACATTACCACAAGCATGGCTACAATGTAGATTTTATAGCGAACTACCCCGACTGGCTTAAAAAGGAATTTATGACTGAAGAGCTGCCGGAACATGAAACAGATACTAATTCTATGATGCCGGGCATGAGTTGTGATTACATCTACGAAGCGTTTTAACCCAACCATGGATATGATATAGAACAACAGACATTAAAATTTATTGAAGCATGCTTTACGCAAGATGCTGCTGCATTTGAATATTATTTGGACAACAAGGTAATACTCGATTCTGCACAAATTGTAAAAAGGTAAAGTTATTCAAAAGTTACAATATGTTTTGTTTCGTTTGTTTTGTTTGAAAACAGTGGATATGATTTAGGCGATGTGCCCTATGATTTAGTGGAAACCACTGGCTTGGCAATGGCTTATTCTGAAGCTGCTTTGATTTTTGATGGGATTATGGAAAACGGAGAAACCATTCATTTTGAATTCCGTATGAGAATATATTTCGCACTAGAAGGTGGTTTTTGGGAAGTACCATTTTTTAGAATACGAGGGTTTAATTGGTAGCTAAACTGAAAATTGATCATTTCTTATAGCTAGTTAGCAAACTGGTGGTAAACCTCTAGCTGCATGTTTTAAACATCACCGACCTAGAAAAATCTTATGCCAGCCCAACTTAGTGGACTTTCAACGCTTACCGGAACCTATACAAGTTGGCGTTCGTGGCATTTTTTGGGGGTACTAACACTTTACTTTTAACGAAATTCAGTCATCCTTACCCTTCGCAATTGGTATCGACCATTTTCTATTTTTGCTTTTTTGCCTAAATCAAAGGATATACCTGGCTTATAACGGTGCAACTGAGCAAAAGCCATACCCGATGGAGCAACATTGTCGAAAGTTTTGAATCCTGAAGCATTACGCGACTCCATTCAACTATATTCTAAAGTCAAGTTTTTAAATTGCGAATGAAATGTGGTTTCGGTTCACCGGAAAAGACTTTTGAACTTTAAAAGAACTTTTATGCTACATCTAGTCAAAAGTGTTAATATTGATTCCACTATTTTTTTACTTAAAAGCATTGTATTAATAAATAAAATGCAACCCATAAATCAATGCAATCATTAGCAGTATTTTGCGGATCTAGGGCAGGCACAGACCCGCTTTATGTGGCACATGCAGCAGAGCTTGGCAAATTAATGGCTATCAATAAAATTGCACTTATTTATGGTGGTGGTAGTGTAGGCATTATGGGCGCAGTAGCAGATGCAGTTATGAAACATGGTGGCATTGTAACTGGCATCATTCCCGAATTATTACTTGCGTGGGAAGCTCAACATCTCGGCATTACCGAACTAAAAGTGGTAAGCGATATGCACGTACGAAAAAAGCTAATGTACGAAATGGCAGATGCCGCTATCGTACTGCCTGGCGGTCATGGCACATTAGACGAATTGTTTGAAATGCTTACCTGGAATTCGCTAAAAATACACGATAAGCATATTTACATCCTAAACACCAATGGCTTTTACAAACACCTAATTGCCCACATGCACCAAATGTTTCAATCAGAATTTTTATACGATGCTATAGAGAACAGAATTACTGTTTTGGAAGATCCAGAACAACTGTTTGGGTATTTATAACCAAAGATTTCGCTTACTACCTATATACTTTTGGCAAGCAAGGCTTTATTTATAAAAAATGGTTATTCTTTTTGGCTGTTGAGGCCGTCCTCCACGGCTATCAGTCTTTAAGCTATGGTCGGTATCATCACTAACCACAAGCATTAGAAACTGTTTCGGAAGCAATAAGAGCTACTTTCGAAATATGGACACCCTTGATAAAAACTATTGGAACAGCAGGTGGCAAAACAACGAAACAGGATGGGATATTGGCAAAGCTTCCACTCCTTTAACAGCATATACCAATCTGCTAATCGATAAAAACTGCAGCATCCTTATACCCGGTTGTGGAAATGCCTACGAAGCAGAACACTTGCTCAGCAAGGGTTTTAACAATATTACACTTCTGGATATTTCGCCATTGTTAGTAACCGAACTTTCTTTAAGATTGCAGCCACACATAAGTAATGGAATACAAATTATTTGCGACGATTTTTTTAAACATCAGGCCAGTTACAATCTTATTTTAGAGCAAACTTTCTTTTGTGCACTACATCCTTCGCTTCGAAAAGGCTATGTAAAACACATGCACCAACTTTTAAAGCCAAATGGTATACTGGCAGGTGTATTGTTTAATAAAACCTTTACTACAAGCCCGCCTTTTAGCGGAAATTCAGACGAATACCGTTCGCTTTTCAGCCCATATTTTATTATAGAAAAATTGGAACCCTGTTACAATTCTATACAACCAAGAATAGGCAGCGAATTATTTTTTGTATTTAAAAAAATGTCCATTGACCCAAACACCTAAATTACAAAACCGCCTGTATCTGTGGCGGGTACATTAGTCTTATTCCAAGATAAAAAAGCAATCCAATTGGCCCCATGAACCACATGAGGAAAAATATAGGTATCAGCCATAAATGATGCACATGCCTTGTTTTTGCATTTTGCCAAACCCAGCTTCCTGCAAAAAGATCGAAGGCCAGAATATGGATCCAGCCTGCAAGAATAATATCATCTTTCGTAAAAAGCGATTTAATACCTTCTAGCGAACTAAAATTTTTAAAACCGCCAACGCTAAATATTCCAATAATGTAAAAGATGTACACTAAGCTCAGAATAATAATAAACAACCTGCTTTTTACCAGCCATCGGGTAACATGCCAATTGGGTGCAAGCATCATGAGCAGCCATTGCGGTGTTACAAGCAGGTTACATATCTGAAACATTAAGGAAGCTGTCATAAACTATTTTTTTTGAGGCAAAAGGTAGTATTTGATTTTGAAACTTTAACCCATACAATTACGAATACCCAAACTATAAAAATGGCAAAACCAAAGCAGTGGAAAAAAGGCCATCTATCAAATAAATTATTTTACCAACCAAATATTCCACCCTAATTTCAGTTTTAAAAATTTTAACATGAGACTACTGCTTTTTGTTGCAGCAATTTGTTTGGTATTTACAGCATTTGCTCAAAAAAATAAACCCACAAGTACCAATTTTACAGCAGTAGATTCCGTTCTTTTTAGAAAATCTGTATATAGACTAATTGGTCCTTTTCGTGGCGGTCGTAGTGCTGCGGTAGCTGGTAGTTATAAAAATAAAAATACCTTTCTTTTTGGTGCTACTGGTGGCGGCGTTTGGAAAACAACCGATGGAGGCAGCAATTGGAAAAATATTACCGACAAAACATTTGGCGGTACTATAGGTGCAGTAGCCATTGCACCATCTGATGAAAGCATTATATACGTAGGCGAAGGCGAAAATACGCTGCGTGGTAATGTAAGCGAAGGCTTAGATGGTGTATGGAAAAGTGATGATGGTGGCCGTAGCTGGAAAAATATAGGTTTAAAAAATACCCGTCATATTGCACGTATTATAGTACATCCCAAAAACCCGGACATAGTTTGGGTAGCAGCCATTGGCCATTTATTTGGCCCTAATGAAGAAAGAGGTATTTACAAAACCACCGACGGCGGTAAAAACTGGCGTAAGGTATTATACGCCAATGCCAATGCTGGTGCTGCCGAACTAGTAATGGAACCTGGCAACCCATCTACACTGTATGCAAGCACCTGGAATGTAAGGCGTACACCCTACAGTATGGAAAGTGGCGGGCAAGGCAGTGGCCTCTGGAAAAGTACCGATGGCGGTGAAACTTGGGTAAACCTGATGGATAAAAAAGGGATGCCTAAAAAAGAAATTATTGGTAACATAGGCATTGCGGTAAGTGCTACTAACCCAGACCGTGTGTATGCCATAGTAGAATGTAAAAGCCGTGGCTTGTACCGTAGCGATGATGGCGGTAACAGCTGGGAAATGCAAAGTGATGATGCCAACATACTGCAAAGAGCATGGTATTACAGTAAAGTTTTTACTGATCCTAAAAATGAGAATGTTGTGTATGCCCTTAATGTGGGTTTATACCGCAGCACCGATGCTGGCAAAACTTTTAAGAGCATACAAACACCGCATGGCGACCACCACGACCTGTGGATAGACCCCGAAGATGCCAACAGAATGATAGTGGGCGATGATGGCGGAGCTCAAATAAGTTTTGATGCAGGTGCTAACTGGAGTACGTACCAAAACCAGCCAACAGCCCAGTTCTACAGGGTTTCGACTGATAATCATTTTCCCTATCGCATATTGGCAGCTCAACAGGACAATAGTACTGTTCGTATTTTAAGTGCCAGCGACGGTGGGCAAATAACACAGGACGACTGGAGCCCTACGGCTGGTGCCGAAAGTGGTTATGTGGTGGCCGACCCGCTGAACCCCGACATTGTTTATGGTGGAAACTATGATGGTTTCTTAAGCCGGTACGACCATAAAACCGGAGAGAACAGGGCTATTAGTGTGTATCCGGATAATCCTATGGGTGCTGGAGTAATTACTATGAAATACAGGTTTCAGTGGAACTTTCCCATCTTTTTTTCGCCACATAATCCCAAGCGGCTGTATGCTGCAGGCCAGCATTTATTTGTAACCGAAAACGAAGGACAGAGCTGGGAAATGATAAGCCCCGATCTTACCACAAACGATACTGCCAAACAAAAATCAAGCGGTGGCCCAATAACACAAGATAATACCTCTGTAGAATATTACTGTACCATTTTTACAGCCATGGAAAGCCCTTACGAAAAAGACCTGCTATGGACAGGCAGCGATGATGGCCGTGTAAATGTGAGCAAAGACGGAGGCAAAAACTGGATCGATGTAACACCGCCCAATGCCGGTAAATGGATGATGTGGAACTGTATAGATGCTGACCCTTTTAAAAAAGGCGCTGCTTACATTGTAGGTACCAAATACAAGCTTAACGACTTTACACCCTATATTTTTAAGACAGAAGATTACGGAAAAACCTGGAAGTACATAACAAACGGCATTCCTGCTCTGCATTTTACTAGAGCCCTGCGTGCAGATAAAAAACGAGCAGGCTTATTGTACGCTGGTACCGAATATGGTATGTATATTAGCTACGATGATGGAGCTAACTGGCGTCCTTTTCAGCTAAACCTGCCCATCGTACCTATTACCGATTTAGCTATTAAAAACAACGACTTGATAGTGGCTACACAAGGCCGAGCATTGTGGGCTATAGACGACCTTACTGCCATACAGCAATACGATGCAGCTTTGCTAAATAAAAGCCTGCATCTGCTACCCATAAACGAAAGCTACCGCCGTGATGGGTATGTAAATTCCAACACAAAAAATGCTGGGATAAACCCGCCGAACGGATCGGTAATAAATTTCTACATTAAAAACTTAGAGGATACTACTAAAGCTAGTATTACCATTTTAGATAAAAATAAAAAAGAAATAAAAACCTTTGCTACCGATGCTAAAGTGAAAGCCGATAAGATAGAAGTTACCAAAGGCATGAACCAGTTTGTATGGAATATGAACTACCCCGAAGCTGAAAAAATAGAAGGTATGATATTATGGAATGGAAACGTAGATGGCCCAAAAGCCGCTCCTGGCAGTTATTTTGCCAAAATAAAAGTGGGTAGGGATTCTACTGAGCAGCCGTTTACTATTTTGGCCAATCCCACTTATAAGGTTACGCAGCAGGAGTATGAAGACCAGTTTAATACGCTGATAACGGTACGGGATAAATTTATTGAAATTCAAAAAGCCATTAAAAGTATTCGTGATGTACGGAGCCAGATTAATGGCTTTACAGAAAGACAGGGTAAAGATTTACCTAAAGAAATAAAAGAAAAAGGGGATACGATTAATAAGCAATTAACGGCTATTGAAGAAGCACTGTACCAAACAAAAGCCAAAAGCGGACAGGATGTACTTAACTACCCCATAAGACTTAATGATAAAATAAGTGGCTTGTACGATTACGCTGCAAGTGGCCATAATGCACCCACCCGTCAAGTAAAAGAGGCCTATAACGACTTGAGTGCAAAAGCCGATATTCAACTAAATAAGTTAAAAAAATTAATGGCTGATGATGTGGCACAATTAAACCAACTAATTAGAGAAAAGGCGGTACCAGTAATAGGAGCCAAGAAGGAATAAGCATTAGCGTAATGCTATGCCCAAATAAAATCACCCGTTAATGTACCATTGATTTTTTGCATTTTAGGTTGATTGGTATTACCATTTTACTTTTCTAGATAAAATAAAGTTGCATGCTACCGGCTCATTTTCTATTACAGCCAACGCTTCAAAACAAAGTGGTGAAAATTTTACCACTAAGAGAGGAGGATTTTGAAATGCTGTATAGTATCGCATCCGACCCATTAATTTGGGTACAGCATCCTAACAAAAACCGTTACCAGAGAGAAGCGTTTCTGAATTTTTTTATAGGAGCAATGAAATCTGGTGGAGCTTTTATGGTGCTAGATGCGGTAACTGGTGTGCCAATTGGCAGTTCGCGGTTTTGCGATGCAGGAAATGATACAATAAACTGTATTGCCATTGGTTACACATTTTTGGCAAGAAGCCATTGGGGCGGTAAATACAACCCCGCTCTCAAAAAGCTGATGATTGATTACGCTTTTCAGTTTGTTGAAAAAATTATTTTTCATATAGGAGCCGAAAATGCCCGTTCTCAAAAGGCTATAGAAAGGGTAGGAGCCAAAAAAGTAGGAGAAATGGAAATGGAATACTATGGCGAGCCGTGTAAACTAAATTATGTGTACCAGATAGATAAGGAGGGCTTGTACAATTAAAATCTTGGGCAAAGTAATGCATTCTTAGTGCTGTTATCCCGGTCGAAAAAGGATATATGGGTAATAGATAGTTCGAAACCGCCCCTGCCTTGGCTGGCAGTTTTTAAAAGAGAGGTGTTGATATCGTAAGAAAGGGCTACGGAAAAAGGTTTGTAATCAAGCTTTATCACAGGTATAATGGCATCCTTCCACCGGATAAATGCACCCACATGCAAATCGTATCTGGAATTTTCTAAAATATCGTCTAATGCGTACGTATATAAGGCACCGGCCAGAGTTTCGGTATAGGTGCCCTGTGTATTATGATCTGCCTGAATGGTAAAATAACTTTTATTGTTTAGCGCAAACCTTACGCCAAGAGAGTACACCCATTTAGGTTGTAGTTCAATTTCTGGCTTTCTGTAAAATGAATTTTTAGGCCGGTTAAAATGATGAAAAGCTACGCCAACATACAAATTGTTGATCTCGTTTTCTTCGTTGCCAATGCCAGTGTTAAAGCTCATACCCACGCTGCCATCCCAATAGCCGAGGGCGTAATTGATTATCGTTTCGTTGGTGCTAAGTGCCTGGTTAAAACCAGATCCGTCGAACTGGCTGTTTGTTGTAATTTTAGTACGATCAATACTACGCTGCACATAGCCACCCATAAAACCGAGGCTTAAATAACGGTTTTTTAAACCGCTTAAAGATTTATGATAATTCACCGCCGGCAATACTTGTATTGTTTTAAAATTGGTGGAACCTGCTTTATCGTACACAAATTGACCACCCATCGTAAGAAAATCATCGGCATTACCCACTGGCATTTTAAATTCTGTATTAAAGGATCCTGTTTGATAAGGGACGGTAATGGAAGCCCATTGCTGCCTTATAACAGCTTGAAAACGAAGGTCGCCATTAAAAATACCTGCAAGTGAAGGATTGCGTAATAAAGGTGCTTCGAAAAACTGTGAAAAGTGAATATCCTGTGCCAAAGTGATAAAATGGAATAGCAAAACAGGTATCAGGGGTAATACCCTTTTACTCAAATGATTGATGGTTTTCCAAAAAAAAATTTTCTTTATCACGAAATTCATGTACGGCAGTTTGATTTTTTGTTCAACATTCGTTTCTCTTCTCTTGTTAAACATGTAATGCTTCATATACTTGAGAGCTTTAATAAAGCATGTTGTATAGAAAACGAAGAAGTGGGTGTGTTAGTTTACCATAAGACGGTACCAACCTGTTTTATCTTAATAAGGTTACATTTCCTTTTAGGTTAAAAATAATATTGTTATCGCAAATAACATCCATGGTGTAAACATACACATCTGGCGTTAGCAATTTTCCTTTATGAGTGCCATCCCAGCCAGCCGTTTCATCATTGGGTTGAAAGTTGGTTTTTTCATACAGCAGCTCTCCCCACCGGTTAAATAATCGCATAGATTTTACACCAAACAAGCCTTTTCCTCTTGGGTAAAAAACGTCGTTGGCGCCATCTGCGTTTGGCGAAAAAGTATTGGGTACAAACACATTATTGTTGCTACATATAAGCACAATGGTTACTCTATCTTCTGCTACACAGTTTCCGGCATTACTAACCTGCAGTGTATATGTAATATCCTGCCTTGGGGTGGTAACAGGGTTTTGGCAGCTGGTGCAGCTTAAATATATAGGTGGAGTCCACCGCCAGCGGATTACATCGGCCGAAGATGTGGAATTTAGCTGCACCGAATTGCCTACCACCAACTGAATCTTTTCTTCCAGAATATTTACTTTAGGTATGGGATATACTTTAATGCCTACATAACCAGTATCGTAAAAGCAGCCTAAAGTATCGTAGCCAATTACCCTGTAACTAACAGAGCTGTCGGGTTTAGAAACCGGGTTGGACATAGCTGAGCCATTTAAGAAAATGGGTGGCGTCCAGGTATATCTTTCTGCACCAAAGGCACCAAGCCTTACCGATTGGCCAAAGCAAATGGTATCGCCCGGGTTTACTCTCATTACAAACGGCTGTTTTACTTTTACCAAAACCGTATCTACAGCCACACAGCCATTACTATCTGTACCGGTAAGCCTATACAACCTATTAGAGTCGGGCTTGGCAACTGGGTTAAAACAGGTGGTACAGCTTAGCGATGGGTGCGGATCCCATACATAATTTAATGCCCCACCTGCTAACAGGTTATGGCTATTACCCCGGCAAATAAATTTTCCTGGTCCGGCATCTACTATTGGCAGTGGATTTACTTTAAGTGTTCTGATAGAAGTATCGGCACAGCCGGAACCATTTGTTACAATGGTAACAATATTGTAAGTGCCTGATACCGTATACGTTTGGGCAGGTGGGTTTTGTAGTATAGATGTTTGCCCATTGCCCAAATCCCATTTCCATTTTATAATGGAAGTGTCTTTATTAAGCCATACGCCGGTAAAACTTGCCGTTTTGGGCACACAACCTGCTGCATCGCCGAATACATCTATTTGAGGGCTAGGCACAATTTTTATAGGCACTTTTAAGGTGTCTATACTTACACAACCGGTAACTGTTGTAACTGTTAGGGTAATGGTATATACACCCGGTAAAGCATATTTATGAGTAGGGGTTTTAAGGCTCGATGTAGTGCTGTCGCCAAAATTCCAGAGGTAGCTTTTTATTACATCATTTGTTTCTGTAGAGTCGGTAAATGTAACAAAGGTAGAATCGCAAATAAGGTATTTAGGTAATTCTTTAATACGACTTTTAATGCCTTTAATCCTAATCGTATCCACACCAACTACTGGCAGCTTACAACCCAAAGAATCTTCTAGAATAACTTTTGGAACAAAATTACCTAACCTAAAATAGGTGTGTACTCTTGCAGTATCCCTGCCAAAATTGGTTACACCATCGTTAAAATCCCAGGTGTAGAAATAAGTGTTTTTAGCATTACTGGTAAATGAAACATTGTACGGTGTACAGCCTAGTAAAGGTGCATAACTAAATGTGCCGCTTGGTCCCAATACCTTAACCTGTTTTGAGGCAGTATCTTTACAGCCACCATTACCGGTTATAATCAGTCTCGCATCAAAAATGCCTGAGAATGTATAGGTATGTGATGGGTTAACTAAAATGGAAGTATTACCGTTTCCAAAATTCCAATTTGTTTGAAAAGCATTAACTGATTGGTTTGTAAACGAAATAAAAAGTGGTGGACAACTGGTAAAGGAGTCACTCATAGAGAAAACTGCTTTGGCATCAAACACTTTAATGTACTTGGGTTTAAAAATAGAGTCGGTACACCCAATTATATCCGAAATAACCAGTTTTACATCGTATTCACCCTCGCTTACATAAATATGGGATGGGTTTGGAGCATTAGAAGAATTGCCATCGCCAAAATACCACATAAAGCCTTGTATGTTATTACCTGATGTTTGTTGGAAAAACTGAACCGGTGTGTTTTTGCATTTAATGGTATCCGAAGAATTAAAATTGGCCTTCGGGTCGTTTACCAAAACATTTTGTGGCTTATAGGTAGTGTCACTACAACCGGCTGAGTCTATAGTAATTAGCCGAACGCCATATAAGCCCCCTTTTGTATAAGTGTGTGTGTAAGGCGGACCATTAAAAACCTTTAAGCCAGTGCTGTCGCCAAAATCCCATATCCATTGAGTCAGTTTATTTACGCCATCTGTTTTAGAAGAGTCGGTAAATGTTACTAACGAATTAATACAAACATTCTGTAAGGGACCAAAGTCTGCTTTTGGGCCGTATTTACTTACAAACACGGGTTTAATAATAGAGTCGGGGCAATTATTGAGATCCGTAATCACCAGTTTTACTTTATAAGTCCCCGTGCTATCGTACCGATGGTTGATCCGGTTATTAAAAAATGAATCTGTGCCATTATTGTTATCGCCAAAATCCCAATTGTAGCTTTTAATATTCCAGGGTCGGATCGTAGCTTCAAACTGTTTTACGGTAGATCGGCACCCGATGCTGTCTAATATATTAAACGCTGCCTTTTCGTCTAAAACTAGTATAATACGAGTGGCTTCGTGTTTACAAAAACTGTCTCTTACCTGTTGTTTTACCAAATACCTTCCGGTGTCTCTAAATAAATGTGAGGGGCTTGGCAGTTCTGATGAATCACCATCGCCAAACCAGTATTTCCAGTATAAAGCACCAATAGATACGTCGGTGAAATAGTGTTGTTTTTGATTGGCACAAACAAAAGAATCGAGAAAACCAGCGATTGGTGGTTTTATATAGATGTACCGGGTTTTTGTAAGTGTATCTGCACAGCCGCTTCTCCATACAATAAGCCTTACCGTAAAAAAACCGGTATCGTTATAGTTATAAACCGGATTTTGATTTGTGGATGTACCTCCATCGCCAAAAGTCCAAAACCACCTGTCGGGGCCATTTGTAGATTGGTCTAAAAATTTTATTTCATCCATGGCACAAGCTATTCTAGGTGTAGCTGAAAATGCTGCCGTGGGTTTTTTACCAGCCAACACACCTTTTAAATAAGTAATGGTATCTGTGCACCCTCCTGCTGTAGTTATCTTAAGTTTAATTATATATTGACCTTCTAATGTGTAAGTTTGGGTAGGGTTTTTTAGGTTAGATAAAACGCCCAATCCCAAATCCCATTCGTACAAAACCACCGAATCTGCCGACTGTATTATTGGGTCGAAATTTACTGTAAATGGAATACAACCTTCTGCCGTTAATGGGCTAATGCGTATAATTTTAGGTGGGGCAATTGTAACAAAGGGAGCTTTTTTAAGCGTATCTGTACAGCCATTTGCGTTACGAATAATAAGTGTAACCGGAAATAACCCGAAAGTAGTGTAGGTATGTGTTGGGTTAGCAGCAGTACTGCTGTCGCCATCGCCAAAAAACCATTTTACCACCGTTCCATCTGCCGAAGTATTGGTAAATGAAGCTGTTAATGGTGGCTTACATGCGGCTGTATTGCTGCCAGTAAAGCTTGCTGTAGGCTTGGGCAATACCGTAATGGTTTTGGTACTGGAATCTTTACACAATCCAAAATCGGCCACAAGTTTAATAGTATATGTTCCTGTACTACTATAAAATTTCGATGGGTTTATTAAAGTGTCGGTGGTACCATCGCCAAAATCCCATTTACAGCTTTTAAGGCTGCCAAGGGGCGAAGAGGTATTTATAACAGGAAACCTTGTACTAACACAAACATTAGCCCGCACATTAAAACTAGCCGAAACAACACCTACAAATACCGTGTTGGTTCTCACAGCTACATCTTTACAGCCTGAAGCATTTATCACCGTTAATTTTACAGTATAAACACCGGCAAGAGTATATAAATGCGATGGGTTTGCAAGTGTGGATGTTTGTCCATCGCCAAACTCCCAGAAATAACTAATTATATTATTACCAACAGAATAATTAAAAAAATCAACATTGGCTGGTACCACACAAGTAGCAGGAGTGGTATTATTGAATACAGCTCGTAAACCATCATTAATTAGAATCAGGTTGGGTTTGGTTAGTGTTTTTTTACATCCGTTGCTATTGGTAATGGTAAGCGATATATTGAACAAACCCGCACTGGTGTAAGTATGTGTGGGGTTTTGAAGATTGCTGATATTGCCATCCCCAAAATCCCATTGCCAGTTGGTAATGGTTCCGCTTCCTGGCTGAGCCATGTCGCTGAAAGTTATGTTTAACGGGTAGCAGCCCGTTTTTGGGTTGGCATCAAAATTTACATTTGGGTTGGCAAAAACAGTAATGTAGTTTGTTTTGGTAACGGTGCTGCTGTCGGAACCTTTGTAAATGGTAAGTTTAATGGTATAGGTACCTGGGTTAAAATAGGTACCAGAAGGATTTTGTTCAATAGATGTAGTACCATTACCTAAATCCCAAAACCATCCCGTAGGCATACCAGAAGATTGATCGGTAAATTGCACCCGAATAGGGGCGCAGCCCGAAGTTTGTACAGCATTAAAATCGGCTACCAACTGCGAAAACGAAGAAAAGCCGCTACAAATAAGTAGCAGCAGCAACAAATTTTTTATAAAAACAATTTTCCCCGGTCTCATAATTTTTTTGTGAAAAAATGTGCCTTCGTTTACCAATATTCAACCAAAAATATTTTTTTAATACTAACTGGTTTTAAAGAAAGTTTTAAGCAGGTTGCTGATTGTGTAGTATCGCTTTACTTAATTCTTAATGTTACTTTCCACTCTACACCATTTACAAATTGGTTCATTTTTGGGCCTTGCGAGTCTTGATAATAAATAGCCCAAGAGCCATTAAGCCTGTTTAATGGGGTGCCCGTAGTAAAGTTTGATGATAATATTTTGGTTGTTAGGTCGGCATTCCATGTGCCGGTAACTGTAGTTGTTCCTTTTGTAGCAACAACGGTATAATCACTTTTAAAATTTAAATTGTACCCGTCAAAATCAGCAGTATAAATGTTGGGTCCTTCTAAATACTGTGCTATATACCAGGTACTTGCAACCATTGCTTCTACTAGTGCATCCTGTTTTTTTTGTTCTACAGCTTTTTTGCAACCCGTATTGGTAGTATGTAAAAAAACAAATGAAAAGAAAATTAAAAAATTTAGTCGCATACATATTGTTTTAAAATCGTTGTAAGTTAAGACCTTTTTAGAAACACTGTTGCTGCCTTATGGTATAAATTTACGCCTTGCATAATCGATAAACATTTCGCTGCTAAGCCCATCGCTACAAATATTTTTACACAAAACATCCGATTCCATCATTCTCCCTTTTGAATGAACCTGCTTGCCAAGCCAATCGGTTACTTGTTTAAAACTTTTTTTGCCTAAGCAAATACTTGCCATGTCAAACTCTTTTTTTAATTGGTTAAATAGTTGCACCGCATATAAACTACCCAAGCTATATGTAGGAAAGTATCCAAAACTGCCATGGCTCCAGTGTATATCCTGAAGGCAGCCCTGCCTATCATCCGGTACTGTTACACCCAAGTATTTTAGATACAGTTCGTTCCATAAAATTGGAATTTCATTCACTTGCAAATCTCCTGCCATTAATTTTTTCTCTATTTCATAACGAATCATTACGTGAAAATGATAGGTTAGTTCATCTGCTTCGGTTCGAATAAGCGACGGATTTACTTTGTTTAAAGATTGGTACAGTTGTGCTGCGGTAACCCCTTCCATTTGCTTTGGAAAATGTTCGGCTATAATGGGCAGCAGCCATTGGCAAAACGAAAGACTACGGCCGATACAGTTTTCCCACAACCTGCTTTGGCTTTCGTGTATGCTTAGCGAACAAGCTTCGCCAAGTGGCAGGCCGTATGCCGCTATGGGCAGTCCTTGTTCGTACCAGGCATGGCCCAGTTCATGCAGTGTACTCCAGGTCATATAGCCTAAGTTTTGTTCATGTATTCGGGTGGTAATGCGTACATCTTGTGGGCTAAAACTTGTGGTGAAAGGATGTTCGCTCAAGTCTTGCCGGCCAATGCCAAAATCGAAGCCCATACGGCTTAGCAAGTCATTACAAAAAGCCCATTGCTGGTGTTTATCAAAAAATTGCATTAATGGATCTGTAACCTGTATTTGGTTTGCCAAAACCTCGTTTAGCAAAGTTTTTAGCGGTTGAAGTAGTTTGCCAAATACGCCATCTAGCCAAGCTACATTGCTGCCTTTTTCGTAATCGTTCAGCAAGGCATTGTATGGATGGTTTTCGTAGCCAAGCAGGTCGGCCTCTTGCTTTTTTAGTGCGGTTAGTAGTTCCAGTTCTGGTAAAAAAATGGTAAAGCTATTTTCCTTTCTGGCTGCTACCCATGCATGATAACTTTTTGTTACCTGCTCACTCATTTTTCTAACAAAAACGGCTGGCAACTTTACACTTTTGTCAAAATCGTATTTGCTAAGAGCAATATTTCTTTGCTGGTTTACATCTAAATCGGTTCTTTCACTCAAATCTTTCAGTAAATGGCCTAGCGAAGGTGCTGTAAAAAATTCGTGAGCCAGTTCGCTTAAGGTAGCCGATTGCTGCCCCCTGAAATCAGTAGCATTTGTAGGTAGGTAAGTTTCCTGATCCCATTGTAAAACGGCATTGGCATACCTCAAATCGGCTATGCGATGCATTTGCTGTAAGTAACTATTATATAGGTCGGTAGAATTTTTATGAATAAGCATACGGTTGTAAAAATAAGAGGTTGGCTATTTCAGCTGTTTTTCTTTGGTAGCATTTGGAAAACTTGAACTCAAACCAAATGCCTTATTTTGCCAATTAACAACAATAGTATGCTTATTAACGAAATAATACACCAACTGGAAGCTCTAGCACCGCCTACATACCAAGAAAATTATGACAACGCAGGGCTTATAACTGGCAGTAGAACTTGGGAATGCACCGGGGTTTTGTGCACACTAGATTGTATGGAAGCAACTGTAAAAGAAGCCATTTATAATAACTGTAACCTTATTGTGGCACATCACCCAATCGTTTTTGCCGGATTAAAAAAGATAAACGGCAGTAATTATGTGGAACGAACCTTGATAGCCGCTATTAAAAACGACATTGCTATTTACGCTATCCATACCAATCTTGATAATGTTAAGCATGGCGTAAACAATCGGATTGCAGAAAAGCTCGGTTTGCTTGAAAGGTCTATTCTGGCCCCAAAACAAGGTGTTCTTTACAAGCTATTTACTTATGCTCCCCTTGGCCAGGCTAATGTAATAAAAGAGGCATTATTTGCCGCCGGTGCCGGCAAAATTGGTTTGTACGAGGAGTGTAGTTTCAACATAACTGGGAAAGGAACTTTTAAGCCAATAGCTGGTTCCAGCCCATTTTTGGGCAAAGTGGGAATTAGGGAAAATGCAGAGGAAGTAAAGATTGAAGTTATTTTTCCACATTACCTGCAACCGAAAATTCTCAATGCTTTGTTTGCCGCACACCCTTACGAAACGGTGGCCTACGAAGTAATAAAACTAGAGAACCAACATCAGGAAATAGGTAGCGGCATGATAGGCCGCCTGGCCAGTGCTATGGAAGAAACTGCTTTTCTCAATTTGATAAAAGCAGCCTTTGGCCTGAGCGTTATTAGGCATACGGCTTTGCTCCATAAGCCAATAATAACCGTGGCTATATGTGGCGGTTCGGGTAGCTTTCTTACCAAAACTGCCATAGCTGCCGGGGCCGATGCCTATATTACTTCTGATGTAAAATACCATGAGTTTTTTGATGCGGACAGTAGGCTAATACTAACAGATATTGGCCATTGGGAAAGCGAACAGTTTACAACCGACCTTTTAGCAGAATTTTTACAGGATAAATTCCCTACTTTTGTCGTCCTCAAAACAAAGGCGAATACCAATCCTGTTAAGTACTTTGGTTAAAAATTAAGGTTTAGATATTGGGGACTAGGTAGAACGCAAAACGTTCAGCTTTTAAAAAAAAAAACAACAAACTTCCAACATGGCTACAGTTAAAGATTTTTCGGTTGAAGAAAAGCTCACCGAATTGGTGCATTTACAAAAAATAGAAAGTAAACTGGATCAGATCCATATCTTAAAAGGCGAATTGCCAATAGAAGTGGCCGATTTGGAAGATGAAATTACCGGACTCACCAGCCGATTGACAAGGGTAGAAGAAGAAATAAATGGCATCAACGAATTTATTGAGAAAAAAAAGGCAAGTACAAAAGAAAGCGAGGAGTTGCTGAAGAAATACGAAAAACAAACAGATAACGTAAAAAACAGCCGTGAATTTGAAGCCATCAATAAAGAAATAGAGATGCAGCAGCTTGAAATGAAGCTGAACGAAAAGCATATTAAAGATGCGATGGAAGAAATAGGCGAAAAAGCTGTGAAACTGGAACGTGCCAAAAAAGACATTGCCACTAAGCAGAATATATTAAATGGTAAGCAAGATGAATTAGGAAAAATTGTGGCCGAAACAGAAAAAGAAGAAAAACACTACAAGGAACTGGCCGAAAAAGCCCGTACCAAAGTAGAATCCAGAATTTTAATAAGCTACGATCGCATTCGTAAAAGCTACCGTAATGGACTAGCAGTAGTACCTGTAGAAAGAGAAGCGTGTGGCGGTTGTTTTAATGCTGTTCCGCCACAACGCCAAAGCGAAATACGCCTTCGTAAAAAGGTAATTGTTTGCGAAAACTGTGGTAGAATATTGGTTGACAATGATTTAAACGACGGCGTAGTAATTAATTAACACCCATTTTTTAAAAGAAATACGAACGGAGCAGCTTATACTGTTCCGTTTTTTTTATTTTGCAAACCAATGAAGTACCTCATAATTATCACTTTTTTGTGTAGCTCAATTTTAGCGGCCGCCGAAAAATACTACGATTTTAATACCACTTGCAAACAGGCTTACAACGAAATTTTATGCCTTCGGGTAGCTAATGGGCAGCGGCTTTTAGCCGAAGAAAAAAAGGTCCATCCCGATAACCTGATTCCTTATTTTTTAGACAATTACGCCGACTTTTTACCCCTGTTTTTTAATGAGGATATTAAGGAGTTTGATAAAAAATTACCTCTGAAAGAAGCAAGGCTTCTTGCCATGAAGATTGGTCCCAAAGATTCGCCATGGTACCTTTTTACACAGGCAATGCTGCAGGTGCAGTGGGCAGCCATACATATTAAGTTTGGAGAGCGGTGGGCTGCCGGCTGGAGTTTTAAAGCAGCATTCGATCTGGCCAAAGAAAATCAGCAGCTGTTTCCAGATTTTGCCCCCAACAAAATGGTAATGGGGCCTTTGCAAGTAGTGGCCGGCACTATACCAAAAGGATATCAGTGGCTTAGCAATATGCTGGGTATTAAAGGCAATATAGCTACCGGTATGAGAGACCTTACAGCTTTTATGAACAATACCAACCCAACGGCAGCTATTTTTAAAGACGAAGCCACTTTTTACTTTTGTTATCTCAAATTTCATTTTGAAAATAAGCCAGATGATGCTTTGGAATTTATCCGTAACCAAAAAATGGATGTGGTAAACAACCACTTGTTTACCTATATGGCGGCTAATCTTTCGCTCAACAATCAGCAAAGTGCTGCCACTAAAAATTATGTGCTACAGCGTAACATGTCGGCAGCATACATGCCTTCTCCGGTTTGGGATTTTGAGATGGCTTATTCCAAACTCTACCACCTGGAGCTAGATGCCAATGTGTATTTCGATCGGTTTTTAGGTAGTTTTAAAGGTAATTTTTACATAAAAGATAGCTGGTTAAAGCTTGGCTGGCATTACTTATTGCAAGGAAATATGGCAGAGTATAGCCGGTGTATGGCAATGGTAAAAATAAAAGGCAACGCCGATACCGATGCTGATAAAAAAGCACTGAAAGAAGCGAAAGAAGGAAATGTACCGCACCCAGTTTTGCTAAAAGCAAGGCTGCTAAGCGATGGTGGCTACACATCGGAAGCGTACCAGATTTTGCAGGGAAAACAAAGTGCCGATTTTGCAACTGAAGCATACAAGCTGGAATTTGCTTACCGCGTAGGCAGGATTTATGAAGCGCTTGGTAAATACGATGATGCCATACAAGCCTACCTTACCACCATTAAAACTGGTAAGGAAAGAACAGAATATTTTGCTGCAAGAGCCGCCCTGCAGATAGCTGCTATTTACGAGCAGCAAAAGAAAAACAAAGCCATGGCCATCGCCTTTTACAACCAATGTCTGGCCATGGAAAACCACGACTACAAAAACTCTTTAGATCAAAAGGCGAAGGCAGGAGTGGAGCGGTGTAGTGGGCGGTGAGTGGCTTATATACAGGAATTTTAATTTTCAAAAACCTGATAATAACTTTCAGATAATGCATAGCGAAAGCCCCATCCAAAATCTTCGGTAGCTTTTACTATTGTTGCCCACCTTTTTTTAAAAATTGGTTGTAGTCTATGCTCGTTTAGGGCTTTGCAGGCTTCAGCGTACATAGATTCCATACTGGTATAATATGCTTCGTATATATCGCCATATTCGCTTGTAAATTCCACCCTGCTTTCTACATAATAAAGCATCATGCCTATTAGTGCTTCTGGCAGTGGGGATAGTTTTTTAAAATCGTTCACTGCCTTTTTGGCTACCAATAGTTTTGGATTGCCAATACTCAGAACTCCTTACCCCTCGCAGTTTTGATTGCGTAGTTTTTCTTTTTTTGCCTGCCCCGCCTGCCCCGTTGAATATCGGTGGATTATTTCGGTGTAACCCAGCGAAAGCCGTGCCCTGATGGAGCGACATTGCCGAACGTTGTAAATGCCGTAGCATTACGGTACTCCGTTCAACTGGCTGCTACTATCCGGCTTTTTAAACTGCGAATAATAAGCTGTTTCAGATCACGGGGTAAGGAGTTCTGATACTGTTTTTTTTAGGAAAAAATTCGTTCCTGATTATTCGATTTAATTTTTCTATTACGGTATTATTATTAGAGTCGGTAAAATATTCGTAGTAGGTTTTTACATCCTTATACTTTTGGTGCAGCTCTATTATTTGTCCTATTAGCTGTTTTTTAGTAAGTTTTGCAGGTATTTTTATACTTATAGCTGTTAATGTATTTATTGAGATAGCTACCAAATTTAAGGTTAGGGACATCATTAAATAAAAAATCCAGACCTCACAGTCTGGATTTTTTATTTCTATCGAAACGATTTTACGGTAGTCTTACTTTTCCCATTTTAGCTTCCATGCTTAAGGTAGCATGCGGCACAGCACGAAGGCGGGCTTTATCTATCAGCTTACCGGTAACACGGCATACACCGTAGGTTTTACTTTCAATACGCATCAGGGCTTTTTCCAGATGATCTACAAACGTAATCTGGCGGCTGGCCATTTGGCTCAGTTGCTCTCTTTCCATGCTCAGGCTACCATCTTCCATCGTCATGTAGCGGGCATCATCGTTATCGCCGCCCATTTCATCTTTACGGGTAATAAGCCCTTGTAAATAAGACAATTCCTTTTTTGCAGCATCTAATTTCCGGTTAATAAGGTCACGAAATTCGCTCAGGTCGTTATCGCTGTAACGCATTGTAGGCGCTATCGGTTCTTCTGGCTGTGCACTTGTATCCAAAACAGATTTCATAAAATCAGGCTCGTATTTAACGGCTGTTTTAGTAGTAGTTTTTGGAACAACTATTTTAGATGGTTTTGTTTCCTCTTTCTTTTTTGCTGGCATACTTATGGGTGGCGGAGTAATTTTATCCACTTTATTTTCTTTAGTTTGAGTTACTGTATTTTGTGGTGTGGGTGCGGCTGCCTTTGGTTTAGAAGCCACAGTAGCCGCAGGTTTTGGAGTAGCCGCTTCTTGAGGCACTTTTACCGGAGCTGCCACTACAGCTTTTTTAGGAGCTGGGGCGGGTGCCTTTGGAGCAGGTTTTGCTACTTCTTTATTTACAGACACTGCTTTTTTACTTACAGGTGCCGGTACGGCGGATTTAGCTTTTGCAGCAGGGTTAGCTGCTGGCTTAGACACTGTTGCTGCTGCTTTTTTTGCAACAACCGGGGTGGGTTTTGCCGCTTTTTTAGCGACTGGTTTAGTGGCTGCCATCGTTACGCTTCTTTTTTGATAACTGAAATAATGATTTTGGTATTGTTCACTTCAATTTCGGTGCCGTCTGTTGTCGACGGTACCCACTCCAATGAATCTGCCAAAATTTCGCCGCAAATATAGGTTTTATAAGCATTTACAGAATTTCGTAAAATTTCATTGTTAACAAGGCTTACGAGTATCCTGTCGGTAAGGTTAAAACCCTGGTCTTTTCTGATACCCTGAATCTTATTTACCAGTTCTCTGGCATCGCCTTCAAGCTTTAATTCGGGGCTGATAGAAATATCCAGGGCCACGGTAAGGCTGCCTTTGCTGGCCACACTCCAGCCCGGAATGTCTTCGGCGGCAATATCCACTTCGCTTAATAATAAGGTGAGTGGTTCGCCTTCAATTATAATATCTAACTGACCTTCTTTTTCGATAGTAGCAATATCATGCTGCTGCAAACCTGCCATAGCCAGGGTTACGGCTTTCATTTTTGGCCCCAGTTTTTTGCCAAGGGCAATAAAATTGGGTTTTATTTTCTTTTTGATAAAACCTTCAGTATCCGTTAGGTATTCTATCTCTTTGATGTTTACCTCGGCTTTTATTAGGTCTTCTATCTTGCTCAGTTGCTGCTGCATGTTGGCGTTCATTACCGGTATCAGCACTTTTTGCAAAGGCTGACGCACTTTAATACGAACGTTTTTACGAATGCTCAGTAATAGCGAACAGGTGTCTTGTGCCAATTGCATGCGCTCTTCCAGGCCTTTATCTATCACCGAATCATCTGCCACAGGGAATAACACATGGTGAACAGATTCCACATTATGCCGGCCTGTAACTGCATTCAGGTTACGGAAAACAGCATCGCTAAAGAATGGCGAAATAGGGGCCATCAGGCGGACTATAGTTTCCAAACATTCGTACAAAGTCTGGTAAGCACAAATTTTATCCTGCTCGTATTCGCCCTTCCAGAACCGGCGGCGGCAAAGGCGAACGTACCAGTTGCTGAGGTGTTCATCCACAAAAACTTCTATAGCACGGCCTGCGGCGGTAGGCTCGTAATCGTCCATGGAGGCGGTCACGGTTTTTATCAGCGTATTGAGGCTGCTTAAAATCCAGCGGTCTATCTCCGGCCTTTCTGCCAGCGGTATGTATGCTTCTTTAAAGGCAAAACCATCTACATTGCTATACAATGCAAAAAACTGGTAGGTGTTAAAAACGGTTCCAAAAAACTTGCGTTGCACTTCTTGTATGCCAGCCATGTCGAACTTGAGGTTGTCCCATGGGCTTGCATTGGTAATGAGGTACCAGCGGGTAGCATCTGCACCGTATTTTTCTATGGTTTCAAATGGGTTTACAATATTGCCCAGGCGTTTGCTCATTTTTACACCATTTTTATCCAGCACTAATCCATTACTAACCACAGTTTTGTAAGCCACTTCTTCGTACAATAAACTGCTAATGGCGTGGAGTGTATAAAACCAGCCACGGGTTTGATCTACACCTTCGGCTATAAAATCCGCTGGGTAATTGGTCCCAAAAGGAGCATTGAAGGGGCGTGGATCGCCGGCTTTCACTTTGTCGTAATCTAGGCCCCATTGGGCATAAGGCATGGCACCGCTGTCGAACCAAACATCTATTAGGTCGGGTACACGGGTCATTATTTTGCCCGAAGGGCTTATTAAAAAAATATCATCTACATAAGGCTTATGAAGGTCTTCTGTATGAAACCTAAAAATGGGATGGATAAATTGATATTGTATATTTGATTCAGAAACTGCTCCCAAATCATCATGCGTACGTGTAGTGTTGATTTGCGTAGAATCGAATGAGTCATTAATCTCATCGGTTTCATCAGTTTCTATTTTCTTTTTAAAACCTGTCAATAACCAATTGTATTTATCCGCGTTTCTGTATTCGTTTACGAATGCTATGTAATTGTTAAATTCCAATTCTATCCTACGATTTTTATCCGGGCCAAAAATCCTGTTGATTTTTCCCGACACCAATACATCCGCTATTTCGTGTAACAATTCTTTTGCATCAAAGTGGTCTTCCGTTTTTCTTTTTGCAATTATTTTGGAAATACCATACCCCTTTTTGAAAGCATTTTCTGCTATGCCCGTTTCTCCCCACAAAAAATGAATAAAATTGCCTTCTATATCGTTTCTGCAAACAGCGTATTCTACTTCTTTTTCATTTAATAAAATGTAATCCATGGCCTTACGGGCAAAAAATATTTCCCTATCAGCGTCGTATTGAGTCAATCTCTCCGCACTTGTATAAAAATTACTGGCTTCGCTAATTTTTTCTTTTAGTTCATCTATGGTGCCAATACAAAGTAGCTCTACGCCGTCCGTGGTTTTCCATATCGGCAATGGTGTTCCCCAAAAGCGGCTGCGGCTCAGGTTCCAGTCAACCATATTCTCTAACCAGTTACC
>JAYUOV010000002.1:0-7059 GCA_043760535.1 Chitinophagaceae bacterium
AAAGTGTTGGGGTTGCCATCGGCACGTTTGGCAAAGTTGCGGTTAAAGCTGTGTACAATGGTGTTGCGTTCAGCTTTCTCAGCACCCACTCTATCCCACATACCGATGCACGGGCCACAGGCATTGGCAAAAACGGTGGCACCAATGGCGGCAAACGTATCTAAAAAGCCATCTCTTTCTATGGTAAATCTTACTTGTTCACTACCAGGTGTTATAGTAAATTCTGCATTTAGCTTCAGGCCTTTTTCTGTTACCTGCTTAGCAAGACTTACAGAGCGGCTAATGTCTTCGTATGAAGAATTGGTACAGCTGCCGATTAAGCCCACTTCTATTTTGGTAGGCCAGCCATTTGCGGCAGCCACCTCTTTCATTTTAGATATTGGTGTAGCCAAATCTGGAGTAAAAGGTCCGTTGAGGTGCGGCTCCAGTTCACTCAGGTTAATCTCAATTACTTGATCAAAATATTCTGAAGGGTTTGCATACACTTCAGCATCGCCGGTAAGGTGTTCTTTAATACCATCGGCCAGGGCAGCAATGTCTTCACGGCCTGTAGATGCCAGGTAGCGGCTCATACTTTCATCATATCCAAAAGTAGAAGTAGTGGCACCTATTTCTGCTCCCATATTACAGATGGTTCCTTTGCCGGTGCAGCTCATGCTTGTAGCACCTTCGCCAAAATATTCCACCACAGCCCCAGTTCCGCCTTTTACGGTAAGTATTCCAGCCACTTTGAGAATCACGTCTTTAGGTGCAGTCCAGCCGTTGAGTTTTCCCGTTAGTTTTATACCTATCAGTTTCGGAAATTTCAGTTCCCACGGTAATCCCGCCATTACATCGCAGGCATCGGCACCGCCTACGCCTATAGCTATCATGCCCAATCCACCAGCATTTACAGTATGGCTATCCGTACCAATCATCATACCACCTGGAAAAGCATAATTCTCCAATACTACCTGGTGAATGATACCTGCACCGGGTTTCCAGAAACCAATCCCATATTTATTAGATACCGAAGCCAGGAAATCGTACACTTCGCTGCTTTCATGTACGGCACGGTCAAGATCTACTACACTATTATCTTTTGCCACAATCAAGTGATCGCAGTGTACCGTACTGGGAACAGCTGCCTGCTTACGGCCAGCCTGCATAAACTGTAGCAATGCCATTTGTGCCGTTGCATCCTGCATGGCCACACGGTCCGGGGCAAAATCCACATAATCTTTGCCACGGCTGTAAGCCTTTGTGGCATTACCTTCTGTAAGGTGGGCGTACAGTATTTTTTCGGTTAAAGTAAGCGGACGGCCCACTGCTGCACGGGCTGCATCCACACGGCTGCCAAAGTTAGCATACACTTTTTTGATCATTTCAATGTCGAAAGCCATAAGAAATTACGATTTTATTGTTTAAATTTACTAAGATATGTTTTCAAATCCTTTAATGTTGGTTGATTAAAATCCCATATATCCGTTTTACTCTTCTTGTTAAGTAGAATATCAAATTTCAGGTCTTTTGCATTTCTCCTTTCATTTTTATCTGCATTGTCCCATTTCATATAGTGATAAACCCATTCATCGTCGAGCTCTTTTGCATCGGTATCTGGAACATCTGATAAACACATAACCGTGCAGTCGGATATTTCAGAAGCCTTGTTTTTTATTTCACGTAAAACATTCATTAATTCTCCTTTGCCATTAACATTCATGAAAAAACAAGAAATTGAAATCGAATGTCCTTCGTGAGTTAGGACAAATTCCTGATTAAGCGTTTTAATTATATTGTCCTGTTCCAAAACATCTTTAATAGCATTGTTAATCAATTGAATCCGTTCTGTAACTGTTTCATTATCTAAGTCTATTATAATTCCAATTTTTTTTATTTCGTCAAATTTTCGTATTGTTTCTTCTAACGCTTTTTTCAAGTCTGCTTTACTTAAACCATGCGCTAATGGTTCGATGTAAATTTCCGATGTAACGATACCAGAGTTTTCGACAGTAGCATTTAGTAAAGTGAAGAGGTAATCAATAAATGCCTTGTCGTTCTTTCCTTCTACTATAATCTTATTCACCTCTAAATGATTTTTCGTTTTCTAAAACGTATTCCAATTGTTCAGCATCCCTTTTAAAGGCTGTAATTTTATTTTGGTGTCTAATCATTTCAAAATAGGCTCCTTCATTTTGTTCAATAGCAACTTTATCAAAAGCAGTAATCATTTCAAGGCTATGAGTGGTAGCGAAAATTTGGATGTTCAATTCTTTTGAAAGCGTAAATACGTTGTTCCAAAAATCTTCATGAACTGTATAATGAAGCCCATTTTCAATTTCATCTATTAGTAGAACATATTCTTGAGTAATCAGACCTTCAAAAACCACCCTTTCAATTATTGGAGTGAAGTATCTTAAAACAGACTTCGTAGCATCTCCATAACTGGATAGCTTCAATAAATTTCTATTGTGAACCTGCTTTATTTTAGGCATATTACCATCAGACCCTATTGTTCTTATTTTGGTTATAGAATTGTCTATTTTATTCAGAATTTTTACAAATTCATCCGTTTTGTCTTCAATTTCAATTCTATAGAATGTGTTAAAGAAATCAATGTGGGGAAATGATTTCGTTTGAGAAATGTAAAAAATTTCCAAATCAGATTTTAGCCAGGCATCATTAGGATTCTTTTCTACATCAGTTGAGTAACTGTATTGAGGGTAGATATCGTCGGTAAATGTATTTCCGCTTATTGAGATTGTTCCTTTAATATCCTTTCCAATCTTTAAATCTTCGAATATTAAATCTTCGATTTTTTCGTTTCTTAATTCATTTGCAATATCGTAGAGCTGATTTCCTCTATTATTATTTTTACGTAATGCTAAAATCCCTTCCAATAAACAAGTTTTACCCGAATTATTCTTCCCACCGATTAAATTGATTCTTTCAAATCCCTTCGCCCTGAAATCCTTGAAGCACCTGAAATTTTGGATATGAATATTACTTAGCATTTTAAAACTTTCAAGCGAATTTACTACAAAACACTCTTTTTTAGTTAAAACTCTATAAATTACACTCATGCTTCGTTTCCGCCACTTTATTGAAAATAATGCCTTTGGAGTTTGCTCCACTATTGGAGAAAAATTTAATATAGCCTCAGGCAAAATTCGGCTGTATTTTATTTATGCCTCATTCCTCACCTTTGGCAGCCCGCTCATTATTTACTTTGTGGTGGCTTTTTGGATGAACGTGAAGCGGTACATTTTTTTTGCAAAAAGAAACCCACTTAGGTATTTGTAGCAGTATTTCTATAATCATTCATTTGCCAGATATTGTTAGTAGAAATTGGTAAGTGGTAGAAAGGACTTACTACGAACCACTTAGTGTACTAAAAATGATGAAGCTTCATGAACCGTCTTTTTTGCACATTATTTAATGGGGTTTAAAAATTAATTCCATTTCAGTCTCAAATCTTCAAAGTAAACCCCTACTTTTGCCGACCTTTTTACATGAGGTTATCATGAGTGGCAAAAGATTATTAGAAATAGCATTTGTTGGGTTAAAGCCCGGTATTTATGAATACGTGTATGACATTACCGACAAGTTCTTTGTAGATTACGACAAGCAGGATTTTACCAATTGCATTGCCAATATTAAGTTGCAGTTGGAAAAAAATAGCAGTTTTATGTTGTTGCATTTTGAAGTTGGCGGAAGTCTTGATTTGATTTGCGACCGTTGTGGCAATACACTCCCTATTTTACTTTGGGAAGATTTTAAGATTGCCATAAAATTGGTGGACAACCCAGAAGATATGAACAATGCCGAGGAAGACCCGGATGTTTATTACATAGCTAAAATGGAAAGCCATTTGAACGTTACCGAATGGATTTATGAGTTTATAAACCTGAGCATACCTATGCAAAGAATGTGTAGCGAAGAGGATATGGGTGGTAAATATTGTAACAAAGAAGTTTTAAAGAAGCTACAAGAGATGAAGCCTTCAGAAATAGAAAAAGGTGAGACAGATCAATTATGGAAAGGCCTTGAAAAATTTAAAGACCTGCCATTATAAAAAAAGGTGAACGAGAGTATCCATTAAAAAGAAACAACAAAGTGGGCATGAAGCATTGCCCAAAATTTTAAATACAGAATATTAAATTTTAGATCATGCCAAATCCAAAAAGACGCCATAGCCAACAACGCAGCGCTAAAAGACGTACCCATTACAAAGCTGTAGCAGCTACATTGAGCGTGGATAGCACAACAGGTGAAACACATGTACGTCACCGTGCCCATGTAAGCGAAGGTAAATTGTATTACAAAGGACAAGTAGTAGCAGAAAATTCGCCGGTGAAGAAATAAAGCAACCGTTTATTTTAACGGAATAAAAGAATCATATTTTTGTGAGCAGATAACATCGGCTCACTTTTTTTGTTTTTATTAGATTCTCTAAAAATACTTTTAAACGGCGCCATTAAAAAGAAACGACCATGATAATAGGCTTAGACATGATGGGTGGCGACTTCGCTCCGCTGCAAGCAGTGAAAGGTATAGCAGCCTACCTTGAAACAAAATCTGACCCTGCTGATAGTGCCCATTTATTTTTAATAGGAGATGAAGCCCAATTAATCGAATTACTTGTAGCCTACGATATCCCAGCTTCTATCTATACCATTGTAGCATCCACACAGGTAATAGAAATGAATGAGCATCCTACAAAAGCCCTAAAAGAAAAGCCAGACTCTTCTATTGCCAAAGGCTTTGGGCTGTTAAAAACAGGCGTAATTGATTCTTTTATAAGTGCGGGTAATACGGGTGCAATGCTGGTAGGTACCATGTTTTCTATAAAAACAATTGAGGGAGTGATGCGGCCTACCGTTTCTACCATTGTTCCAAGAGAGAATGGCAAAACAGGGCTGATATTAGATGTTGGTATTAATGCAGATTGTAAGCCGGAAATGCTGAACCAGTTTGCCACACTTGGTGCTGGCTATGCCCAATACATTCTGGATATTGAAAACCCAACTGTTGGCCTCATTAATATTGGAGAAGAGGAAGGAAAAGGCAATATGCTTACACAGGCTACATTTCCTTTATTAAAAGAAAATAAAGCCATCAATTTTATAGGAAATATTGAAGGTCGTGATATTTTGGGCGACAAAGCAGATGTTATGATTTGTGATGGTTTTACCGGAAACATACTTTTAAAATTACTTGAATCGTTGCACCCTATTACCGAAAGGCAAGGAATCCATCACCCATATTTTGATCGGTTTAATTTTGAACAGTATGGCGGAACGCCTGTTTTGGGTGTTCAAAAGCCAGTTATTTTAGGTCATGGTATTAGTGGTGCGGAAGCTTTTAAAAATATGATTTTTGTAGCTGAAAAAATGATTAACAGTGGAATGTTACATAAAATGCAAGAAAAATTTACAGTATAGCATCATTCGTTTAGAGCAAAATGCACATTTTGTTATAAGTAAGCTACGTGTTTTTTTGGGAAACGGATTTATTAAAAAAATCAGATAAGAATGAATTATTTATAAAAATAGATTAGCGACTAATTTTTAGCATTTTTAGTTTTCAGTAATCCATTTAGTTTATGGCATAGCCATGCTTTTATCAATTGTAAAATTACCAAATGACCTCTATTCCTGTTATCCCTTCGCTTGATTTACAACGCAGTACGGAGTTTTACAAACAATATTTTAGCTGTAGTGCTGAATGGTTTGATGAATATGTAGTGCTGTATAACGCCGAACATTTCAGGCTACATTTATGGAAAAGTACCGAACATTATTTGTGCATTAATAGTGGCTTTTATTTGCGTGTAAAAGATGTAGAAGCTATGTTCGAAAAGCTCAATATTCCTGGCGTAATACACCCCAATGGTCAGTTGGAAACCAAACCTTGGGGCATGAGGGAATTCGCTATAACTGACCCCGACGGAAATCTGATTCGCATTGGGCAGCAACAGTAAAGTGTCTTACCGAACTTCTTTTAATTCAATAGTCCAGCCAAGATTCATGCGAATAATAAGCGGATTACTAGAAGAATTATGAACCCAAATTTCTTTAGATCCGGTACCATCTTTTTTATTGTTTATTAAAAAAGCTTCTACACCCACCATTTCTCCTTTAAATTTTATAGTGTGTTCTATTGCATCTTCTTCGGGTCGGTAAAATAGTTCTGGAGCGGCATCGTCCATCGTCATCATAGTTTGGCGTTTGGGCATATCGTCGTAAAATGCATCGTAACAGAGCCAAATGGTGCTGGCATCGGTAAGGTTTAGTTCGCCGCCGGCAAACTGATTCATATATTTTCTGGAAGAGTGAAAAGCACCAGGAGAAATTTTTACACGACCGGTTTTGCTTACAGGTGCTGTCATTTCGTAGTTAAAGTCAATGCCTTTATCGTAATCAAACCCATTGATAGCAACGATAAAATCGTATTCTTTTCCGTTAGCATTTACATGATACACAAGCTTGTCGCCTTTTTTAAGGTCGTAAGTAAATGTAGCTTCATCTTTCAATACACTTAAACTCAGGTTGAGTGTTTTGGCGGCACCCAATGCCATCTTTTTTGTCTTTTTTACTTTACTGGTTTTTTTCTTGGTGGCCACTTTAGCCTTTGGCTTGGCTTTTTGGGCTATAGAACTACCGGTAAATAACAGACTAAAAGCAAGTAAGGTGATCAGAATTTTTTTCATGCTAATTTTTTTCTAAAGTAATTGTTTTCGTTTTGTAATAACGTCAGCAGGCATCATTAAATTTTATTGGTGAAAATTGAAACTCGTTTTCACAATAAATTGCTTGAAATAAATAATCGTAGAAAAAAGAAATGAGCAAGATTGTAGCACCCATCTATTTAATACTTCATTGCCAATTTTAGTTTACCCCACAGTTCGGTATCAAAACTAGAAGGCCCAAGCGGATTGGCACCTGCATCATCGCCAAGCCTTACTACTACTACATCAAGGCTGGGTATTACATAAATTTTCTTATCATCTTTACCCAATGCCATATACATATCTGCCGGGGCACTGGTATTTAGCTGCACAGGAAAAGCGGTTTGGAA
>JAYUOV010000003.1:0-7058 GCA_043760535.1 Chitinophagaceae bacterium
TGGCAGTACGCTTACGGCACAGCAGCCCATGAACAACATTAGCAGGGTAACCATACAAACCCTGGCGGCTGTACTTGGCGGCACACAAAGCCTGCACACAAACGGATACGATGAAGCCCTTAGTTTGCCCACAGAGGAAGCCGCAAGAATAGCCCTTCGTACACAACAGATTGTTGGTTTCGAAAGTGGTGTGGCCGATACAGTGGACCCATTGGCTGGCAGCTACTTTGTGGAAGCTCTTACCAACGAAGTAGAAACTAAATCGCTGGAACTTATGGCCAAAATAGATGCCATGGGTGGTAGCGTAGCCGCCATAGAACAGGGTTTTATACAAGACGAAATAGCACGAAGTGCCTACGAATACCAGCGGCAAATAGAAAACGGCGAAAAGGTAATAGTAGGTGTAAATAAATTTACGGTGGATAAAGAAATACCTATACCCGGCTTTAAGATTGATGATAGTATAAGACAGGTGCAAAGCGAAAAACTGGTTAGCTTAAGAGCCCGGCGGAGTGCTGAAAAAGTAACCGCATGTTTAGCTGCCATACATAACGCAGCATTGGGTTGCGATAACCTAATTCCACTTGTAATTACTGCCGTAGAAAACAACTGTACATTAGGAGAAATTTCTGATGTGCTGAGATCTGTTTTTGGGGAACACAAGTAATACTAGCCTTTAGTAACTAATTATTGGCAATTCAATATCCAGGTAGGCTTTGTTAATCCATAAAGCCATAGCTATGGCAGTTTTGATAGCGTAGTATTTCTTTTTTAACCCAGCGAAAACCATACCCAGATGGGGCGACATTGGCGAACGATGTAAATCCCGTAGCATTACGGGACTCCGTTCAACTGTGTGCTACTATGAGGCTTTTTAGATTGCGAATAACAAGCGGTTTCAGATCAAAGGGTAAGGAGTTCTGAAACTATTGAACCCTACCCTATCGTGCAAAATGCCCCCAAAGACAAATGACCGCTGACCCGTTTTATTTTGAAGCGTATTGCTTCATTTCTCTTTTCGCCGTACCATCGGCATACAGTTCCATTACCGCATAAGCCGGGGCAAATTCCTGAAAAGAACCTCCCCACCAATTACCGCTTACAGCACCATTGCAGAAATACTGTACGCCGAGATAATCCACTTCATCTTGCAAATGAACATGGCCGCTGATGCAAACCCTTACCTGCGGGTATTTGCTAAACAATTTTTTTATCCGTAGAAAATCGGTGTGCATCAGGTTGCGTTGAATTTTAAGGTCTCCATTGGCTTCGGTTTTATCAAAAAACAAACCTGCACAAATAGATAATATGGGTATATGGCTAACTACGCAAACAAATTCATCTGCCGGAATGGTTTGTAATTCCTGAGCCAGCCAGTCGTATTGTTCTTCGTCCAGCTTGCCTATATAACCGCCTGCAGGATTCAGTTGTGTGCTATCCAACACTATAAAATGCCAGTTACTTTTAATGAAACGATAGTACCGTTTTGGCATCGCCAGTTCTTCCACCACCCAAACTTTTCCATACAGCCTGTCTTGCTGCTGCACTGCATTTTCTTTTATAAACCAGCCCCATATATCGTGGTTGCCAATAGCATGGTTGATGGGCAAACTATTTTCCTGTTGCAGTATTTTTTTATAGAGATCAAACTGGGTTTGGGTCTTTGCCCTATCGGCATTTAGGGCATCCATAATCATGTCGCCGCTGTTCATTATAAACTCCACTTTGGGTTTCAGTTGCTGCAGATGGTGCAGGGCATCTGCCATTCCTTTTTCTGGTATGGCACCGGGTTTTATGTGTACATCGGTAATGTGGGCAAAACGAACGGCTGGCTTGTTATGTTTGGGGGCGGCCAGTAATCCGGTTGCAGGAATAATGCTGGCAGCACCAGTGATGGCAGATAGGTTGAGGAAGTTGCGGCGGTTCATGGTGGTAGGTTTTGGGTATAAATTTAGAGAAAGCGCAACTTTATTTTTCACCATGGTCTGTGTCCTCAAAGACCACGAACTTGATGACTTTTTCGCCGTGGACGGTGTCCTCACCGACCACGAATCCAATGACTTTCATTATGTGTGGCCATTAAGTAAAATGGCATCAAATTACATCTCCATAATTGGTAACAGGTTCACAATCAGTAGTTGGTGAGGATGCCTACCACGGTGGCTGAAGGCGTCCACATTACAAAACTTAGTACTCATACACCACATAACCCCAGGGTTTAATCTTCCAATCGGTGCCTTTTAGCGGTTCTTTTGTACCCATAAATACATTGTATGGTTCACCTTGCAAAGATGTGTCGGTTACTTTAATAGTTTGTTCTTTTGCCGATAGGTTTAATATCACAAAAACCATTTTACCACCAGCCTCTCTAACATAGGCGTACAGCGCTTTTTCGTCGCCTACTAGTACTTTTTTAAACGAAGCATTGGCCGCTAAAGCCGGGTTACTGCTGCGAAGTTTTTGCAAAGTGGTATATAATTTGGCACGTTGAAATTTAGCAAAACTGATAGTGTCTTTGTAAAAGAAACTAATGCTGTCTAAAAAGGGTTCTTCCTGGTCGCTATACACCAGCGGAACCGTATTTTTCATAGTTTGAGTAAACACTGCAAAGGATGCATGCTTTGCTCCGGGCATGTTGGCATAGTCGGCCTTGTTCCAGCTATTCTCTTTGTGGTTACTGGTAAAATACATGGGGATAGCATTGGCCGGATAGGCACTATCATATTTAGAAAGTACACTATCCAGACTATTGGCTGTGCTTTTGCCTGCGGCAATATCCACCATTTTATGAAAAATTTCCCAAGGGTAATAAGCATCAAAACCGCTTTTGAGCAAGTAAGGCCTGTCGCCTTCGGCCAGCATAAAAATTTGTTTCATTTTGCGCAACTGTGGTATGCATTTTGCCCAAAAAGTTTCGGGTACATTCCAGGCCACATCGCAGCGGCAGCCATCAATATCTGTATCGGCTATCCAGTATTTCATGGCGTTAATCATGCTTATTTCCATTACCGGATTTTTATAATAGAGTTGGCGGGTATCCGTCCAGTCGAAGGGTATTGCGGGCTTGCCGGCGGCACTGTCTTTAATAAAAAATCCCGGGTGTTGTGTTACCCAATTATGGTCGGCACCGGCATGGTTGGGCACCCAGTCTATAATTACTTTCGTAGCTCTTTCATGGGCATGTTTTGCCGGGGTTTTCCAATCTTCAAGGGTTCCAAATTCGGGGTTTACAGCGGTGAAGTAGGCTACAGCATAATGGCTGCCCATAGCGCCTTTGCGGTCTAATTTACCAATGGAATTAATGGGCATAAACCAAAGTGTTTGCACACCCATGTCTTTTAACCGGTCGAGGCTTTTTTTCAAAGGCTTTAAAAGTGCCTTCTGGTGTGTACTGCCGTACGTTTACTTTATATACGTTGCCCTGCATGATCCAGTCGGGGTGGCCGTCTATCATTTTGGCTTCGGTAGATTTTCCTTCCTTTTGTTCGCTTTCTTTAGGCGTTAATTTACAGGAAGAAAAAGATGGCAGCAGCCAGCAATACAGCACAAGGCTTTAAAATGGTAGGCACATCGTTATAGATCTGCTCTAAAACTAACGGAAAATTAAGTGCTGATGGCATTTTAATGTGTAACTTTTATAGATAAGTAAAATAAGGAATTAGCGTAAGGGATAGTAATGTAAAGCCCGTAACGCCGCCAATGCTTGCCGGAAAAGCGAAGCTGACCTGACTGTATGCGGCGGCGGACTTGGAATGGATAGCCCGACCCCGCCAGCTTTCTGATATGCAATTAAAAAGGGTTTCGGCGGGGTTACGCCCTAAATTAAATATAAATGAGGAAGCATAACAAGGTGCATTTAAAATTGTAGCATATTTAAATTTTTTTTAAATACGAATGAAAGAAAACTGAGAGGCGCACCTTACTTGCCACAATTATGTCGGGCAGGTGAAAGAGGCGAAAAAGAATGAAACAATTTTAAATGCACCCATTACTGTTTAGGTGCTTTATTTTTTTAAACAAAACCTATGTTTACCCCAAACATTGCCAAATGAATAAACCCCAATATTATAGCGACTATCTGGAACTGGATAAAATACTCGACGCACAGCATCCTGTAAGTTTTAATGAGCCTAACGACCCGGCACATGATGAGATGCTGTTCATCATCATCCATCAGGCTTACGAACTGTGGTTTAAGCAAATGATGCATGAAACGGAATCGGTGATTGCCATAATGCAGGAACCGGAAATGAACGACAACAGCCCGCAGATGCAGACGGTAGTACACCGCCTTAACCGTGTAAATACCATTATGAAAGTGCTGGTGCACCAAATGGATATTATGGAAACCATGACTTCGATGGACTTTCTGGATTTTAGGGATTTGCTAAGGCCTGCATCGGGCTTTCAGAGCTGGCAGTTTAAAATACTGGAAGCCAGGCTGGGCCTGCAATTTGAACAGCGGCATGGGCAGCAATACTACACTTCTATACTTCGGCCAGCGTATGTGGAGCTGGTAAAAAAAGCAGAAAGCGAACCCAGCCTTTTGGCACTGATGAACAAGTGGCTGGAACGGATGCCATTTTTTAGTGATGGTGCTTTATGGAAAAATTTTGCACTCAATAACCCCGAACAAAACGATACCCATTCTTTTTGGATAGAATACCGCTATCGCCTGCAGCAAAGCCTTAGTGACGTGGAATCCAACACACTTCCTGCATTTGACAATTTGTTTTCGTCTGATGATGAAACGAGGAATCTTTCATCAACAGCCTGCCGAAGTGCCTTGTTTATTATGCTGTACAGGGGCTACCCTATTTTGCAACAGCCTTTTCAGCTAATAAATGCGGTGCTGGAACTAGATGAACAGCTAAGCACCTGGCGTTACCGCCACATGAACATGGTACACCGTATGATTGGCCAACGCATTGGCACCGGCGGCAGCAGCGGAAAAGA
Organism: Chitinophagaceae bacterium; assembly: GCA_043760535.1. Taxonomy (GTDB): domain Bacteria; phylum Bacteroidota; class Bacteroidia; order Chitinophagales; family Chitinophagaceae; genus JAZKFT01. The sequence continues at coordinate 4,957 of JAYUOV010000003.1, forward strand.
CTACCTGAAAGGTGCCGCCGACAAGCATTACATTTTTAAAGAATTTGCCCAGCTTACCAGTTTTTTAATAGAAAGAGGAAAGCTACCAAAGCTGAGCCTCGAAATGGAACGTAAGTTGGGTTTTGCTGTGTAAAAAATCTTATTTTTTTTCAAAAAACTATTTACGCAATTAGCCATTAGTTTTGAAACCACATGAACTGGAGTGCCTACATAGCCCGAAAAATTATTACTGCTCCGCAGCAATCGTTTTCAAAATTTATTATCAGGTTAAGCGTAGTGGCTACCGGCGTAAGTGTAGCAGCTATGCTTATTACGCTATGTTTGGTTAATGGTTTTCAAGAAACGGTAAGCCAAAAAGTATTTAGCTTTTGGGGGCATATACATGTGGAGGAGTATAGCCAAAGCCGCAGCATTATGGCCGAGGAAGAAGGCTTTGCAGCAAACGACAGCCTCAGCAATGCGATAGTACGAATACCGGGTGTGGTACATGTACAACCATTTGCTACCAAAAGTGCTATCCTAAAAAAAGACGAAACTTTTAATGGTGTTATTCTTAAAGGAATTGATGCTTCCTTCGATTGGAAACACTTTAATAGTTTTATGAAAAGTGGCGTTGGCATTGATTTAACCGACACTAGCTATAGCAGGCAAATAGTACTAAGCCAAAAAATGGCTAACGACTTTAAAATAAATATTAACGACACATTGCTCTTATATTTTTTGCGGAGCGAAAGCAATATCCAATACCGTAAAGTAAAAGTGGCAGGCATTTTTAAAACCGGTATAGAAGAATACGATCAGAGTTTTGCTATGGCCGATATAAGGCTGCTTCGCAAAATGAATCTTTGGGATAGTAGCCGAATTGGTGGCTACGAAGTATGGGTAAATGATCTTAAAAATCTGGATACAGTTAATGAAAAGATATTCAATCTTTTGCCCAACGGGCTCAACAGCCAAACAATTAGGAAACAGTATCCAAACATTTTCGACTGGCTGGATGTGCAGCACCAAACCAAATGGATTGTAATTACAATTATGGCCATTGTAGCTATCATTAACCTGATAACATGCTTGTTAATATTGGTGCTGGAAAGAACAAAAATGGTGGGTCTTTTGCAATCTTTAGGCAGCGGCAATGGCTCTATCCGAAAAATATTTTTATGGTATGCCTCTTATATAAGCTTAGTGGGTATTACGCTTGGCTGCTGCCTTGGGCTTGGTTTATGCTGGGCCGAAAACCAGTTTCATTTTTTAACAATGGACGAGGCTACCTATTATGTAAGCTACGCCCCGGTTGCATATAACTGGTTACAAATAGGTTTCGTTTTACTGGGCACTATGCTCATTTGTTTTTTGGCATTAATACTTCCCTCCTATCTTGTGAGCCGCATTACACCGGTAAAGGCTTTGCGGTTTCAATAAGCAGTTGGCAGTTTTTTAGTTCGCAATTGGCAATTCAGCTTGTTGGTGTTCTTTGCTTCGCCCTAGCTTAATTTGTGAACTAAAGGCCAATAAATACCCGGGTAATTAACGCCATATTTATATACACAAAGAGCTGCTTGATTTAAAGCCTTATTGACTTAATGCCAGTTTAATTATTCACGATTTTGCCTTGCACAGTAAAATAAAGTAGTGGTTGCATTTAAATTTGTCGAAACCTAATGCTTCTGCCTACTCCCCGAAATAATCGAAACAAGAATGGGCGACTCTCATCAGTCTTCCAACATGGTTTACATAATTTTAGATAAACGACAATTTTAAATGCACCCTAAACTGTTTTTATAAGGCAGCCAGAAGGGAAATACCTTAACTTTACAAAGTATAAGAGAATGTAGAAACTTCCGTTCACTACTGCATCCATTAAACTTCTACATTGCGAATATTGAATTTGAAGCATACCCGAATAGAAGTGATGCAGTTTCTTGCTCAAAAAATCGACAACATAATTGATGAGTTTCTAAAAAAGATAGATACCAATTGGCAGCCCTCAGATTTTTTGCCAGACAGTTCCCAAGAAAATTTTTGTGGTGAAATAAAAGACCTGCAACAACAATGTGCAGCATTGCCCTATGATTACCTGGCTGTACTTGTAGGCGATGTAA
>JAYUOV010000004.1:0-7030 GCA_043760535.1 Chitinophagaceae bacterium
TTAATTTGCAACAACCAACACATAACCTTTCTTTAAATGGCAATACCCTTACTATGGGTAACGGATCTACGTTTTTAGGAACAAACCTAGGTACCATCACCGGATCTGCTACCTCCAATTTACTTATTAATAGAGTATTTGGCACAGGTTCTATAGGTACAGCTCGTTTTGCGGCAGGAGGTGAAATACTAAATGATTTTAATTTTAATTCAACTAGTGGAACTGGAACTAATAATAACCTTACACTTAATACGCCTTTAACGGTAAATGGCATCTTGAGTTTTAATACTGGTAAAATATCTCTAGGTATCAATACCCTTACTGTAGCAGGCACTATTAGTGGAGCAAGTGCAACAGCGCATATAATAACAAATGGCACAGGTGCTTTAAAAATTAATAATGTAGGTGCTACAAGCAAAACATTCCCTGTAGGGCCCAGTGCAGCACTATATCATCCTGCTTCAATAACTAATAGTGGTACTGCCGATAATTTTTCTGTAAATGTGGCTTCATTAGCTCCCACTTGTAGCGATGCAGCAGCAAGCGTTACAGCAAGGTGGAACATTACAGAGGAAACAATTGGTGGTTCTAATTGCACCATCGCTTTAGATTATACTGGTGCAGCTACTGGCGGTACTTATGCCGTAATAAATGCTAAGGTGGTGGACTGTGGTGGTTCTGCACCTTTCTACAACAATGGTTCTGTAACAGGAACTATTGCTACTGGTACAGGGTTTACTTCATTTTCGCCATTTGGTATTACAAGTGATCCAATAATATTACCGGTATCGTTTATCAATTTTTCGGGCAGCCGCGTAAACAACCGTAATAAACTTACCTGGATAACCGGCAGTGAGCAAAATAACCTTGGTTTTGATATTGAGCGTTCACAAAACGGACAAAACTTTACAAGCATTGGATTTGTAAATACACAGGCCCCTAATGGCAGCACCGGTAACCTTACCTATAGTTTTATTGACGACAAGGTTATTACAGGTGCAGTTCAATATTACAGGTTGCGCCAGGTAGATAAAAACAATCAAAGTAAGTACAGTGCCATAGTGAGCCTAAAAGGTGAACAATCTGGTGTATTGAACATTACTGGTATTGCACCAAACCCTGTACAAAACAACCTTATAGCCAGCATAAGCAGCCCTACCAAGAATGTTGTTAATTTACAAGTTTTGGATATGATGGGAAGAATCATTCAACAACAACAGGTTACTATACTAGAAGGTACAAATGCGATTCCGGTAAATGTTTCATCGCTTGGGAGCGGAGTCTATTTTCTCAAAGCTATTTACTCTGAGAGCAATCAAATTAATACTATCAAATTTATAAAGCAGTAAACATTAAAAATATAGTGCTGAGATAGCATAGAGTAACAGGCTGAACTAAGGGAAGGTAACAAAATGTTTAAATGGCAAAGCGGTCTTAATAAGTTATTTAAACAATTTGTTACCTTCTTTTTTTTAGAAAATGACCTGATAAAACAACATCAGAAATTCTTTCCCTGAGAAATGAAACCGCTTATTATTCGCAGTCTAAAAGCCAGATAGTAGCAGCCTCATCCGGCCTTTGGCCACCTTCTCCTACAGAGAAGGAAAGCGGAACAAGGCAAGGGTATGTTGTTGAACGGAATCCCGTAATGCTACGGGATTAAAAACGTTCGCCAATGTCGCTCCATCAGGGCACGGCTTTCGCTGGGTTAAAAAAGAAAACCTACACCATAAAAACTGGTAAGGGTAAGGAGTTCTGATACTCGGAAAATAAAAAAGCGTTACAACCCATTGTTTGTAACGCTTTTTAAATTTTTAGTCCCTTTTAAAGTGGAGCTGCAGGGAGTCGAACCCTGGTCCAAACAAATTCGCCATACGTTTTCTACATGCTTATTTGATGATTATTTGTCGGCGCCAAGCAGGACCTCAACCTACCAACCTGGCACTTAGCTGTATAATCTTAAGCAACCGTCACAGCCTTCGGTTGCAGCAGCCTCTTTTTGTTTTGAGTCGGCGGCGGAACATGGCAAAAGGCAAGCCTGTTCGGCGGCCCTAATGGATGTCTAATCTCTGATTAGGCAGCCATGGCATACGTAGTATTGCCATTTGAGTTTTGAGTATTCAGATTAAAGTGCTAATTATCCAACGCACTGCATGCTTACACGTACAAAGATCTTTGCTGTCAAAACCGGTCAGCCCCATTTTCGGTATTACTTTGCAGCTTTACCCAAATTCTGTGAAGTAACAAAAATAGGACTAAACAATCAGCTATTCTATTTTAGGCTAATTCATATTTTTGGTGCTATCACATTTAGGAGCCAAAATTTTTGGCACATAGTGGATTGTATCCTACAAAATCTTATCAAAAATAATAAGGCATTTACGCCAGCAGCGTATAGAAACAAAAAGAAAAAAGAATAATATGTAAGTTGAAGGGCTTTCTTACAGCACCTCAAAACTAGAATGAGCCACATTTTATCATTTTAAGTGGCAAAAATTTAGGGCTACGATCTCCACTATTTCAGTTAAGGTGCAGTTACGGCAGAACTTCGTTCGCAAGTTTGTTTCGTAGAAGCGATGCTTTTTCCTCTCTTTTACTACAAATTCTCGGTCTTAATTTAGCCGACTTGCGGTTTTTCCGTTTCCATTTGGCAGCCATTGGGTAGTAATACTACTATGTAACAGGCCTACCCCGCAAAAAATACATAACAAATGGTTTTTAGTACATTAATAGCTGCTAATATATTGCTCACACTAGTTAGCCGCTCGTTTTACTTTTTCATGTTTACCACATTTGGGTATAAAAACAACCTTGTGGTACTTTTTATGTGTATCATAATAGCACTTATTGCACTGTATATTTTTGTAGAGCCTTTGGCTGATTTCTTTCAAAATGAAAGATTGGATTTTTATCAATTATGCTTATCTGTAAGCATCGGTTTTGCTTTTGTAATCTGGTACGAATTGGTAAAACTTGTAAAAAGAAAATAGAGTTAAACAGAATATTTCATACAATACAAATAACTATCAAAGTGAAATATTTTCCATTACTATTTTAAATACCAAAAAGGCTACCACCCTTTTCAAACAAACGATTAATCCTTTTTTCTACTGTTGGGTCTTTTTCTAATTGAGGGGCATGATGTGGTTTTATTCGGGCATCTATAACTAGTGGCCCACGGCAGCCCCAATGCTTATTTTCAGTAAAACTATCAATGCCATACATATCGTGGCTAGGGTTACATCGGGTATAGGTTACCCATAAATAATTGCCAAGATTTTCTGCAATAAAGTTGCTGTTATCGCAAATAATAATAAATGGAAGTTCCTGCAGCGTATCTGTAAGAGGTTTCAATTGAGCATCCAGAATTTCCATTTCTTTTTTAGCCATTTCGTAAGTGGTAAAAGCTTTTGTTTGAATAGCAATTACGCCAGGCATTACCAGTTTAGCGTTCTCAAAAGTGGCAAGATTACCTAAAGCATCTGGAACTTCTACCGCCAGTTGTCGCCTAATTTCGCCGTAGGCAGCTATTACTACTTTGCTGCCACTATTAATACCAGTGCCGCTATAATCAAGTGTATCAATGGTAGTATTGGTATAAAAATGAATATCTCTTGTAAGGTCTATCCGCTGCAGCAGGTATTCCATAAAATGCTGTATGTTGTGTGTGGTTAATTTGTTTTCATCATCTGCCGTAATAAATAAAAACTTAGCCAGACTTAGTTGCCCTGTACCCAAAATATGGTTGGCAATGGTAAGTATTTCGGCGGGCTGTTTAGTAGGTGTATATGGTGTATATCTTTCGCTGCCAATAGCCAGCAGCAAGGGGTGTACACCCGCAGCATCTACCGCATGTACTTCTTTAAGGCCAGGCACTTCCTGTGGTATAGCAGCACCTGTTAGTTCATGTATCAGCTCTCCAAAACTGGTATCTTCCTGTGGCGGCCTGCCCACTACTGTAAAAGCCCAAATGGCGTTTTTCTTTGCATATACCTTGTGCACTTTCATCAGCGGAAAAGAATGCTTTAAGCTGTAGTAACCAAGGTGGTCGCCAAAGGGCCCTTCGGGTTTATTTTCTCCGGGATATACTTCGCCGGTAATTACAAAATCGGCATCGGTACTAACGGCAAAGCCATCTTTGTAAGTGTACCGGAATCTGCGGCCACCGAGCACTCCGGCAAAAGTCATTTCGCTAATGCCTTCCGGCAATGGCATTACGGCAGATAATGAATGAGACGGCGGGCCGCCTACAAAGCAACTCACTTTTAAAGGCAGACCTTTTTTATTTGCTTTGGTTTGATGAACGCCAATACCACGGTGTAGCTGGTAATGCAAGCCAATTTCCTTATCTGGCACATAATCATTCCCGGTAAGTTGAATGCGGTACATGCCCAGGTTGCTTTTCATAATTCCCGGTGCATCCATGTCTTCGCTATATACCTGTGGAAGTGTAACAAAAGCACCACCATCCATCGGCCAGTGCTGTATCAGCGGTAAATCGCTGATGTTTATTTCTTCGTATAAAACCGGCTTACTTAGAGGATTTTTTAAAGGCAAAGCCTTTAGTGCTGCAAGGCCTGTACTAAAATTATCAATGGGATGTTTAATAGCTTTTATCGGGTCGCTTTTTAGTTCTATCAGCCGTTGCACTTTTTCAAAAGTATCCCTGAAAATAAATTTACTACGCTCTAAGGAACCAAAAATATTGGATGCAGCACGGAACCTTGAGCCCTTCACGTTCTCAAACAATAATGCAGGGCCTTTGGCTTCATAAACACGCAGGTGTATAGCTGCCATTTCCAGATACGGATCCACTTCTTCTTTTACCCTAACCAAATGACCGTTTACTTCGAGGTCGGTTAAACATGCTTCTAATGATTTGTATGCCATATTTAAAGTAACAAAATGCTGTAATAATAGTTGTTACAGGCGGGGCAAATTAATCAAATAGCATGGGCTACAACATACCGCCATATTTATGTAAACCTTAGCCGTAAAGGTAAAAGGCGACTGCCACATTGCTATTCATACCCAAAACATGCGGCAATACAGGGCAGTAACCAACCTTTAATATCATTACGGTTAATATTGGGCTTTAGCTTTGAGAAATTAATAGTAATGACCACTTAACATTTTACCAAAGCCAGGCTGTAAATAGCCAGACTTACGTAATAAACATAAAAATTCACTAACTATATACCATTATTAGGTTTTAACCTGATAATGCACCATTATTAGGTTTTAACCTGATAATTATAAGCTGTACATTTGGAAAATAAATTTAGAACAATGGCTGTTTTAAAACCAGTATCAGTTATCACCGGCGACATTATTAGCTCCTCCGGCATTGCAGCAGGCAAAAGGAAGAAGCTGCTGGCAGCAATGAAAGCCGCTTCAGAAAAAGCAAGTTTTTTTTTACCCGATTTTACCCCGGAAATATTTCAGGGAGACAGTCTGCAGGGCTTTACCAGTAAAAAAAGAGAACTGGCATTGCAAGCAGCTCTGCTTATTATAGCCATGCTTAGAACCAAAGGATTTAATATTCGCATAGCCATAGGGCTGGGCAAAGCCAGCTTTTTAAGCGGTAAAAGCCTTACAAGCGATGGCACGGCCTTTCAACATAGTGGCCGCAGTATGGAAGAATTGAAAAAGAAAAAACTACTACTATCTGCCGAAAGCGACAACGAAACATGGAACGCTGAATGGGCTGTACACACTACCACCCTTAACTTTCTGCTGGAACGCTGGACCATGCAGCAATCAGAAGCAATAGTAGAAACCTTGCTGGGAAGCACCCAACAAGAGGCGGCAGCCACGCTACACATTCATCAAAGTGCGGTACAGCAGCGGTTAAAGGCAGCGGCATGGCCGGTAATACAAATTATTTTAAAACGTTTTGAAACAACGGTGTAAACAGATTGTAAAGGAAAAAATTAAGTTGTTGGTACAGCAAGTTTATTTACAATGCCTTTAATGCTATTTTACTTTTTCATTTTAAGTTTTATGCTATTAACCAAATGGATATGTGCACACCTGCTGGGCGACTTTCTTTTTCAAAACAAAAAGATGGTGCAGCACAAGCAACGCTTTAAAGCCAAAAGCTGGATGCTGTACGTGCATTGCCTGATACATGGTGCCTTGTTTTACCTTTTTAATGCCGAATGGAGCCAATGGCATTGGGCTGTTTTAGTAGCCGTAACCCATTTTTTTATTGACTGGTGGAAGCTGGAACGATCTAACAAAGCCATCTATTTTATGCTGGATCAGGCCATGCATATAGCCGTACTTATTGTAATTTGGTTTGTAGCCAGCATGAATTACGATGCATTTACATATTGGCTGTACGAACTGATGAACGACGAAAAACTATGGCCGATTCTCATGGGCTATTTTTTGCTCACTTGGCCATTTTCTATGCTGATAGGCTTAAGTACCCAAAAGTGGCGTCAGGATGCGATGAAGGGCTTTGAACACCAAAAAAATTCACTGGCTGACGCAGGCAAGTGGATTGGCATTTTTGAAAGGCTGCTGGTATATACTTTTATCATCAGCAATAATTTTGCAGGCATTGGATTGCTCATTACTGCAAAATCCATTTTACGCTTTAACGATACCAAAGGGGCTGATGGCAAAAAAGAGGCTGAGTATATTTTAATTGGAACGCTGATGAGTTTTGCAGTGGCGATTGTAACGGGTTTGCTGATTTTGAAAGTTATAGAATAGGATATGGCAAAAAATGAACAACAGAAAATCTATTTCCGAAAAAGAAAAGAAAACACAAAATGACAAAGGATACATCAGTAAAACTATTTGATGATAAAAAAGTAAGAACCCTTTGGAATGAGGCCCAAGAAAATTGGTATATATCTATAGTAGATGTAATAGAAATTCTAACCGAAACTGACCGGCCTAGAAAATATTGGAGCGACCTGAAAGCCAAGCTAAAAAAGGAAGGAAGTGAACTGTCCGAAAAAATCGGACAGTTGAAAGTTGAAGCCGAAGACGGTAAAATGAGGGAAACCGATGTAGC
>JAYUOV010000005.1:0-2499 GCA_043760535.1 Chitinophagaceae bacterium
CCCAGCCCAGCGGCCGCACCACAAGTGTATATGCGCCAGTGCATATTTGCATTGCCTACACCAGCCAATTGGTGTACGATATTAAAGAAGGCCTGCAAAAATTAAAAGAAAAATACACTGGCAACCTGCCTTCCCTCATCACCTTTGCCACAGGCCCCAGCCGTACCGCCGATATCGAAAAAACACTGGTAGTAGGCATCCACGGCCCTAAAGAAGTGTATGTTTTTTTGGTAGAAGGATGAGTTTTTCGATATTTTTAATTCTTTAGGGTTAATATTATCATATATTTTTACCCATATACGGCTAATATTATCGGTTTATTTCGATCCTAAATGGATAGAATTATCGAGTTTGGTATTTTACGACTTTTTTTAGCCCATGAGACGACAATTTTTAGAGCAACTAAAAGCCCATTTACCCAAAAAAGAATACACCATACTTACCGGTGCCAGGCAAACTGGTAAAAGCACTTTACTGCATCAATTACAAGACCATTGCAAGGCCAACAATAAACCGGTGGTTTTCTTAAATCTGGAGCAAAAAAGCATACTGGCCGATTTAGATGAAAACTCGCTGAACCTGCTAAAATACCTATTCGAAAGTACCGAAAGAAAAGTGGTATTGATAGATGAAATACAGTACCTGAAAGACGCCACAAATTTTTTAAAGCTGCTGTACGATGAGCATGCAGCCAGTATAAAACTGGTGGTAACGGGCAGCAGCGCTTTTTATATAGACGATCATTTTCGGGATTCGCTGGCTGGCCGCAAACAGTTCTACCAACTGCTTACTTTTAGTTTTGATGAATACCTGGAGCTAAGCGAAAAGCCCGACCTGCTGGCCGAAAAAAAACGCTTAGAAACCAAGCCTGGCTTAAAAACCGCTCTATTGCCATATCTTAAAAGCGAATGGGAAAATTATATGAGTTACGGTGGCTACCCCGCAGTTATTTTAGAAAAAAATAAAAGCGATAAAATAAAAAAGCTGCTGGAAATACAGGATTCGTTTGTAAAAAGAGATGTGCTGGAAGCCGGCGTTACCAACGAAGCTGGCTTCTATAATTTATTTAGGGTATTGGCAAATCAAACCGGCCAACTGGTAAACAGTAACGAGCTTTCTATTGCCTTAAAAATAAAGCACCTTACCATAACCAACTACCTGTGGATTATGCAAAAATGCTTCCATATTGCCCTGGTAAAACTGTTCAATAAAAACCTGCGGAAAGAGCTTAGTAAAATGCCAAAAGTGTTTTTAATGGACACGGGATTACGAAATGTATTGCTCAATAATTTTCAACCATTAAACAGCCGCACCGATAAAGGCGAACTTTGGGAGAACATGTTCTTTAGGCTACTGGCCAAAAAAATGGACTGGGCCGATATCAAATACTGGCAAACTACCGACGGCAACGAAGTGGATTTTGTGTTGCCTAACCTCATCGAAAACCCAAGGGCTTACGAAGTAATAATCGATGCAGCCCTAGTTAAACAAAATAAATACAAGAAGTTTACCGAAGCATACGCGGAACTGCCTTTAAGTTTCGCCGCTTTATAACCATTTAACGAAGATTTTTTCAGTAGCATTAATTTCAATGGAACCATCTAATAAAAAAAATATCTACTTCCTGTCCGACTTTCACCTGGGCGCACCCAACCCCGCTGCCAGCCTGGATAGGGAGAAAAAAATTGTTCGCTTTCTTGAAAGCATAGAAGCCACGGCAAAGGAGATTTTTATTGTAGGCGATATGTTCGATTTTTGGTACGAGTACCGGCATGTGGTACCGAAAGGTTATGTAAGATTATTGGGTAAGCTGGCTCAACTTACGGATAGCGGCATCCTGATTCATTTTTTTGTGGGCAACCACGATATGTGGATGAAAAGTTACCTGCAACAGGAGCTCAACATCCCCGTTTATTTTGAACCAAAAGAGTTTTTTTTTGCCAATAAAAATTTTCTTATAGGCCACGGCGATGGACTAGGCCCGGGTGATAAAGGCTATAAGTTTATGAAGAAAATCTTCAGAAACCCGCTGTGCCAATGGCTTTTTGGCATATTGCCGCCAGTTATAGGCATTGGTATGGCCAATTATTTTAGCCGCAAAAGCCGTGAGGCCGTAACCGAACATGAGCACGTGTTTTTAGGAGAAGAAAACGAGTGGTTGATTACGTATTGTAATGAAGTGCTGGCTAAAAAGCATTACGATTATTTTGTATTTGGCCACCGGCATTTACCCATAGATTTTAATGTTGGTGCTAAAAGCCAGTACATTAATTTAGGCGATTGGGTGAGACATTTTACTTACGCCGTTTTTGATGGAGAATCAATAGCCCTGAAACCTTTTAATGAATAGATAAACTGAAACGCATGGCTAACACATACGACCGTGTTTTAAAAGAAAATATTAATGACTATCCGCAATTTGGTTTACACTAATATATTTAGTATTTTCGTCTAAATATATTAGCCATGACTAGCACCGATTTTTTTGCCAACTACTCT
>JAYUOV010000006.1:0-21389 GCA_043760535.1 Chitinophagaceae bacterium
TGAAAAGTTTCTTGATGACCGGTAAAATTTTTCGCTGCCAGGCAGTATGTAGGTGTACTTCGATCTCGTCTAATAGCAACACAAAACTTCATTCGAAAATATCCAGGTCATTCACCCATGGAATCCTGTCCATACGCATCAATAAATCAGCTATCCAACTAATAATGGATTTTAGGCCGTCGGGCAATGTGCCAAAATCTACTTCTTGATTTTCTACTTTAACAAGAACTTTTAATACTGGCTTGTAAGTAAGTTCAAACCCAATTTTAAGACCTATTATGTCAAATAAGGCTTTTGAAATTTTATTAATAGCACTTGCAAATTTTGCAGAGTCCGCTTTTTGATTGTCATTGCTGGCTAATGCTTCTTTGGTTTTTGTGTTAGCGACCCAGTTAATAAAATTTTTGGATTGTTGGTTGTTAGCAAAAGACATCGCACCAAATAAAGGATTGTCTGTGATTTCTTCGATAGTGGCAATACTTTCAGATTCAATTTTACGATAGCTGGAATAAGCAAACATTGCAAAAGAGATGCTGTGTCCGAAGAAGAAGGGTTCATTGATTAAATAGTAGTTATTGTCTTGAGCAAATAAAAAATCTGCCCCCCCACTGCCACTTCCATCTGACAGAACTTTGTAAGTTGAAACCCCGTGAACTCCGCCAAGAAAAGTTCTTATTCCGATTTGACATCCGATTTTTTGCGATATTCTTTGCCGAATTAAATCTGATTTTCCAGCCCCTAAACAATAAAGCAAAGTCGATTTTCCCGAACCGTTCTGGCCAGTAAAAATGTGAACCTCTGCTTCATTTTTATTTATCTTCTAAGGGAAATCAATTTTGAGATCCGCAAAAGGGCCAACACCATCAATACTTAATGATTCTATTCTTCCGTTTTCCATGATTCAAAAATAAGAAAGCATTGGTGAGAAACCTATAAAAGCCTTTGACCTTGTACATGACTACTTCCAATTGCTGAAAGCCCACCAAACCAGCACCGGCTGCAACACCAGCAATCTTACCCACATAGTCCATACCGGAAAACAAAAGCTGGGCTTGGGAAAGCAGCCGCCCTGCTGTATCATGTATCTATGCGAAGGAATAAAAGCGATAAGCATGGCTATGATTCCCAAAGCTGCCCACTTACGGGTGGCAGGAAATAAACAAAAACGGCTGTTTAAGCTTTGATTTTAAAGTTGCTAAATAGTTTTAAAGACTTCACAAAATGCATCTATATCAATAGCAGTCAACTTTGGGAAGGATATGTTTTTAAGAATATCAAAGTGCCTGCCTTGTGTTAACCAATCCCTAATCAACTAATTACTAACTCCCCCTTACCTTTGCCCACATATAAAAATACGACCAACAGTGGCTTTGAATTTATTAAAACGGCGAAATAAAGAAGGGCAGGAAGAGATGAGTTTTGTGGACCATCTGGAAGAGCTGCGCTGGCATGTGGTAAGGTCGGTAATAGCGGTACTGGTATTGGGTATTACCTGTTTTGTGTATCGTGATTTTTTGTTCGATACTATTATACTCGGGCCTATTCAAAACAATTTTGTAACCTACGACTGGTTTTGCCAGTTAGGCCAAAAGCTGGGCATGGGCAAAAGCCTCTGTATGCCAGCGATGGATATTAAAATGCAAACCACCACTTTCGGTGGTCAGTTTATCAGCAGTATCACCATTTCTTTTGTTATGGGTTTTATTATAGCCTTCCCGTACATTTTCTGGGAGTTTTGGAAGTTTATTAAACCAGCATTAAAACCAGGCGAACTTAAAAACACAAAAGGCGCCATTTTTTGGGTCACATTTTTCTTTTTAACAGGTGTGGCGTTTGGCTATTTTTTAATGGCACCATTTACCTTTAATTTTTTGGCCAATTTTAAAATAGGCACCCAAAACCTTATTGAAACCAAGCCCACCATCAGCGATTATATAGATAATATGATGGACATTACCTTGGGCTGTGGCCTAGCTTTTGAACTGCCAATAATTAGTTTTGTGCTTACCCGAATAGGGCTTGTTACCCCTAAATTTTTAAGCGATTACCGTAAATATGCTTACGTGGCCTTGCTGGTAATTGCCGCCATCATTACCCCATCACCCGACTGGATGAGCCAAACGATTGTAGTGATACCGCTAATATTGCTATACGAATTAAGTATTTTGGTGAGTAAAAGAGTAGCTAAAAAGGTGGAGGAAAAAGATAAAGAAGAGTGGAGTTAGATTAGTTGATTGGGGATTGGTTCATTGGTTGATTAGTTTAACCTATGCCAATCAAATTGCAGGGATTAATTTAAAAATCAATTAAAAAAAGTTGCAACCTTTTGGCTTTATAGTTTCAATATCATTTCATTATGCAAACCAATCAACCAATTAACCAATCAACCAGTTTCGACCTCTCAAAACCCATTGCCATTGGTGCCGACCATGCCGGTTTTGAATATAAAATGGCACTTGTAAAATGGCTAAATGCCAAAGGTTATCAGGTAACAGATTTTGGCCTGCACGAAAACATAAGTGTGGATTATCCCGACTATGCCCACCCGGTGGCATTGGCAGTAGAAAGCGGCGAAGTAGCTTTTGGTATTTTAATTTGTGGCAGTGCCAATGGCGTGGCCATTACTGCCAATAAGCATCAGGGCATACGTGCCGGCCTTTGCTGGGAAAATGAAGTAGCTAAGCTGGTGAGACTTCATAACGATGCCAATATCATCTGTATCCCTGCCCGTTTTGTTGCAGAGGTTCTGGCCGAAGAAATGATAGAAACCTTTATAACCACTGCTTTTGAAGGCGGCAGACATGCTACAAGGGTTGGTAAGATTGCTTGCGGGTAGGCGTTGTTTTTAAAATAAAAAAGTTTAGATTGTATAGTACTCTCAAATTGTACCCAAGTCAACTTTAATTTCAAGCGAAGCATAATGATTAAAAAGATTACGATACAAAATTTTTTTGGTTTTGGACAAACCGAACCAATTGAAATGAATACAGAAACCAACATTCTTGTTGGCATTAATGGTTCTGGCAAGTCTAATTTTATTAAAGCAATCCATCTGCTGTACGAAAGTGTAGTTGGAGAAGGAATGGAAAAGTTGTTTTCGGCAAATTGGGGTGGCTTTTCCGGCGTTTCTAATTTCGCCTATGATTCAAATGAGATTGTTATTATTTATGAGTTTGATAAATTACAAATAGCAAACGCTTTGGGTCTGGAGGGTTTTAAATTTCAAACGAATCCTTTTTATGAAATCAAAATATCAAAAGTTGGAAATGCAGCATACCGACTTTCTGAGTGGTTTTACAATTTCAACCCCGGAAAACCTTCGCCATTTACTTATTTAAAAGTGGAAAACGGATACGCTGTAGTTTCAAAAAGAAACAAAGAGGGCATTAAAATAGAAAAAGTTGAATCTTTCAATTCATCAGAATTAATTCTTAGGCAGCTTTCTGATCCGGATGAATATTTTCCATTATTCACCATAAAAAAAGCAATTGAGCAAATTTCTATTTACAACTATTTTGATACTACAGCAAACAGCGCAATAAGGGGCTTGTCGCCTTATTTTTCTGAATCAAAATTATTATCCGACGGTATTAACTTGACCATTCTTTTAAATTATCTTAATGGCAATGACACTGTTGCTTATGATAAAATAATGGACGAGTGGAAAAACATAAATCCACAGTTTAGAGAACTGGTTTTTTCACAACCAATTGCAGGCAAAACATCTCTTGGACTTAAAGAAAAAGGACTGAAAAGAACAATCCCAATTGAAAACCTTTCTGATGGAAGTATTCGTTTCTTGATTCTTTTATCCATTTTGTATAATCCCAAACGTGGTAATCTTGTTTGTATTGATGAGCCAGAAATTGGCCTGCATCCAGACATGATCAATACGATAGCCAAGGGGATACAATATGCAGCCAAATCGGGTACACAAATGATTATCGCAACTCATTCTCCCTTGTTGCTAAATAATTTCGATTTGGAAGACCTAATGGTTTTTGAAAAAAATGAACAAAACCAAACTGTCATCTCCAGAAAGAGTGAAGATGATTTTAAAGAATGGGAAGGGGGTTTTTTAGTTGGGCAAATGTGGTTAAGCGGAAAATTGGGTGGCGTAAGATGGTAACGATTACAATTTTTATAGAAGGTGGCGTAGTACCGCATACTAATGATGCTACTTCTACAATCAATGGTAGTAGTAGGCTTAGGGAAGCTTTTCATAAATTATTGAATGGCGTAATAAACAACGAAAGTTTTCGACTAATCGTTGAATTAAGTGGAGGATGGAAACCCACTGTCACCCATTTTAAAAATCAATATTCACCCAATACATTGCTATTAATTGATTTGGATGGGGCAGAGGAAACAAAAAACAGTAAATTGGATGAGTTTGATTTAGAAGGTTATGAAACCTCCAGTTTTTTCATGGTTCAAAAAATGGAAGCCTGGATACTATCCCAAATTGAAACAGTAGATTCTTACTTTTCATCTAATTTCCTAAGAAAAGATACCATTGCTCTCACTAACGACGAATCTATTTTAAACAAAGCCCCTCAATCATTTAGGCATCCGGATTTTGTTTTAAAAACAATTCTTGCCAAACATTTTGTTGTAATTAAAAATGGAAAGGAAAAAAAATTAGAGTATGGAAAACTAAAGCATGCTCCACTACTCCTTGAAATTTTAGACATCCAAAAACTGCGTTCTGATTTTGTAGATGTAGCCAACCTGATAGCCAAAATATTGGCATCTTAAAGTGATTCAATAGGTTCAAACAACTTCTCCATCGTTATTTCCTGCTCTATTTCTTCTAAATAATATTTATTTCTGATGGCTGGGTAAGTCGTTATCAGCGTTGTAAATATGGCCTTTCTGGTTTTTGTTGCCTGCCTAAATATGGATTCTTTCATTCGTAATTGTGCAGCATATGTATTGGTTATGGCAAAATTATCCCGGGAAAATTTTGCTTCGCATAGATTGATGGCCTGGTCGGCACGGTCTATCAGCATATCTATTTGTGTGCCGCCAAGCGTATCGTTGCCCTTAAATTTCCACGAACTGCATTGTGTATAAACGCCCCGTATGCCCAGGGCCGATTTTATTTGGTCTATGTGCAGCATGCAAATGTTTTCGAACGCATAACCGCTCCACGCTGCGTAGCTGCTTTTGCCTGCAAGCTGCTCCCAGGTTCCGCTTCCGCTTATTTTATTAGATTTAATAAATTTTAAGTAAAAAAGCGAATACAGGTCGGTAAGCTTGTAAATAGATTCCTTCTTTTTATTGATAAATGGCTGATAGATAGATACAAAATCACATTCCACCAATTCTTCCAAAGCCCGTGACAAGGAGCCCTCATTTAGCTTTGATACCTGTGCTATATCGGCCCGGCTAATACCCTGTGGCTTTGCGGCGAGGGCTTCAATAATAGCAATGTGGTTATCGGCATTTTTAAACAGCGAATGATACAGTTGTGCGTATTCGCCATATAGTAAACCATTTGGAGAAAAACAAATTTCGTCGATAAGCTGTGTGGCGGTTTTTCCATTTGTTATTTCTTTCAGGTAAAATGGAATGCCACCCATAGCCATATAAATTTCCAAAATTTGATACTGCGGCAGCGTTACGCCAAGTTCAGCAAGGTAGCGTGTTGTTTCGTGGAGGTTAAATGGAAGTAGCTTCATTCGATGCGTTACCCTGTTATAAAGACCGCCTCTTGCATTAATCAGGTTCTTCTTAATCCACGAAGTGGCAGAGCCGCAGGCTATCAGCAATATATTGTCCATAGCAGACACGTGCTGATTCCAAAAAAACTCCAGAGCTGATACAAAGCCCGATTTCGGCGTATCTATCCAGGGCATTTCATCTATAAAAACCACCAGTTTTGTATTTGTAACAGGTAGGCCACTTAGATAATTAGCTAAATATTTAAAGGCAATTTGCCAGGATGCAGGAGGTTGCGTTTCCTTTTGTCCGCTTGTTCGTTTAAGGTATTCATCAAAAAAATTATTAAGCTGTGCCTCATTTTTACCATCCCTTGTGCCGGTAAAATCGAACACGATATGGTTCTTAAGGTATTGCCGTATCAAAAAGGTTTTGCCCACCCTTCTGCGGCCGTAAACAGCTAAAAACTCCGATGACCCTAACAGCAAAAGTTTATTAAGCGTTTCGGTTTCCTTTTGCCTGCCAATGAGTTTTTTTACAATAGCCATATACTATAATTGGAGAAATGTAAGTAAAAATACTACATTTCTCCAATTATAAATTTTTATCTTTGGAGAAATCAGGATAAAAACACCACATTTCTCCAATTATAATATCCATTAAAACCAACTTTTCTTCCTGCTACTTCTGCCACCAAGGCCTAAAGCACCAAGCAAACTGCGGGTAATAATGTTAGCGGCTGTACGTAATGTACTCTTAACCACACTGTTATCCAATACTTTTTCCACGGCACTCGGCTCGTCTTTTTCCTCTTTTTCTTCTTTGGCTTCGGCTGTTCTTTGTACGGCTTCTTCTATTTTGGCGTTGAGTAATTCGTAGGCACTTTCGCTGTCTATAACCTTATTGTACTTGGCTACCAGTTTAGATGTTGCCGTCATACTGCTTACTTCTGCATCTGTCAAAACATCCATGCGGCTGCGGGGCGGCGCCATCATGCAGTGTACAAGCGGAGTGGGAATCCCCTTTTCGTTAAGCAGGGTTACCATGGCTTCGCCAATACCCATTTGGGTTATCAGGTCTTCGGTTTTGTAAAATTCAGTTTCGGGGTAATTCTCGGCTGTCTGCTTGATTATTTTACGGTCGGCAGCGGTAAATGCACGGAGGGCATGTTGAATCTTCATACCCAACTGGCCGAGCACACTTGCCGGCACATCCATTGGGTTTTGGGTGCAGAAAAAAATACCGATGCCTTTGGACCGGATAAGTTTGATAACCGTTTCTATCTGATCCAGCAATGCCTGGCTGGCTTCGTTAAATATCAGGTGGGCTTCATCTATAAACAATACCAGTTTGGGCTTGTCCATATCGCCTTCTTCGGGGCAGGTGGCGTATAGTTCGGCCAGCATCTGCAGCATAAAACTGCTGAATAGTTTCGGCTTGTCCTGCATATCCATCAGCCGCAGTACACTCACCATGCCACGGCCATCATCGCTAATCCGCATCAGGTCTTCTACCTCAAAACTTTTTTCACCAAAAAACATATCAGCACCCTGCTGTTGTAGTTCTATCACTTTTCGCAAAATGGTACCACTTGTGGTGGTGCTTATTTTACCGTATGTTTTTTCTATTTCCGGCTTGCCTTCGTTGGCCGCAAATTGTAGTATTTTAATAAAATCCTTCAGATCCAGGATGGGCCATTTGTTGTCGTCGCAGTATTTAAACATCATGGCCACAAAGCCTTGTTGCGTATCGTTTAACCCCAAAACCTTACTAAGTAAAATAGGGCCAAATTCGCTTACGGTGGCACGTAGCTGTACACCCTCAAGCTTGCTGCCAAGCTTTAATAATTCTACCGGAAAACCTGTTGGTTGCCAGGTAATATTCAGCAACTGGCTGCGGTCGGTTATTTTATCGTTGATGGTTCCGGGTTGGGCTATACCGCTGAAATCGCCTTTAATATCCATCACCACTACCGGTACACTAGCGTCGCTAAGGGCTTCGGTAATCATCTGCAGGGTTTTGGTTTTTCCTGTACCGGTAGCTCCGGCCACAAGACCATGACGGTTCATGGTTTTTAGCGGCAGGCATACATCGGCGCCGCTTACCACGGCACCATCTACCATGCCGCATCCCAGTTTTATAAATTCTCCTTTAAAAGTGTAGCCATTGTTTACGGCTTGTAAAAAAATCTCTGTTTCGGGCATCATTAAATATTTGAGTGGAAGTTACTTACTGGATTGGAAAGCAATCGGCTGATTTTAATTTTCTTTTCTAAAATGCTTTATGGTTAGTTAGCAAATGTTAAGTGGTAAGTAGCTGGCCCAGATTTTTTAATGCTTTGCAGAAAACAAGACCAGGGTTGGCTATAAATGTGCTTGAGCCAGATATAAATGAAAAACACACGGCCAAATGGCCATGCGTTATAAATATATTGACAATCAACGTATTATCTACCCATATAAACCATCAAAATTTGCACATCGCTTGGGTTTACGCCACTAATTCTGCTGGCCTGCCCAAGGGTTCGGGGCCTTATTTTGAGAAATTTCTGCCGGGCTTCGTTGCTAAGTGCGTTTATTTTTTCATAATTAAAAGTCTCCGGAATAATCAGTTCTTCCAGTTCACTCATTTTTTGAACGAGTTCCTGCTCCTTAACAATGTAGGTTTCATACTTCACCTGTATTTCGGCCTGTTCCAAAGTTTCAGCAGTATGGTTTCCTATCAGGTCTTTTAGCCTTGGCACATATTCAAGCAGGCTTTTTAAATCTACCTGTGGACGGAGCAATACTTTCAAAGCCTTTTGTTTTTCCGAAATGGGAGCACTATGAATGCTTTCCAAAAACGGATTGATTTCCTCTATTTCAAAACTAAAATCGGCCAATGTTCGCTTCAATAGTTCCACATTGTCTTTCTTAATTTTTACTTTTTCCATCCTTTCCTGGCTTGCTAGCCCGATTCGGTAACTCATTTCTGTAAGCCTCAAATCGGCATTATCCTGCCGTAATAAAGTTCGGAATTCGGCACGGCTTGTAAACATGCGGTAAGGTTCGTCGGTGCCTTTGTTAATCAAATCATCTATTAAAACGCCAATGTAGGCATCGCTTCTTTTTAGCACAAACGGGTCTTGTTCGTAGGCTTTTTGGTGGGCATTAATACCGGCCATCAAACCCTGGCAAGCAGCTTCTTCGTAACCTGTGGTACCGTTTATTTGCCCTGCAAAAAATAGGTTGCTGATAAGCTTGGTTTCTAAAGTGTATTGCAATTGTGTAGGCGGAAAAAAGTCGTACTCTATAGCATAGCCGGGGCGGAACATTTTAGCCTTTTCAAAGCCAGGCACTTTGGTTAAAGCAGCATGTTGTACATCTTCGGGCAGGCTGCTGCTAAACCCGTTCACATATATCTCCACCGTGTTCCAGCCTTCGGGCTCTACAAAAAGCTGATGCCTGTCCCGTTCGGCAAATCGGTTTATTTTGTCTTCTATACTTGGGCAATATCTAGGGCCAGTGCCTTGTATCCTTCCCTGATACATAGGGCTTTTATCGAAGCCTGTTTTTAATATTTCGTGTACTTCGGGGCTTGTATAGGTTATCCAGCAGCAGCGTTGTTGTGCCGGCTTTATTTTTTCTATATCCAAGTAAGAAAAACCAACGATTTCTTCGTCGCCTTCCTGCCGTTCCATTTTGGTATAGTCCAGGCTTCGGCCATCTATACGTGGCGGAGTTCCTGTTTTAAGGCGGTCGCTTTCAAAACCCAGTTCCACCAATTGCTCGGTAATACCAAAAGCGGCCCTCTCTCCCATTCTACCGCCACCCAATTGTTTTTCGCCAATATGGATAATACCATTTAAAAATGTGCCACTTGTTACTACTACTGATTTGGCATTTATATCGTGCCCAAGCCCCGTTTTTACACCATAGCATCGGCCCTCTTTTACCAGTAAGGCCTGCACCATATCCTGGTAAAAATCTACGTTGGGGGTTTGTTCCAGCATTTCTCTCCAGGTGGTGGCAAACAACATCCGGTCGCTTTGCACCCTTGGGCTCCACATGGCAGGGCCTTTACTGCGGTTCAGCATCCTAAACTGTATCATGCTTTTATCGGTAACAATACCGGAGTAACCGCCAAGGGCATCTATTTCTCTCACAATCTGCCCTTTGGCAATGCCGCCCATGGCGGGGTTGCAACTCATTTGGGCAATGGTTTGCATATTCATGGTTATCAGCAAAACCTTGCTGCCAAGGTTGGCGGCACTTGCTGCGGCTTCGCAACCTGCGTGGCCAGCACCCACCACTATCACATCATAATCTGGAAACATAGCTGTGAAGGTAAATTAATAATGTAGTTTATAAGAATAGGTCTAATACCAATTTACGGGTAAGGATAGGAACACGGATAGCATTGATTGAAGGGATTTACTAAAGCCATTTAGGTTCTGATGGATTGGAAATACAGTGTCTTTTAGTTAAGGAAGCTTAGAGATTGTCAGGCTGAGGCACAAAAAAGCGATTTTAAGTTCTTTGAAATGACAAAATGAACCTGAATAAGCCCCAAATGGGCGGAACATAATAGCCCGGGGTATTGCCCCGGGTTTTAAAGTTTTATAGCCAATAAGCCCTGAAAGGGCGAAACAATTACATAATGCTATTTAGTTTGCCAACTATTTTGTTCCGCCTTTTCAGGGCTTGATTGCCGCTATTTTTCATAACCCAGGGCGTTGCCCTGGGTTATTTCTTTCGCCCCTTTGGGGCTTTTTGAAAAATAAATTTTATAAATTTTTTTCTTAAATACTTGATAAGCGAATTTTAATATAATCGTCATTAGTCCCGCAACTTGCGGGATCGAAGCCGCTCCAACCAATCTGCAATGAAGATCTGCTAGATTCCCTTCGACAAGTTGTAAATCCCGTTTATTACGGGTCTCAGGGTAACAACCTTAACTAAACGACATTGGATTGACAATAATAGAAAAATCCGTGATATCCGTGTTCCAAAATGCTTGTGACAGTGTCGGATCTTTAAAATCATGTTCCACGTGGAACGAACTAAGATTTTATTCGCAGGAAAAGTCTATTACAACAATTGAATTGCCCTTAGGATTAACAGACACGCCATAACCTCCCCTATGGTACCGAGGATTGAGCAATGATTTCCTATGGCCAAGGTCTGGTACATTAAAATCGAACAATAAAGACAATAAAGCCTCAAGAGCATGAAACTTAGGTGTGGCATGTATGCTTTCGGAACCACACCCTTTTACTAAACTTTGTGCCCTATCCTTAAATGTGCGGCCGTCGGTAGAGTTGTGAGATACTGTATTGTGGCTGCTTAAATCTGTAGCATGAGATCTTGCAACAACTGAAAAAGAAGCATCAGGGAAAATAATAGGTGATGGAGGTAATCCTTCAAATGTCTTCTGCAAGCTTTTGGTATAAGATGATTTCACTTCCGGATGGCTTTGCAAAAACACATTGATGGCCTTTAGAAGAAAAACCTCCGGATTTTGCCTTGCATAATTAAGATAATAGGCAATTTCCTTCTCCTGATTAGAGAGTGCTTTATAGCCTTCGCTTTCGCTTAATATCTTTTTTAACTTTGCATCCTCAGGTAACGAATAATTAACTGCGATGTCTTTCATCGAAATATAACCCTGTGCGTTGGATGATATACTAAACAGGCCGATGCTCAACAAGAGTATGATATGTTTCACGTGGAACTTTAAAGTTATCTCTTTTGATGTTCTTCTTTCCATAATTCAAATAAACGCAAATAGTGATCCTCTTTGTATCTCATGGATTCAATTTCACTTTTCTTTTTGTCTTTGTAGCCGCATAGGTGCAAGGCACCGTGAAAGATAACCCTTTGTATTTCCTGCTGAAAGCCGGTACCAATTGTCATTGCATTATCTCGTACCCTATCAATAGATATATATATTTCACCTAGAGTGCTTTTGGATTCTGACAGGTCGAATGTGATGATGTCGGTATAATCATCGTGTTGCAAGAACTGTTTATTGATCTGCAACAGGTAATTATCGCTGCAAAAAACATATTGCAAAGAGTAAAGCGGCTTTTTTTCAAGCCTAAAAATTTCGGCTACAAACGACCGTAATAAAGCTTTGTGTTTAAATAGGGCTTTGATATCTGCATTGGCAAATGATACTAAATACATTTTCTTAAATAGGAATAAACTTGGTGAGAGATGAAATAGATTTGCATCCACAAAAATGCACAATGTTGAAGAAACTTTCAGAATTACAAACAGGCGAATCCGGAATAATTGACTCATTTACCAATAATGACATATTTCTTAAGCTTATGGAAATGGGCTGCGTACCAGGCGAAAAGGTAACCGTAGATATGATTGCTCCGCTTGGAGACCCAATTTCGGTACAAGTTTCTGGCTACAGGCTTAGCCTAAGGCTAAATGAGGCGGAGCATATCTTCATTCTTCAAAATAATTAATCCTCCCCTACTTTTATTGCTATGGAAATAGGTCTTTACTTTGGTTCGTTTAACCCAGTGCATGTTGGCCATTTAATCGTAGCCAGCTATGCCAAACAAACCACTGTTCTTAATCAGGTTTGGTTGGTGGTGTCGCCACATAACCCATTGAAAGCTTCTGCATCTTTATTAAACGAATACCACAGGCTACACCTTGTAAAACTTGCCATAGAGGACGACACCAATCTGAAGGTAACGGATGTAGAATTTCATTTACCCAAGCCTTCTTATACAGTTCATACATTGGCTTATCTAAAAGAAAAATATCCGCAACACCAGTTCAGCATCATTATGGGCAGCGACAGTTTTAGCAATTTACCCAAATGGAAAAACTACGAGCATATAATCCGTAATCATAAAATATACATTTTTAAAAGACCGGGGTTTGAGGTTAATAACCATTTAAACGGAAACATTGAATTTATTGAAGCTCCCCTATTGCAAATTTCTTCTACCGATATTAGGGCTATGATTAAGAAAGGCATGGGAGTAAGGTACCTTGTACCGGAAAAAGCGGTAAAGGAAATAGATGATAATAGGTATTACAGAGACGCATGAATCTGACTGCCTAAAGTAGTATTTCCTAAAATATCCAACCCAGTAAAAGACATATCACTACTATAACCGGTGAGGGAAGTTTGGTAAAAAACAGTACCAGAAACGTGCCTAGCAATACAGCCAGGTTAATAAAACTAAACGTATTCAAGTCTGTAATGGAAACATCCTTTAAAAGGTAAAATGTAGATGCCACCATAATGCCAACTACTACGGCATTAATCCCTTCTAGCGACCGATAGATAACCGCATATTTTTTAAGGTTATGCCAAATGGGGTAGAAAAATAAAACCAGTAATGCACTTGGCAAAAAGATACAGATAAGACCCACAATACAGCCCAATGTCTGCCAGACCGATCCCCACTGCCGCATGGCCATTCCTCCATGAAAAGCAGCAACGGAAAACACGGGTCCTGGTATTGCTTTTACTATTCCGCTGCCGGTTAAAAACTCATCACCAGTCATATACTGTCGGTCTTTAGGAGCACGGGCCACAAACTGTTCGTACATAAAAGGAGTAAGAACATCGCCACCGCCAAATACCAAACTACCAAAGCGATAGAAGTTTTCGCCGATATTCATGAGCCGATATTCGGCTATTGGTAGTTCTGGTGGTACCGTTTGTTTCCGTTTTGCATAAGCACTAAAATATCCTAGAATGAGAAAGATGACTGCAAAAAGCCAGATATTGACCCACTTAATTTTCTTTGGTGTAAACTCCTCCTGAATGATACGCTTCTTGCTAAAGTTGGTTACTACACCACCCAAAACAATTAAAACAGGAAAAACCCACGATGTTTTAAACAACAAAAAAGTGACAAAAATGGATAAAAGTGCTATAACAAACGTAATCGTGTTTTTAACCGAAACTTTAGCGGCATTTACGGCTGCATAACCTAGAAAACCAACAGCCATAGGCTGTATAAATTTGAATATATCGGTATTAAGTGATTGTTTATCAATGTAATGCAATAAAAAAGACAATAAACTCATTAAAATACCTGCCGGTATTATCCATATAATAAGGGTAAGCACGGCCAGTGGTATTCCACCCCTTTTGTATCCGATTAGTGTAAGTGTTTGCGTGGAACTTGCACCCGGAAGTAACTGACAAAACGAAGTATATTCCATTAATTCCTGCTCCGTTATATCTTTTCTATTTTTTACAAAACGCTTCATCATCATACCATAATGGCCTTGTGGTCCACCAAAAGCAGTAAGGCTATGCCACAGCACCATTCTCAAAAAAGGAACGTGCCGAAACATTTTAACAGATGTATGAATTACCAAAGACATGTGTAGAGTTTCGAATTAAATGCAACTGAAAATAAATGCAGCAATGAAATACAAATGAAGCAATTAATTTAGTCTTTTCTTAGCAATGATAAAAACGCTTTCCGATAAAACCAAGTCACCCAAGAGCAATAAGCTTATGAAAGGTATTAACTATAGAACACTTCTTTCGCCATTTATAACACAAAGAACCAGAGCGGTTACCCAACAATATAACCCCACCAAACAACCCGAAAGACCAGTACCCGAATCTATAGTAATTTTTGTGTACGACTATAATCACGTACAAATAAAGCAAGAAAAGCTACCTGCTATTAATAATTGTTTTGTTTTTGTGGATTCGCCTCTTGTAACCTGGATTAATGTGGACGGTATTAGAAAAGAAGATATTGAGGAATTATGCAACCGTTATAAAATACACATGCTGGTACAGGAAGATATTCTCAGCGTGGGACAGCGGCCAAAGATGGATGAAATTGACGGCATCATGTTTTGCCTGATGAACATGCTCTATTTTAATGAAGCTTCCGGCGGAGTGGAACAGGAACAGATAAGCATTGTAATTGGTAAAAACTTTGTAATCTCAATACAGGAAGATGCAAGGAGAGATGTATTTAATCCGCTTCGAGAAAAACTTCAATTTGCCAATAGTAAAATAAGACAAAGTAAAGCCGACTATCTTTTTTACACAATGATAGACCTGATAGTAGATAACTTTTTTGTGGTGATGGAAAAACTAGGCGAAAGAATAGAAGTGATAGAAGAAGAAATTATCCGCAAGGCAAATAAGGAAACGCTTAACAAGATAAACCAGTTAAGAAAAGAAATGATTGTGTTAAAACGAAACCTGAA
The DNA here is from genome assembly GCA_043760535.1 of Chitinophagaceae bacterium. GTDB lineage: Bacteria > Bacteroidota > Bacteroidia > Chitinophagales > Chitinophagaceae > JAZKFT01. The sequence goes on from JAYUOV010000006.1 coordinate 14,865, forward strand.
CCCAGTACGAGATTTAGTAAGTGGCATATTACGAAGCGATAGCGAATTGCTGGAAGAAAGAACGGAAAAATACTTTAAAGACATTTACGACCATATAGTACAAGCAAGCGACTTAGCCGAAAACTACCGAGATATGGTAATGAGTTTACAAGATTTATATCTTAATAATGTAAATCTCAAGATGAATGAGATAATGAAATTCCTGGCTATAGTTACTACACTAATGGCGCCGGCAACTGTAATTGGTGGTATTTTCGGCATGAACTTCGACGCCATACCTTATGCACACCACAGGTTGGGTTTTTGGATGGCAGTGGGTATAATGATAACCCTGCCAGTACTTATGGTGTTCTTTTTTTGGAAGAGAGGTTGGTTTGGAAAAGATGTACCATCAGAAGAGTAAGGATAAAGTATTGCTATTTTCTTTTATAAATTGGCACTGTACTGCAAGGCTCACCATACATAATACTTTTGGCAACAGGCCTTAATAATTTTGTAATTTCTAGGTAAGCAGCTTCGCTTATGGGTAAATCGCCACAGCCTTTTATTACCACTCTTTTATCTTCAAAATCTTTCGCTTCTATATTTCGGATATTAGCTATCAGCAATTCTTGCTGCATTTTTTTTTCGTTGCCAAATACAATTTGGCTGGCAACGGACTCTAAAAAAACCGCCAACAGCATATACGCCCACATAGGTATGATGGCATCCACACTGCAGGTAATGGCTACAAATTTTCCTTCGTACTGTTGCCAGTCGTGGATTTTAAGGGCTTCTCTAAAATCTTTTTCTTTAAGTATTAAACCCATAAAAAGAAATGGCTGTAAATCAAAAACCATAATAACATGCTTTGGAAAATATGCTTCCAAATCAATTGTAGTTAATGCACTTTCGGTAACCTTATTTATTAAAACCTGGCTCATTTTTGGTAAAATTTAATAACAAAACTAACACAAGCAATTTTTTTTCGGAGAATAAAGTAGCAAAGAGAAAAAAATAATTATATCAATATTTTTCTAAGCAAAAAGTAAAGTAACAAAAAAAATTTGTGTGTCTTTGTAGCATTGTTCTTAGTGGTAAACTAAAAAAAGTCCCGCCAATTATATTGGCGAGACATCTCCGTTAGTTTTGGTTGCGGCCTAAAAAAGTACGCTTATAAAAACTTAGACCGTTTGTCTTTAATATTAGCTGCTTTACGTAGTGCAATAATTGCAGTATTTGTGGCAGATTGCTTAATCTGCTGCTCCATTTGCTTTCTTTGCTCCTCTATACCAGTACCTACACTTACTTTGGCACCCACCATTTCTGGCTTTATTACAAATACACCACTGTTACCCTCAATAGGTGCCGATACTTTGTTGAGTGCAGTTTTACTATAAGCTAAGCCTACTACTTTACTTTCAGGTCCAGCACCGCTTATGTTTGGATTGCTAAACATTATACTATCTGCACGTTGTACAGTTGTGCCTTTGGCCGCAGCTAAAGCATCTAATGTAGAAATAGGACCAAGTTTGGCCTTTATCTGCTTTGCCTTTTCAGCATTACGAAGTATAGGTTCTACCATCGGCCTTGCCTTTGCAGCACTAGGCAGGCCGGCTTCTTCTGCACCGGTAATGGCTACTACTACATATTTATCTTTCATATCCTGCGGTTCACTTACTTCGCCCGGATCATTCTTATAAACCCAACGAACCAGCTCACGGTTTTCTCCTACACCCTGAATACTATAATCCACAGCTTTTATTTCGGCTACAGAGAGACGTGTAAGGTTATCTTTTTTAATATTCTCATCAAATGCTTTCATGCTGCGGCTGTTAGCTGCAAAAACGTTAGCCTTATTCATTGCTTCGTTTATTGTTTGCTGGCTAGGAACAATGCTTTTAGACATGTAAGCTATTTTGTATGAAGGTTGTAAACCCTTGTGCACCAATATATTAATAAGGTGGTAACCAAACTGTGTGCGAACTATTTTATAATCGCCTACGTTTCCCTGAAAAGAGCTGTCGTTAAATTCTGGTACCATCTGCCCTTGCGGAAAAAAGTCATATACACCACCTTTCATCTTACTTCCTTCATCGTCGCTCAGTTGTAATGCTAACACACTAAAATCCGAACCTGCTTTAATCGCTGTAAAAATGCTGTCTATTTTAGCTTTAGCTGTAGCATCATCACGGGTTGGTTGTTGTGTTTGCGGGTCTATTGTACCAACGAGTATATGACGCACTTTAGCAGAATCTGGAAGGTTTTTAACATCCACGATGCGACTTAATACCCATGAATTACCGTCCATATACGGTCCATATACATTACCTTTTCCGGCAGCAAGAATGCTGTCTTTTGCAGGCATCATTAATTTACTGGCACTATTATACCCATTAAAATAAGGTAGTTCTGTACTGTTACGAACTACAAAAGAGGCAGGGTCGGCAGATAAAGTAAAATCCTTTTTTAAATCGCTAATAGTTGTTTGAGTACTAACGCTATCAGAAGAAGAAGGCTTTAGTTCGAAACTAACATAGGCAATGCTACGGCTAGATTCTTCCAATTTATAATCGGCTGCATGTGCTTTTACGTAAACCGATATCGCATCATCGCTTATGGTGATAGTACTATCAGCAATAGCAGCGTAGGGCATATTTACATACTGAAAACTGGTAATAGCATTATTATCGGCCATTGTTTTTTCTACCATCCATTTAGGTACATAGGTGCTTGCTTGCAAAAGCGTAAAATATTTTTTACGTAACAAGTTTTCTATGTAAGGGTCGATAATCGTTTTTATAAGATTTTGCTTTTGTGCATCATCTTTCCGCTTTTTTAATTGATTAATGGCATTACGTGCTGCTGCTGCATCAAACTGTCCAGTTTCTTTATTACTAAATTCTTGCTTTAAAAAATCTGGTGGATTTGTTTCAAACATCTCGTCTGCAATTTCTTTATCTGTTAGCGAAAAACCAAGCTTTTCTATTTCCTGGTCTAGCGCAGTACCATCACTTAACTGACTCCACACACCCTGGCGTATTTGTTGCCGAGTGGCTTCATCTACTGGGCGTCCTTGTGCTGCATAATTATCTTCCATCATTTTTTGCAGTTCCAAATAACGGCCATAGCTAATTTTTGTACCATTTACAGTACCAATACTTTCTTCGGCTGTTCCACCTGAGGCGCCTTTGTTTCCGCTACGAGCATCCATTAATAAAAAACCAACTACACTTAGTGCAATGGCCACACTTACCACCCACATCCCCTTGTCTCGTACCGTTTGAATAATAGACATAATTAAATAGCATTTCGTTATTTGGTAAAAAAATTAGAACCCAATTAAAGGCCGCAAAAATAGGGGTTTAGATGGTATGAACAAATTGTGGAAAACCCCATCAAAAGCATGGTAGATATGGCAGATAGCAGAAAAGATTTGGTAGATTCATATAAGCTTTTTACTATTCTTTTTAAAAACTAGTTTTTGAAAATGAATAATTGGGTTTTGGGATAAGAAAATGCCTTTTACTAAGAAGGCTATCTGGTGTAAAATGGAGTAATTATTAGGGTCGTGAAACAATGGTTAACATGGGCTATGGATAAGCACTAATTATCGTTAATAACTGTAGATTTTTACAAAAGCTACCGTGGAAAAAAAGAGAACAATCTCTCTTGCACAAATGGAAAAACTGTATTTGGGTATGCATTTTTTCACATTTGCTAAATTCATCCACCACTTATACAAAATGGGTCTCTTGCTTTTTTGTTCATAGTATAACCTTATCCTCTGTTGTGTATAAAATAGCCAAATGCAGTATGGTACAGAGTTCTTTGTGTGAACAGCTTGTTAACAGCCATGTATGGCTGGTGCGTTACTACCTTTGAACAGTGGTTATAAAAAAGTTTTCCCCTAATTAACACCCGTATTAATAGTAGGTTTATATAAATAAAAGTATTTAATACATATACTATGGCAGTTATTGACATGGCCGAAGCAAAGGCAAAAGTACCCGTTAGAGGCTTTCTGGATATAGAGCTAGATCCTACTCTAGATCTGTTTGCAGAAATAGAAAAACTTAAAAAAGAAAAGAACGCCATTTTGCTGGCACACTATTACCAAGAGCCAGATATACAAGATGTGGCCGATTATATTGGCGATAGCCTGGGGCTTGCCCAAAAGGCGAAACAAACGGATGCCGACATTATTGTATTTGCCGGTGTACATTTTATGGCCGAAACAGCCAAAATACTAAACCCTACCAAAAAAGTGCTGCTACCCGACCTTAATGCCGGCTGTAGTTTAGCCGACAGTGCCCCTGCCAACCTCTTTAATGCCTTTAAAAAGCAGCACCCTAACCATGTAGTGGTAAGCTATATTAACTGCACCGCAGAGATAAAAGCATTGAGCGATATTATCTGCACCAGCAGCAATGCAAAAGCCATTGTGGAAAGCATACCCAAAGAGCAGCCCATAATTTTTGCCCCCGATAAAAACCTAGGTGCCTGGATTAACAAACAAACCAACCGCAACATGGTGCTGTGGAACGGTGCCTGCATGGTACACGAAATTTTTAGCCTTGAAAAAATTGTACGCTTAAAAGTGCGCCACCCCGAAGCCATCGTACTGGCCCATCCTGAGTGTGAAGAACCCGTACTGGCGGTAGCCGACTTTATAGGCAGCACCACGCAGATACTTAAATATGCCCAAACAAGCCCGGCCCAAACTTTTATAGTGGCCACAGAAACCGGCATACTGCACCAAATGCAGAAAGACAGCCCCCACAAAACCTTTATACCCGCCCCACCCAATAACAATTGTGCCTGCAACGACTGCCCGTACATGAAACTGAACACCCTGGAAAAACTGTACCTCTGCATGCAATACGAAACCCCCGAACTAACCATGCCGGAAAAGCTGCGACTAGAAGCATTGAAGCCGATGGAGCGGATGCTGGAGGTTAGTAAGGCGGCGGGATTAGGTGCGTAAAAAGTATAAAATACAGCGAAAGAAACGTTGCTTAAAACCGTTATAAAAGTTAAACTTTTTGTAAAACGGGTTAACTAATTTAAATAATCGTTCTATGGAAACAATCTACCTGCTTCCTGTAATGCACAATGGCGAAGAAAAGATTTTATTGAAGTATCCCAATCTGCAAAAGCTAAACCTTGAAACAAAGAAAATAAAAGGCATTAAATGGAGCCAGACACATAAAGCCTGGTATCTTCCTTTATCCGAAGAAACCTACAAAAAAATTTGTACATCGCTACAACAACATTGTGTTTTAGATATAAAAGCCCTACAGCAATATTTACAAAAGAAAAAATTGCTATTATCATCGGCACCACCTGTAAATAACGATATACCAAAAGCCCCACCCGTAATTAAAAATACGGCGCAACAAAAAAGAGTACAACAAATAACACCAAATAAGGCGAAAACTTTAGCTGGTATTGAAATTTCTACAGCAAATGCAGAAAGCTTAAAAAAAATGACAGACTTGCTGCAGTTAAAAGCATACAGCCTAAGTACTATAAATACATATAAAAAAGAGGTATGGCTATATATGCAGCTTTTAGGAACACATGAAGCAGAAAAACTGACCACAGCAGATGTAAAGCGGTATATATTAAAATGTATTAATGAAGGTATTAGCGAAAACACAATACACAGCCGCATAAATGCCCTTAAATTTTTTTACGAACAAGTACTCGGCAGAGAAAAATTTTTTGTGGAGATACCTAGGCCAAAAAAACCACAGCAGCTACCCAAAGTTTTAGGCGAAACAGAATTAAGAAATTTATTTGCCGCTGCCACTAATCTTAAACACAAAGCTATTTTATTTGTGGCCTATAGTGCCGGATTACGGGTAAGCGAAGTTATAAACCTTCGCCTGCAGGATATAGACAGGGAAAGAGAGCAACTATTTATCCATTGCAGTAAAGGAAAAAAAGATAGGTATGTAAGACTAAGCCTTTTAGTACTTGACATTTTAGAACGCTATTATATACAAAGTGCTGAAAAGCCCACTAATTATGTATTTGAAGGGTTAAAAAAAGGCGAGCCATATAGTATAAGAAGTGCACAGCAAATATTTTCGGATGCTAAAGAAAAAGCTGGTATCAGAAAATCCGTAAGTTTTCATAACCTGCGGCACAGTTTTGCCACACACCTGATGGAAAAAGGTGTACAGGTTTTGTACATACGAGATATACTTGGCCATTTTAATATTAAAACCACAGAACGCTATTTACACGTAAAAAGGGAAATGCTGATAAATATAGAAAGCCCGATAGATGCCCTTTACGCAAGAAAATAACCGACAATACAAAAAGCGTGGTATTATACAATTGATTTTCAATAACTTATAAACATGGGAAAACAGATAAAAACGTAAGGTTTTATATAAACCGTAAATTTTGAGTGTAAACAATACAAAAAGCGTGGTACTAAAGTATTGAATTACAATAGGTTACAAGCATGTAAAGTTCTTAAAAAGCTAATTTTTGATAGCTCTGTTTTTTTGCTAAACTCAACAATACAAAAAG
>JAYUOV010000007.1:0-2498 GCA_043760535.1 Chitinophagaceae bacterium
AAGTTTCTGTGTTGTTAACTAGTTAAAAGTCAATAGAATAAAAATGTGAAATAATAATTTATATTCTCTCAAATACTTAATTATCAGTTATTTATAACAAAACTACATTTTCAATTACATTTTTGAGATGAAACTAAACGATTTCGGACCCAAGGTTGGCAAAATATATGTAATTTAATAATATAATATATAAAGACCCGTAACATTGGTTTTTGCAGCATCGTAATTTAAGTAAGTAAATGGCTCGGATGAATATGCTTTTTTTTTGTAACAGAAATTACTCAGAAATATTACCCTTTTTTAAACTGGCCATCTTGCTCTTATTTATATACACCTGAAAGCCAAAATTCATGCTAAAGCCAGTATTACTGCTGGCATTTTTAAACTTAGTATAGTTAAACCCTGCAATGCCTTCGAAAGCTACATTTTCATTTAAAAAAGCTGCACCGCCAAGCCCTAATAGCCAGCCAACACCGTTGGTGGTATTTTTAATGTTATTTGCTTTTGAAGTAGCTGTTAAAAAGTTCAGTTGCGTTACGGTAAATGGGCGAAAATTTGCATTGCCGAAATAATACCTAGCAAACGGGCCAATACCAAAAGTGGAATTTTTAAGTGTACCAGCCTTGCTAAAATTTATCTGCAAATTAGCACCTGCAGCAAATTTTTTTAAGAAAAAATACCCTGAGTTGGGGCTAAAATTAAAATCGTTGTTATTCTTATTGGTGCGAAAGCCTGCAGTACCACCTAAAAGCCAATCTCCTTTTTCTGTTTGTGCTATTGAGGCAGTAGCCGATAATATTGCCATAATTACAAATACTTTTTTCATACTTATCATTTTTTTTTAGATTAAAAATTTGCGTCAAGTAGTTCATATTTCCATCACTTCGTACACCGGGCTAAATAAATAGATTTTGCCTGTTGCCAGCTCTGTGCATCTATAACGTTTTCGCATTATTTCGCCTTTCACAAAAGCCCTGCCGTTGGCTATTATAAAGTGTGCCCCAGTTCCTATTTCTTCTATCCGTTTTACGCCGGGTTTTCGTTGATCGTAATTCATTAATGCCCTTTGCAAGCCTTCTTCGGCACAGCTACTTGCTGCGGGGTTATGCAGCGAAGCTTGTAACTCTTTGCTTATATCTTCAGGAAAAATTTGATGTTGCAAAAAATCTTTTAATACTCCTGCATATAGGTTTTTCCACTCACGTCCATGGGCTTGTATGCGGTTGCCATATTGCTCATAAGCCAGCAGGTGAGCCAGTTCGTGCAATAGGGTTATAAGAAAAGAATATCTATTAAGATTGCCGTTTACGCTAATGCGATGGTTGTGGCCGGCATGAGCATTACGATAATCTCCCAGTTTAGTTTGTCTTTCTCGGGTAATAGTTAGGTGTACTTTATGCTGTTGAATCAGCGGCATCACCAGTTCGTAAGTATGGTCGGGCAGGTACTGCCGCAGTGCATCAAACGGAAGTTTTTGCTTCGCCATCCGTAATTGTTTTCTTTTGTGTAAGCACGGTGTTAATGCTTAAAAAATGATAAACTAAATACAAACCCATGCAGAAAAAGAAAGCAGGTTTGTTTATAGGTTTTACAAGGGCTAAGTAAGTGAGTGCTGCTGCCAGCAATAAAAAAAATTTAATCATAAAGCCGCCATAAACACCACGCATAATAGCCTGTGTATTTTTAGTTTCCGCAGCCCGCATGTATAACCACCCAGAAGCTAATGTGGCTATAAAAATAATGAGGTTACCCACAATTATTACTTCGTTGTTTACACTATTTGCTATTAATTTTTTAGCAAAAACAATAGCCAAAATATTTATAATTATAAAAAGAATCAGTATTGGTCTAAATTTTTTCTTCATACTCTATGTTTTAATCTGTTCTTTAAATCATCTACAATTTTAGTAATAACCACCCATTATCTATTATTTAATTCTCGTTTAGCCATTACCACTTTGGCTTCGCAATAAATATTACCAGTTAATTTCCCATCTATCCGCAAATCATTTTGGCAGTTAAGATACCTTTTTAAGGGCTTGCCTAGGCCTGTAATAGTGTTAGCAAAACCGCTTTATTTTAATACTTCTTTTTTAGCTGAAATTTTTTAAAACAATGTACAAATTTTCTACTGTTAATGTTTGCTTGTATCCACTTCTGGTATTTCAAGCATGGCAGTATCCATTGTCTTTGCAGTACCATTGCCAGATAGTACCTTTCTAATACCATCATAATATTGTTGCTTTAGTAGCAGGCTTTGTTCCAAACTATCTGTTTGCACTTTTAGTTGTCTTAACTCCGTAAGCGACCCTTGGTTACCATAACCGGGTATCATGTATTTAAGGTTGGTAAACGAAAGTACAGCTACGGTAAGCCCCACCAATAACACAAAAATGACACTCATACCCACATAAACACTTAGGCGGGTAAGTTTAAATGTAACCACTTCTTCGTAGGTGTCATCATTCATAACTACAAGGCGGTAGCGGTTTCGAAGC
>JAYUOV010000008.1:0-21260 GCA_043760535.1 Chitinophagaceae bacterium
TAACAATGGGGAATGGATATTGGATGATGGATAATGCAATATTGGATAATGGTGTGAAATGAACCAAGAATGCCTGAAACCAATGCCGGGAAAAGTACCGCAGTTGAATTGGTATCGGCTATTCTATGACCGACCGTGCCAAACAATAAACAGACGAAATGAAATTAACAACACTCATACTTTTTAGCATCCTATCCACTTTGACACCGTGCAATGGACAGAATTCTAATAAGGAAAAAATGCTGACCAGTATACAAAAGGCGACACCGTAAAAGAACTTGGTAACAGCATTATGGTGATTTATCAAGACAAGAAAAATATTTATTGGTTTGGAAGTTGGGAAACTGGGGTGTATAGATATGATGGAAAGACATTGATTAATTTTACAACAAAGCATGGTTTGCCAAACAACAGAATTGATGAAATAAAAGAAGATAAAGCTGGTAACATATACTTCACTAGTTGCCATCCAAATTCGACAATATCTAAGTATGACGGAAACACATTTACAACAGTATCAGCAATCACTAGCAATTACTGGAAACTTCAATCCGATGATTTATGGTTTAAACATAATTATCTAACTGAAAAGGTATATCGATATGATGGTATTACTTTATATGAATTACAGCTTCCTAAACCAGCTAAATTTTCCAATCCTTTTGGAATTTATAGCATCTATCAAGACAAAAAAGGAAATATTTGGTTTGGTACAAATCCAGTTGGGGTTTGTCGTTATGATGGAAAAAAATTTGAATGGATTACAGAAGAAGATGTAACAGAATTTCGCAACGAAGGGGCAAATGGAGTGCGTTCAATAACGGAAGACAAAAACGGGGACTTTTGGTTTAATACCGAAAGCCGTTACAGTGTATACGACAGCATAACATTAAAAAGCAATAAATTTTATACAAAACACGAAAGCATAGGCAGTTTAGATGGGAAAAATACCAGTGGTTTAAGAGAATATTTATCAACAGTAAAAGACAACAAAAATAATTTGTGGTTTGTAACCTATCGTAGTGGCGTTTGGAAATATGATGGAACGAAAATCACTCAATATGTAGTTCGAGATAATTCAAAAGACATTACTTTATTCAGTATTTATAAAGACAATAGTGGTGATCTTTGGCTTGGAACACATGAAAACGGAGCATATAAATTTAATGGAAACACATTTGAAAAATTTAAACCTTAGTGACTGAAAGAAGGACAGCCAATAAGATGGTTATTGCTGCAAGTGTGGCTTGACGTTGTAATCTTCGGTTGTAGTTCGTTATCGGCAGCTGTTTCGGCGAACGGAATTCTGTCGGACTTTTAGTTGTTATCCTGTACTTTTAAATCTTTGATGGGCAGCAGTTACGGGCTGTACATTCAATGAATTCCACACCTGCTGCAATACCTGTTCGGTAGAACCTACTGTTTGGAAAAGCACAATAGCACCGTCCCTTACCGGGATGAGAGGGAAAGGGGTGAGGCCAAGGAGCTGGAAGCCTGGGATGTGGAAAGGGGTTTTTGATATTATGCAAATTTGAAAATGTGGGTCAATTAGTCATTGGTCACGAAGCCTATGCTAGAACTTAAAGTCACTTTTCATTGTAAAATGACCATTTATTGACAATAACCAAATATCCAAACAACCAAAAACTTTATGACCATAGATTCAGTACTCCTTGCCCTGAGAACTGAAACCGCTTACTACCCGCAGCCTAAAAAGTTCAATAGTAGCATACAGTTGTACGGAGTCCCGTAATGCTACGGGATTCACAACGTTCGCCAATGTCGCTCCATCGGGGCAGTGCTTTCGCTGGGTTCCACCGAAACAATCCACCGATAGTAGCCGGGGCAGGCGGGCAAGCAAAAATGAACAACTACGCAATAAAACTGCTAAGGGTGCGGGGTTGTGAACTTTATTAAAATACTAAACAAGGCTTTTTATAAATCCTATTTCGCTACCCGTTGGTTGTTCGATAAATCCGATCACCCGTATAAAATGTTCATGGCTTTTGTTCTCCACTTTCTCATAAATTATTTGCAGTACACCATGCTTTAGCAGGTATTCTTTCTCTTTATCAAAAATAAAACGGCCTACTTTAAAATCACGGTAATGTGGTACAGTGTAGTTTATTTCCACAGTGGCTTTACCATCGCTATTCAGTTTGGCCACAAAAATGTTGGCAATAACCATATCCCTTAAAACCACAAAGCAAATTTTCCCTTCGCTGGTTTTAAAAGTAAAACCCGGAAAGTATTTTTCAATATCGGCCTGGTAAAAAGCCAGAAATTTTTCTACAAAAGTATCGCCGGTTTTAAAAGCCACCTGTTGAAAGGTTTCTTTAGCATTTAGCAGTTTTACAAGCTGATATATATTGATGCATAGCAAAATGGTGTTGGCCACCAAAATCGGAAAGGCATTAATAAGTACACCATAAAAGATAAAACAAATACAGCCAGCAATATTGAGCCACCTAAATCTTACGGCATTGCTCACCATTAACGATATGGCCAGTATGGCAGATGCGAGGTAGCCAATTACAAGAATCATTTTTAAGTAAATATCTGAGTTTGAAAACAGATGGCGTAATTAATAAGTACTACATTTTTTCTATAACAAACCAGCATTCCAAAACTTATCAGTCGTAGCTGGTTCATCTATTAGCGTTTCCCCTACTTTTGTAATCATTTAACCAAAAATATATTCCCATCATGAGTGTGTTAGTTAATAAAAACTCCAAAATTATTGTTCAGGGTTTTACCGGAACCGAAGGCACTTTCCATGCCTCTCAAATGATAGAGTATGGTACGCAGGTAGTAGGCGGCGTTACGCCTGGCAAAGGTGGCAGCACCCATCTGGATCGTCCGGTTTTTAATACTGTAGCTGCTGCTGTATCAGGCACCGGTGCCGATGTGAGCATCATTTTTGTGCCACCAGCATTTGCCGCAGACGCTATTATGGAAGCTGCAGAAGCTGGTATTGCCCTTGTAGTTTGTATTACAGAAGGCATCCCGGTGCAGGATATGGTAAAGGTGAAAAATTATTTATTAGGTAAAACGACCCGCCTTATTGGGCCAAACTGCCCGGGTGTAATTACAGCCGGCGAATGTAAAGTGGGCATTATGCCGGGCTTTATTTTTAAGCAGGGCAATATTGGTATTGTAAGTAAAAGCGGCACCCTTACCTACGAAGCTGCAGATCAGGTAGCAAAAGCAGGACTTGGTATTACTACGGCAATCGGTATTGGTGGCGACCCGATTATTGGTACCACTACCAAAGAAGCGGTAGAGTTGCTGATGAACGACCGCGAAACACATGGCATCGTAATGATAGGCGAAATTGGTGGTGGTATGGAAGCCGAAGCTGCCCGTTGGATTAAGGAGTATGGCACAAAACCGGTTGTTGGTTTTATAGCAGGACAAACTGCACCTCCAGGTCGCAGAATGGGCCATGCCGGAGCCATAGTGGGCGGTGCAGAAGATACTGCCGCTGCTAAAATGAAGATTATGGACGAATGTGGCATTTATGTAGTAGCAAGCCCGGCCGATATAGGAAAAACGATGGCAGAAGCAATAGCGAAACTTAAATAAAAACTTTAATAGCTTTTAATAAAAAAACGCCTCCGCATAGCGGAGGCGTTTTTTATGGCTAAAATGAAATTAAATCGGTGAAATATTTTACCCACTTTAGGTATAAAACAAATGTATGGAAACAGTAACAGGTTCGCAAAATATGTTGGGATAGTGTTAGGCTCAATTACGAAGAATAACGCCTATGCGATATGAGAAAATTACTTGTTGGTACACTAATGATAGCCTTTTATGCAGGCTAATTTAGCTGGAATAAATTTTTAAAAGGAGCTGTAATAGTAACTGTAGCCGGTAGAGCCATTGGTGGTGCCGTAAGAAAAGTAGTGTTCGATGCGGTTGCTTGTGAAAACCCCGCACCGATAGATGATTTTAAGTTTTTGCTTTGTGATGTTCAATTCCTTTTTTACTTTTTAAGTATGCCATAAAAAACAAAAAATACGAGAAATAGGTAAGTAATTGGCAGTGCTTTCTTTACCAGATGAAAATAGTCGAAAGCAACAATAATGGATAAGATACCTTCTATTAAAAAAACACTCCGTCAACCCAAGGTGCTTTTTTCTCTATAATTGGATGAAAATAGCAAGTAATAAAAATACAAGTCCAGATAACAAAAATAGTTTGTAAGTGTCGTGTCCACCTTAATTTTTTTATAAGAGTGAATAAGAATTACAACTCCTGCACCAATGTGAGTAATGCGTTTTCTTTAGTCTCTATTTTTAAATAAAAGTATTAAAAGCATTTTTTAAATTGTAAGAGGTTTTAAATTTTTTACCAATATTAGTATTTGCTGAATTAAGGCATAATTCCCAACTGTTCTCCCTCCCAAACCTTCCTTCCATACCCTTTAAAAATATGGTTTTCACTATGGTAGCTGCTGCGTACAAGCGGGCCACTTTCTACATAGTCGAAGCCAAGGCCGTAGCCAATTTCACGTAATTGGGCAAATTCATCGGGGTGTACAAAACGGATAACGGGTAAGTGTCTTTTGCTGGGTTGCAGGTATTGGCCAATGGTAATTACATCTACATTATTGGCCCTCATGTCTTTCATGGTTTGTACCACTTCGTCTATCTCTTCGCCAAGGCCAAGCATGAGGCCGCTTTTGGTACGCATGCCACCTTCTTTAAGGGTACGAAGTACTTCCATACTACGCCAGTATTTAGCCTGTATGCGTACTTTTTTGGTAAGGCGTTCTACGGTTTCTATATTATGGCTTACTACTTCCGGTGCTGCATCTATAACTCGTTGTATGTCTTCTTTCTGGCCTTTAAAATCGCCTATTAATGTTTCTAAAGTAGTAGTTGGGTTAAGGGTTTTAATGGCTTTGATGGTATTGTACCATATAGCTGCACCACCATCTTTTAATTCGTCACGGTCTACGCTTGTTATTACGGCGTGTTTCACTTTCATCAGGTGGATGGCTTCGGCTACCCGTTGAGGCTCATCCCAATCTACAGGGTCGGGCTTGCCGGTGGCTACGGCACAAAAGCCGCAGCTACGGGTACAGGTATTGCCCAATATCATAAAGGTGGCTGTGCCTGCACCCCAGCATTCGCCCATGTTTGGGCAGTTACCACTTTCGCAAATGGTATGTAATTTATGGGTATCTACCAGGCTTCGTACGTGGCGGTATTCTTCGCCAATGGGTAATTTTACCCTTAGCCAGTTTGGTTTTTTTACTTTCTGTTCTGCTACTTCGGGTTCTGCTATTCCACAACTCATTTTGATGTATGATTTTTTTGATGTCTTGGTTCGTGTCCCCACGAACCAAGGAGGGTGATTTTTAGTTCATTTATCGGAGCAGATTTTAATTCGTGGGGACACGAACCAAGGCTTCGAATTTTGTTTAGAGGCTTAGCATCTGTGCGTAAGGGATTGTAGTGAAAATCTTTTTTGGCCTCTGTATTTTTGGCCAAAAAAATTGTAACGGAAAGCCCGACCCCGCCCTGTATTTTGGCGGGGTTACGCCCTTCGCTATTTAAGATTTCTGAATTGTGATGTATGATTTTTATTAAAGATTTGAAATGGCACATATCACAAATCATACATGATAAATCAGTTTTTATTTTCTACGGCCAAATTCTATGGCTATAAAGGCATGTATAAAAAATCTGCGCTGTTTGTTGTCTATCATTAGCGGAATTTTAGCAGCATAGTATTCGGCATTTATGCCGGCTTCTATAGAGCTTACCATTTCGTTGTATTTACCATAATCGAACCGCAGTGCGGCTTTTGCAAAAACGCCTGGCTTTATTTTCATTTCGCCAAAGCCTTTAAGTAATCCTGCACCGCTTACAATATTAGATGGCGAAAGAAACAAGGTGTCGGTTCGGCTTTTGTTATCTTGATAGGCTATTTCTCTTTCTGTTGCGTTATCTTTAACCCTTAAATAGTAAGGCTTTAACAAGCCAAGACTAAGGCCTCCGCCATATACGGCCGATACGGCCACCCCGTTTTTATTACCCTTGCCACCCAATAAGATAGATTGCCCAACGCCCAATTTTAGAAAATAAAAATTGTTTTGCTTGCCATATACATACGATGAGCCAAAGGATAAACCTTGCTGATCGATGCTGGAAATCTTTTGCTCCCTGTTACTTTTTCTTTCGCCTATTTCAACCGAAAAAAGGGTGGTTTTTTCTACTGTTTTCATAAGCCCCTTTTCTAAAAAGGCACCCCAACCATCGGTGGCTAGTTTAAAACCATATAGCAATTGCTTCTGAAAAACTAAGGCGCCTTCCTCTTCTTGTTTAATCAATTGGTTAACCCGTTCTTTCTTTTGGGCTTTAATTTCGGCCTTTGTTTTTTTATCGGCGGGCTTGGTGGTAGGTGCAGGCTGTGCCAAAACACTTAGCGGAAACACAATCAGCACAAGGCTGTGGAGAATGAATCTGTTCATTGGTTAAGTTATGCAGTAAATTTACATGAAAATACAGTATGACTACATCATTAACGTACGAAGGACAACTTCGTTGCACAGCTGTGCATAATCAGAGTAAATCTAGTATAGAAACAGATGCCCCAACTGATAATAAGGGGAAAGGTGAGCGATTTAGCCCCACCGATTTGGTATGTACCGCTCTTGGTACCTGCATTCTTACTACGATGGCCATCAGGGCAAAAGACATGGGTTTAGAACTAAAAGGAACTACCGTAGATGTTCAGAAATACATGAGTACAGAAACGCCCCGACGCATTGTTAAGATTGAAGTCTCGGTTACTTTTCCAGCTTCGCATTTTGAGGAAAAAGACATGGCTACGATGGAGCGGATTGGAAACAACTGCCCAGTTACCAAAAGTCTGCATCCGGAAATTGAGCAGGTAATTACCTACAACTGGGGCCAGTAAAAAACTGATAATTCAAAAATTAGCTTGCGATAGCCGCCTTTTTTTAGTAGAAGGCGGCTTTTTTTTATAACAGTTACTAATTTTTTAGTAAAAAAAGCCGCATCTCAAAATTGGGTTTTGACCATGTAGCAAACCTTGAAATAGGTGGAGCTATTGAGGCCTTTTAACATAGTATTTATGCTAGCGAATGCTGCATTATATTGCTATTGATAAATTGGGAGCAAGAATAATATTGCCAAAGGCATTACCCGTGCCAATGTAAGCGGCTGGCTCCATGGAATATACCAGGTAGTAATTGTAGTTGCCGATGGTAAAAAGATGAATTATAATGTGGTGAGAATGTAGAAAATTAATTGGTTTCTTTAGTAGTAAAACTGTTCTACCAAAAAATGGCGGAACAGTTTTTTTTATGTGGTTAGTTTGCTAAACCGATACAGGGTGGCTCTTGCTTTAGTGTATAAGGAATGGAAATCGTAATTGTTAGAATAGTTTTTATGGCAGGTAAAATTTAATGAAGCAAGTAAGCTAAATTTGAACCGCCTCTAATAATTGTAAATTTTATCCGTTTAATGAATACAAACTAACTTTCTACATGAGAAATATAAGCATCGCTATCTTTTTGGCACTGTTATTTTTTACTGCATGCAAGGATCAAAAGATAGAACTAACATCTCTACCACTTGCCGATTATTGGAAACCTGCCGTAGGTAAATACATTACTTACCGAATGGATTCTACAGTTAGTGTAAATTTTGGATTTGCACTTGCCATACGTAGTTATCGGGTAAAAGATGTGGTAGATGCCGAAATTATAGATGGCCTCGGCCGTAAGGCATACCGAATACTCCGTACCATTACCGATACAAATGGCGTGGCCCCATATAAAGCGAATGCTACTTTTTACACAGTGCCTGTAGGTGCCGATTGGTTAGAACATGTGGATAATAACCTACGGTTTATGAAGCTTCGGTTTCCGATAAGGGACGGTTTTGAGTGGAAAGGTCATTCTTTTATTGATGCTATTTCTATTAATTCGCCGGTACGGTACCTGGCCGATTGGAATTTTACTTACCAGAACGTAGCACTTCCTTACACGGTTTTTGGAAAAAAATTCGACACCACTGTTACAGTTTTACAAAGAGACGAAACCATACCCGACGGACCTTTTTTACCAAGTGCATATAAGCAACGAAATTTTGGAGTAGAAGTGTATGCAAAAGGCGTGGGGCTTATCTACAAAGAGTTCCTGCATTACATTTATCAGCCGCCAACGCCAAGCCGTGCAGGATATTACGAAGACGAAAGCTATGGGGTAAAATTGCGAGTGATAGACTATAACTAATGGAGGGTAGCTAAAGCATAGGCTTGTACTGTTTTGTCTTTTTGGTTCTACAGAATTTAGTGTGGAAATGCATCTAAATACCCATGAAAAAACTGAATTATATTGATAAAATTATTGGGGTTTGTACATCCTCTGTCAATTGTTTTTAGGATTCACAACTCGTAAATGAAACTTTTTGATTTCTGACTAATTTACTAAATCTTGGATTCAAGTAATTAAGGCAATTTTTTAAGTTGTTTAATTTTATAATAATACACTTAAAAAAACCGCCAAGCCCAATTAGCCTAAAGCCCCCACATGGTTTATAAGTGCATATTGGCGAATTGTGCCTGGCCATTGCCCTTTTATTCAATTGTTAAAAAAATTGCATTTAATACTTAAATTCAATTACTATAATCTATCAGCATCATGAAAAAACTTGTCATCCTTCTTTCAATCTGTACTAGTTCAGTATTTGCCCATAACCTTACTGGCGAAAAAAAAGCAGCTAAAGATGCGGCTGTAACTTTTCTTAACTGGTATAAAACCGGGTACAAGGGTTTTAATAAATTTGATCTGTATTGTACTGTAAAACCCAAAACCGAAGGCCCGCCTTATGTAATAAACTGGAAAAATGTGGACAAGCATTATGCTTGGATTAAAACAAATGCTCCCATGTTTGCAAAAGCATTTATTAAAAATGAAAAGCAGTTTTTTGACTATAGCAATCAGATGTTTAAACAATATCCCGACGAAGAAATGGCACAGGGTTTTGATTACGACCGAATATTAGGATCGCAGGAAGATGTGGCAATAACTTTACGGGAAGGCTGGTTAAAAAAAGGCCTGATTTGGCAGGTAAAAATGGTTAGTAGCACGGAAGCCGAAGTAGGCATAAAAGAAAAAGGTATGGCCGATGATGGTAGCAGCAATCGGTTTTTAATGGTAAAAGAAAATGGCCAATGGAAGGTAGCTTTACCACCCGGAATGTTTGGTGTGCCACCTTTCGAAAAAAAACAAACAAATAAAAAACAGGATGAAGATTTATATAACCTACGATAAGCCCAGAGTAATACAGGCATTGCGGTATCATTTTATTAGCCGCAAAGAAATTAGAATATTGCTGATAGCTGTAAACGTATTTGCAGTGCTAGCTGCCGTTTTATTTTATAGTAAAAAAATATCTCCGCTGGCTTTTATGGTTGCATCTTTTTTGTGGTTTGTGCTCATGCTCACTTTTTGGTTTTGGCTACCACGAACTATTTACAAACGTAGCTCCACCTTTCAGGAAAATATCGAAATGGATTTGCAAGACAAAGGCATTTTTCTAAAAACCGGCCGTGGCGTGGCCGAATGGGCGTACAACCGTTTTCAGTACTATATCGAAAGCCCCAACTTTTTTCATTTATATATAAACGATAAATCGTTTTTTATAATACCAAAAGATGCCTGTGTAGAAGAGACGGATACAGTAGAAGTAAGAAAGTTACTGACGGATAAAATTGGAAGAAAGAAATGATAGTATGACATACGGATGGTGAATAATATATTAATATACAACTATGTTAGAACTGCGTTGTAAAAAAAGTGCAGGGTTTAGCAATGTTTTACAGAAGATGCCGAAACCAAAGACGTGATTCATTATTTATTAACTGCTGGTATGTATTTACAATTAGAAACCGCCATTGCTACACTACATTTCCGATAGTAGAAATTTTCTTTTTCATTTTAGCCCAGCTTTTTTTCCATTACATGGTGCGGTACACTTACCTCAATAAATCCGTCGCCATTTATTGCAAACCCGCATCTTTCGTAAAAACCAATGGCGGTGTCACGGGCATTCATGGTTAATTTTTTATAGCCTTTATCCCGAGCTAGTGTTTCGGCAAAATTCATTATCGCCTGGCCAATGCCTTTGCCCTGCAGGTTATTTTTTACAGCCATTTGCCGCAGTTTTACGGTGTCGTAAGCAGTTTGGGTAAGCAGGCAGCAGCCCAGTATTTCGTCTTCGTCAAAGGCAGCAATCAGTATATCATCCTTTTCTTTTTCCAGGTCTTCTTTGGTAAAATGCAAACCTAGAGGCTTACGCAGTATTTCATTCCTCAAGTTAACCATCTGGGTATATTCTTTAGTGCCGTGGTCTATTTGCTTTAATGCCATGCACTAAAAGTAAAATTGTAAATGCTAAATTCCAAATAATTGAAAAATGAAATGGACGAAAGGTATTTTTATAATGCCAAGCATACACAAATACACGTACTTTTCAATAAATTAGGATTCAGAAATCCAACATCATAAATCACAATGCACAAATCTTTTTACATCTGCATCTTACTGCCAAAAGCCAAATCCCCCGCATCGCCAAGACCCGGAACTATATAACCTTTGGCCGTAATTTCATCATCTATATCGCCACACCAAATGGTAATACCCGGATGCTCTCTTAATAATAATTCTACGCCAATGGTACTGGCTATAGCACATACCACATGTATTTGTATTGGCATGCCTTCGGCTTTTAGGTGGCTAATGGTTTTTACCAGCGAAGCCCCGGTTGCCAGCATAGGGTCGCAAATAATAAGTATGCGGCCATCTAGTTCGGGGGTGCTCAGGTATTCCAAGCTTATCTCAAAACTATCGTCTCGGGTATGTTTGCGGTAGGCACTTGCAAAAGCGTTATCTGCCCGGTCGAAATAGTTTAATAGGCCAGTATGCATGGGCAGCCCAGCTCGTAAAATAGTAGCAATTACTGGCTGCTGCTTTAAGCGTTTGGATGCATGGGTGCCAAGTGGCGTTTCTACTTCTACCAATTCCCATGGTAGTTGCTTACTTATTTCGTAGCCTATTACTTCGGCAATGCGTTCTATATTGCGGCGAAACCGCATTCTGTCTTGCTGAATGGTTACATCCCGCAGTTCGCTTACCCAATTACTTACAAGGCTGTGTTCGATGCTAAGGTTGTGTACCATGTTCATGTGCAGGATATTTTTTTAGTTTTAGAAATATAAAAATTGGGATGTTTAATTGTAAACGAAATTGAATGTTTGGGGTTAGATTTTCAAATAAAAATATAAGGGTTTCATTGTAGCTCGTAACCTATGCAACACTGGTGTGGTGGATTCACTTTGGTTTTTTTATGCCAGTACCATAGTTTATACAGATACATTAACGTATAAAGGAGGCCGGAAAGGCTACTAGCAGGGCTGTGCACCGGCAGTAGTAGGTTACAGGTGTGAGCCCCAAAGACACGCCCTGTATTTAATGTGTGGTAATAACTTACAGTGTATGGCCCAGCCCCATGGTAATGCCCAACTTATTATTATGGCTTTTTTACATTGCAAATTTTTTTTCTAATTGCTTTATTTTTTACTTGTAAAATAGCGCCATTTGCCTTTGTAGATAAAGGCTGTTACGAAGGTGTTTTTGGCACCCAGCTTTCTACCTGTGGTTTGTTTTTTATTATCCACATCATTGGTTTGCAATACCTGTAATGCGGTTTCTTGGGTTTGGGTCACAGTATTTCAAACACTGCTTTGCTTACAATACTGGTATTGTTTTGTAATAATATAGGCAGCTTAATTATTACAATGGTGTTTGGTTTACTGCATTTTTCCCTATCCAGATATATTTTATATCCATGGTTTTGTATTTTAATATATATGGGTAAATAATATAAGACGTGACTACCTGTAGGGTTTTTCTGATGACTTTTTTTGCATACGGGGTGCTGTTTTCTGCTGGTAGGCATAAGATGTTATTATCACTCGCTGCTGCGTTTGTTTTGATAGTATAAACATGCTAAGCAAGCAAACCTTTTTTATTCAGCAATTTATAAAAAGAGCTTTTTGAATGAGTATGTGGCTGCAAGTGGGTTTAAAAAAAATAATTTTTATAGTTAGAAGTATTCATAAAGCGCTGTTTTGGGAAATAGTTTCATTTTTGTAGGCAACAAAAATGATTATGCAACACTTAGAAACCAATTTGGCCACAATAGCTGGGCTTGCAGAAGATAGAGAAGATGAAAACTGGGAATTTCGCAGTTTTCTTAAGGGTAGAGACAGTAGTATAATAGATGAACATGTACATAGGCTTAATAAAGAAATAGCGGCACAGATAGATTGTACAGCCTGCGGTAATTGCTGCAAAACTTTTATTATTAGCGTGGAGCCGGAAGAACTAGAGCCACTTGCTACACATCTTGGCCAGCCAGTACATGAGGTAAAGGAAAAATATATAGAACAAAGTAGCGAAGGCAATTTTATCATTAACACAATTCCATGCCATTTTCTCAGTAATAATAAATGCAGTATTTACGACCATCGGTTCTCCACTTGCCGGAAATTTCCACATTTAGACAAGGATGATTTTACACAACGGTTAATAAGTGTAATTAAGAACTATGAAATATGCCCAATTGTGTTTAACGTTTTTGAGGCATTAAAACTTGAAATGAATTTTAGGTAAAGAATAAGCGCTATGCCATTCAAAGGAGGCTTTTCCACAGTGTTCATTTAACCAAAATTTGTAAACTGCTATTCCTTACCTTTGCGGCCTTGAAAAACGGGGTATTGGCCAAACTACACTCATTTAAAATTGGGTATAATACCAATGGAAAACTGAGTACCTGATTGAACACTGTATCAATATCAGTGAATAACACCGCAGAGAGAGAAGCCCAGTAGGATTTATAAACACGAATGGAGCGTCGCCAATGTCGCCCAATCAGGGAACAAAAGCCAGGCTCATAAAGAAACAAAACACGTAAACAATTAAACCATTTATAAAATGGCAGACTTAAGGTATCAGAGAAATTTTGGTATTGCGGCACACATCGATGCCGGTAAAACCACTACTACAGAGCGTATTCTGTATTACACTGGCGTTAACCACAAGATTGGTGAGGTGCACGATGGTGCGGCTACCATGGACTGGATGGCACAGGAGCAGGAAAGAGGTATCACCATTACTTCCGCTGCTACTACGTGCTTTTGGAATTTTCCAATGGCAAACGGTAAGCCTTTGCCGGATACCAAGAAGTACAAGTTCAACATCATTGATACCCCCGGCCACGTGGATTTTACCGTAGAGGTAGAGCGTAGCCTTCGTGTTTTGGATGGTTTGCTGGCTTTGTTTTGTGCCGTTAGTGGTGTAGAACCTCAAAGTGAAACCGTTTGGCGCCAGGCCAACCGTTATAAAGTACCCCGTATTGGTTTTGTAAACAAAATGGACCGTAGCGGTGCCGACTTCCTCAACGTGGTAAAACAGGTTAGAGAAATGTTGGGCGCCAAAGCCGTGCCTTTGCAATTGCCAATTGGTGCCGAAGATAATTTTACAGGTGTGGTAGATCTCATTACCATGAAAGGCATGGTGTGGGATGAAGCCGGACAAGGCATGACTTTTAACGAAGTGCCGATTCCTGCAGATATGATTGATGAAGTAAACGAATGGCGCCAGGTGTTGATTGAAGCCGTGGCCGAATATGACGAGAAACTGTTAGAGAAATTCTTCGACGATCCTAATACCATTTCTGAAGATGAGGTACATGATGCGATCCGTAAGGCAACCATCGATCTTTCTATCATCCCGATGATGTGTGGTTCCTCTTTTAAAAACAAAGGTGTACAAACAGCACTAGATGCTGTTGTTCGCTACCTGCCCGGCCCGCTGGATATTGAAGCGGTAACTGGTACCAACCCCGATACCGGCGAAGAGTTATTGCGTCATGCAGATCCAAAAGGTCCGTTTGCAGCATTGGCCTTTAAAATCATGACCGATCCTTTCGTAGGTCGTCTGGCATTCTTCCGGGCTTATAGCGGAAGGTTGGATTCTGGTTCGTATGTATTGAACACCCGTACAGGTAAGAAAGAGCGTATCAGCCGTATTATGCAGATGCACGCCAACAAACAAAATCCTGTTGACTACATTGAAGCTGGCGATATTGGAGCAGCAGTAGGTTTTAAAGACATCAAAACCGGTGATACTTTATGTGCCGAAGATTTCCCGATTGTATTGGAAGCGATGACTTTCCCAGAGCCAGTTATCTCTATTGCCGTGGAGCCCAAAACACAGGTGGACGTGGATAAAATGGGTATGGCCATTGCCAAACTGGTAGAGGAAGATCCTACCCTGCGTGTACGCACCGATGAAGAAACAGGACAAACCATCCTTAGCGGAATGGGCGAATTACACCTGGAGATTATCGTTGACCGTATGAAACGTGAATTTAAAGTGGAGATCAATCAAGGTGCACCAATGGTGGCCTATAAAGAAGCATTCAGACAAACTGTTGCCCACCGTGAGGTTTACAAAAAGCAAACGGGTGGTCGTGGTAAGTTTGGTGATATTGATTTTGAAATAGGCCCATCAGATGCTGAGTGGTTAAAAGAAAACCCGGCTGGTGGTTTACAGTTTGTAAACGAAATACATGGTGGTAGTATTCCAAAAGAATTCATCCCGCCAATTATTAAGGGCTTTACTGCTTGTATGACTACAGGTGTACTGGCTGCCTACCCAATTGTAGATATGAAAGTGCGTGTGCTAGACGGTAGTTACCACGATGTGGATAGTGATGCCATCAGCTTTGAGTTGTGTGCCAAAAGTGGTTTCCGCGAAGCTGGCCGCAAAGCCAAGCCGGTATTATTGGAGCCGATTATGAAGATTGAAGTTATTACCCCCGACCAATACATGGGTGATGTAACTGGTGACCTGAACCGCCGCCGTGGTATGCTGGAAGGTATGGACAGCCGCAACAATGCACAGGTTATTAAAGCCAAAGTGCCATTAAGCGAAATGTTTGGTTATGTAACCCAACTGCGTTCCTTATCAAGCGGCCGTGCATCAAGCACCATGGAATTTAGCCATTACGCTCCTGCCCCTAACAACGTGGCAGAAGAGATTATTGCAAAGAGCAAGGGTAAGGTGAAAGTGGATGATTAAAGCCCCCACAATACCCCGGTGGGGGATGACAATGAATAGTACATAGAAAGAATCCCATCTCGAAAGAGGTGGGATTTTTTTGTGTTGGGCGTAACCCCGGCGAAAACCGGCCGGGGTCGGGCTTTACGCTACAATTTTTTTTGGCCGAAAGCCATAGCCAAAAAAAGATTTTCGCTGCAATCCCTTACGCTGCAGCTTCTGTTCCCTCGGGGTTTTCAGGGCTGCAACTTTAAATCATCAGCCACTAAACTGAAACCCCGACGTATAGCGAAATCTAGAAAATAAGTCGACCCAACTTTTTTTTAGTTTGATTAAAATGGTAGTGTAGGCGTCAAAATTTTCAATGGTGGTTTACAGGTCGGGGTTTCACTTTGAGTTGTTGATTGCTCGGTGCGGCTGATGTGAAAACCCCTATCGGTCGGAAGTTTATATGATGTCTTTATTAATATTAGAGTTCACCAAAGAATTAACATTGTCTACATTTTTAAAAAGAATAGGGGTCATTCCAAAAATTAATTCAAGTAATGTTTGTTTCTTAGGTGAAAAAAGGGATACCAGAAGAGATACCATATAAAATATAAAAACGATTAAAATATTTGGTAATGGTAAAAAATATATCGCTTTACTAACGGTCATTTTTATTTCATTATTTTCAAACATAAATAAGCGCCAGTAAATAGAGGATTGAAGTGCAATAATGAACAATGGCATAATTGATACTACTTTAAAAAAATAATCTTGTCGGGTGCATTATTATATTTCAATTGCCAATCATTAGAATCCACAAAAAAATAGTAACAAGCAAATGCAAATGCAAACATTAAAAAGATACCAGGAAACCATACAAATGTTAATGGGTCGGAGGTGAAATCTTCGTATTCAATTTTTAAATTTCCATGGGATAAAATAAAAATAAAATACGGGACAACCGAAATACTAACAATACGCAGGAAAATTTTAACCCTTGTAAATAGTTGATTTCTATTTGTAAATCGTATCCTATCTTTCAATTCTCCTTCTAAAAAAATAGGTTCTTGATTTAGTTTTAGAGTTTGATTCTTAAAAAGTGTGACCAACATCGCAAAACCAGACGACATAAGAAATCCTACAAACACAAACACAAAAAGAAAAGTAAATGCAATAGGCCAATCAACTTTGAAATATGGCTCACTAACATTTCCGAAATGCAAATGCTCAATGATTTGTGGTCTATTATTTTCTTTGATAAAGGAACCCCTATCGGTAAACCTTTCAGACAAGGGAGTAAAATAGATACACATCAGAGCTATCTGTTCAACAACAAAAATTAAAAAAAAGTAATTTCCGTATCATAAATGGGAGTGTAAATAAATGGAAGTGTTTAACAACAATAAATAGGCAACCAATCGTTGCTAATTTTATAATTTTTATTAAGCATTAGTGATTTCAATTCTCTTCAAACTCTTTCTTTGAAATTGAAACCCCACCCGTTGCAACTGGCATTTTTGATTCTACAATCGTAAACGTTAATGTCATTACAGAATAGCCGGTTTCATCATTGGTTACCTTAAACATTTTTCCTTTTCGGTAAACAGGCTCTTTGCCTTGCAAAAGTGCTTTTGATTTGGTAAAATATTTTCCTGTTTCAGAAAAATTAATTGTTTCAGTACCGGATTTTTCAATCGTTACTGTTTCAAACAAAATTCCTTTTGTTCCGTTAGCACTCATAACCTTAACGGTTAATGAGCGTTCAGAATTATTTTTTATTGTGAGCTTTGCTTGTCCGATAATTTTATTAGAAATCAGTAAAATGAACGCAAAAAGAAACATTTGTATTTTTAGTGGCAGCATTTTATTTATTTTCATGTTAGAAAAAATAATTTTACGACTGGTTAAAATCCGGTTATTTCACGCTGGTTTATGGTTATGGATGAATGTATATTATATTTTCAAATATGTTTTCTTCAACCAATTTACAAACGCTGAATTCTGTGCAAAAATATTGACTCTTGGTTTTTGCTTTGTTTTACCATCGTAAATAAATTCGTATTCTTCGCCTTCAATTTTTGGAGTCAGGTTAATAGTCATCCGAAAATTATTTGCTGAACTCTTCAAAAGTTTTAAGAAGAAACGGACATTCTCTTCTTTATTTTTTATATGGCCTTGATTCATACGCAAATTGTAATTTTAAACAAAGTCCTTTGCAATACGAACCCAGTTAGGGTCTGAGAAACCCATGTCTTGATCCTTCATCATTTCTTCTGGTGTTTTATACCCACAATTGCACCAGTTGTGTTTATGAAATGAGTCTTCTGCTTTAAAGTTCGGACCAAAGTTTATTCTCACATCATCTTCTCTAAAACAATTTGGACAAATTCGATTAATGCTCATTTGGTTTACATTTTGTTTAGAAAATAATTTTCAGTCCTTTAAAATCATAAACACCTCTTAATCCCTCTTCTAATACTGGTACTTTGTTTCAAGCAGCTAACCAGTTCGTTATATTCGTTCGTTGTCAGCTTTCCCATTATTTCATAATCCACGCCTTCAATTTGATAAGTATAGTAAAGATCGGTCAATTGATAATCTTCCACCTCATTTCCTTAAACATAAGTATTTTTAGGGAATGCATAACCGCTATCTGTAATTATCCAGCGATTCACAGCGATTCAGCGATTATCATCCCCCACCTGGTGCTTGGTTGCCGAAAAAAGCAAGCTGGTTCAAGCGTCCGCTTGTACCTAAAATGTTGCAGCGTCCGCTGCCGCACAAACCTATTGTAATTCCGTCAAAACAATCAAGCCATTGTTCTTCTCATACCCCTCAGCACTGCTATAAATCCAACTTGCAATAGTTATTCTTTTGGGCTCAATGAGAGGTTTGCTATATTCACCTAATACATATTCTTGCATTCTTGTTCTCCAGTTATAACGCCCTGTTAGTAACCTATATCTGCTTGGTGTACAAACTTATGAACTGGTATGAGCATCGGTAAAAATCATACCTTTTTTTGCGAGATTGTCGGTATGAGGTGTTGGAATTTTAATGTAAGGGTTTAAGAATCTTACATCGCCATAACCCAAATCGTCGGCTAATAAAAAAATACATTTGGCTTGGAATTAGTTGTTTTTGCTTGAGCAAAAACATATTAAAGTGGGTATTAAACGAAATTTAATACAGAAGCTATTAAACAATATTTTTATTTGTGATTTATTATGTTTCAACCATTTTCTCAATGAGTTACAACAACCGGCAACTACAACTTTTTCTATTAATTACTTTATTTTATTTTTATACACTCTCACATAATCTATATAGGCTTTATCAACTTCCCCGGTTTGTATAAATTCATTTTTTCGTATATCACCATCTACCCAATCGCTAACGCCCCAAGAGCTTCCAGAAAAAATAATACATTCAGAAACATGAGGTATTGCTTTAGGGTCAGTCATTTCCTTAATTATTTTTCCATCGAAGTAAAATCTTAAATAAGTTGGCGTCCATTCTAATCCAAAAACATGATAATCATCATACAAATTATTGATTTTGGGTTTTGCACCACCTGCACCTTTATGTGTACTTTTTGCGTAGCCATCCCAATGCAAACCATAAGAATAGGTATTTAATTTATTTCCTTCTACAATATCAATTTCGGCACCATCTGCTGCTTTCCCATCGTGTGGGCCAGCATTACTCATAGAGGTTCCACTATTTGGCATTAGCCAAAATGCTGTTTGATGGCCATTGGGTTTTACTAAGTGTATTTTGCATTCTAAAAAACCATAAGTGGTGGCGTATTTTTCTTTAGAATTAAATCGTCCTACATAATAAGCACTATCATGCAAAGAAGATTTTCTGTAATAGATGTTCATTTTGCCATCTTTTTCCTCCACTTGATTGTCATCAGAATAAAGTGTAACATCTACTCTTTTTTTAACAGAGGTTTCAATAGTCCATTTATTCTTGTCTATTACATTATCGTTAAACGCATCACTAAAATCTAAAGTCCATGACTGGTGTAACCTTTTTTTTGTAATGGAATCATTTTTTACAAAAGGCACCGCATCTTTGGGTGTGGCTGCATCTACAAATTTGCTTATTCCTTTGTTAATATTATTTGTAATCTTATTTTGAAAAGTGCAACTGTATAGAATTACTAATGATGTAGTAATTGTAAATGCTGCTGACTTTATTTTATTCATATTATTTATTTAATATAATAACATTATTTAATATATTTAATTGTTTCATTACGTTTAAAATAAATTATTTAATTGTTATAAAGTTTAATGTTGAACATATTTGCACTAATTTATTTCTTAGAATAATATCGTACATAATCGTATTCGGCTGAACTGTTTTCCTGATCTTTGCCTGTCCATTCAGCTGCCATGGCAGTAATCCAAATATTTAAATTATCGTGTTCGAATTCTGTAGCTAGATAAGGTGCTACATGTGTAACATTACCATCTACATAAAAAGTAACAGCATTTTCTGTCCATTCAAAACCGTAAGTATGCCAATTATTGGCATTAAAACCAGGTATGGCAATAATATCTTTAGGTGTTTTTGGAACACGTCCATATTCTTTACCATCTGGTTTCCAAATTATAATATGTTGGGTAAATTTATGAATAGAGTTTTCGGCTTCATGCATGTGTGTGCTTGCATTTTCAAAGCAATCAATTTCTGTTCTTCTACTAGGTGGATAGGTTGTATTTACTTCATTTTTATCATTAATTGAAGCAGCCATTGCCCAAAATGCATGGTGCCATCCTTCATCTATTTTTCCATCTTTGTCATTATCTATTTTATCGCCTAAACGTGCCTTTACTTCGTAATAACCATACTTGAATTGTTTCTTTGAAATGATGCCTGCTCCTGTTGCAAATTTTCCTTGCAATGCGCTGGAAAGTTGAAATAGGTTCAATCTCAATACCCCTTTACTTAGTGTTACATTTTCCTTTAACTGTACACTACGATGCTTTACATCGGTTCTAAAAGCCCATTTAGAAGTGTCTATTATAGAACCATCGAATTCATCGTTCCAAACAAGTTCAAAATTGGATACAGGTATTGATTTTTCTATACTTTTTGTAGAATTACATGAAATTGAAAATAAAGAATAACTTGCAAAAAATATTAAGGTGTACTTCATTCATTAGTTTTTTAAAGTGTTAAATAAATTATTTAGTAATACTATATTTGTTTAAAGTGTATAAATTATTAAATAAAAAAATGAGCTATACCAATTTCTATTATTTAATTTATTTTGTAACATCTGCATTAACCCAATTTAAACGCCCCAACACATTCTAGTAAACAAATTATAAGCAGTAATATAATCTTGCTTTGGCGTTGCTGGTTTGTCAAACTACACTACCATTAATATAGTATTTAAAAGGAGTTCTGGACCATTCTAATCCAAAAATATGGTACACCGTATCGTGCATATTTGTAGCCAACACAGAACCCATTTCCTACACCATTAACTTTAAGTACAGAAAATCATTTTCAATCAACACTTTGTTATTGTTGCGTAGTTCTAGAAAGATTAATTTCATTGGCATTTTGAGGCGGATTTGTGTTTTAATTAAACCTGAAAAGTAAATAAATACAGCAATCGTTAAATGGCATCTCTAAAACCTAGTTTTTTTGCCTCTCCTTTAAATTTCCGCCCAAAGGAGTGAAAAGGAAGATTTTTAGAGCTGCCCTAAAATTATTCTGATGAATTTATGATTTAGTTATATCCTTTTTTATTTTTAGATGCTTCATTCAAACAAAAATTCAAACGATTGAAATTATGGAGAAAAATTTGGTTTTTAATTTTTTTATAAATATTTTTTTCGTATCAATACAGCAGCCAAAGTAAATGCTCTTACAAACCATGTATTTGGGAACGAGTTTAACCTACTTTAATTATGAATACCATTTTGGTGCAGGAGATGGAATAGATGGTGCAGGAAATTGATAATCAATGTATTTGTTTTAATAGTGCTCAATTTAAAAAATAAATTGCGGCCGACCCTATGTTGCTGTTATGTATGGGCATAAATATCAATTGAGCATTAGGTTAAAAAAAGTAATACAT
>JAYUOV010000009.1:0-6939 GCA_043760535.1 Chitinophagaceae bacterium
AATCCTTTATTTCGTCCCAGCTTTTTGTAAATGGCGGGAAGCCATTTATTGGAGCGTCTTCGTCTGCATCATTAAAATATTGCAGGCTTCGCCACAGCATATAAAACTGGCTGGCACCATATTTTTTTTCAAACCAATCCAGCATTTGCTGCCATCCAAATACTTCTATCAAAGCATAAATATCAAAGAAGTCTTTTCGTTTGCCACGGCCACAAATGGTATGCATCTTCATCGCTGCTATATCCTCAACATGAAAATACTTTATGCCATCATTTTCAATAAATGGATGAATTAATGTTGCCGGTTCGTGTACAAAATCGCACTTTACTTTATTAGAAAATCCAAACAACATCCTGCTGTTACGGTTTACAAACTCGTATCCAATAGCAGGTGCAGAAAATAGTACAATTTCTAAATTTCGGGTATCGAATGGTGCAGGGGAAAAAATATCAAGGTCAATGGAATCTCTGTGGCCTAATTGTAAAGCCAATGCAGTGCCGCCAGCTAGTGCAAAATTTTCATACACTTCGGGTATTGCAAATAATTGCTTTAATACCGTGTATGTTTCTTCTTTAATAGTAGAAAGATGAAACATGCATTTCTGATTTTGGGATATTAAAATAGTTACTGCAAAAATTAATGGTCTTTGGGTCCAGTTCCTTGCTTTTTCGAAGAGCTTCCCGGATATCATCAGCGGAATAAATCTTTGTGAGCACATACACATCTTCTAAAAATCCACGGGTTAAAACCCTTTCTACGATATATCGTTTGTTATTGGCAATGCTGATATTTTCAATAGGTGTATCCCAAAATAAATGTTGGCGGAAGGGGAAATTACCGGATGCAATTTTCTCATCCAAATCCTTTGTATTTATCAATGAAAAATAATTGAACATGCTTCAAATGTAAGTGGGTTAAGAGACTGTTTAAATTTAGTTTTGGTATTTAAAAATGGTGAAAAAGATGCTATATGCACTACTGCTGAACGGAGCCCCGTAATACTACGTGGTTATAACGTTCGTCAATGTAGCCCAATCAAGGAACGAATGCTGGTTAACAAAAAGAACAAATCCAATTCATACTGACCATTTACCAGTGACCTAATAACCAATATTACGACATATACAACCTCGAATACAACCCCTCATGCTGCATACACCTAATGTCGAAACCAGTGCAGCACAAGCCCAGCAGATCTTCATTGGGCTGCATGGTGGCAGCCACCAATTCTGCTATCAAAGGCTGTAGTGAAAACAACAACTCCTGCCCATACTGCTGGCCCAGCGGAACCAGCTTAACACTATTGGTAACCATACCAGCAGCGGCGTTGTAATAAAAGCCTGTGAGTGCATCCTGCTTTGGTATTTTTAATACAGCGGCGTAGAGGCCAAACACAATGCAATAATGGCCAACTGCGTTGTGAGCATCGATGGCATTTTTATATGCATTGGCCAAAACATCGCTACAAACTGGTTGAAAAATTTTAATCAGCCTCATGCCCAGTTTATGGCTGGCCTGCCGCATTTCTCTGGGCAGTTTTACAGCATTGCAGGTTTCATCTAACTCAAGAATTTTTTTAAAATCATTTTGATCTGCAGCATCATAAGCCAGCGATGCAAATGCCGCATCGGAGTAACGGATATTGTGACTTATCATTTCGGTTACAAATGCTTTTGCAGTTGCTGCATTATGCACCCGGCCCTGCTGCACATACGTTTCCAAACCCGCCGAATGTGCATAGCCACCAATGGGTAATGTGGGGTCGCTTAAATGCAATAAACTTAACAACTGGGTGTTCATTTATCGGCAGTTGTAAGGTTAATAATTTTAGAAAACAAGCTGCTGCTGCCATGCGGCGTTACAGTTGTTTTAAGCGGATGTAACAGCTTACGTTTTCCCTCTGCCAGGTTATAACCGGCAGTTTTTAACAGCCGCAATAAAGGAGCTTCGTAAGCTACCAGCACTTCATCATTTTCATAAAAAAGGGGCAAATGTTTATTGCCAATTTCGTAACAAATAGCCGCCATTTCGTAAATTGATTTTGGCCTGATAATAATCACATCACAATCTGCTATCTCAACAGCAACAATGGTTTCAGCATCCAGGTACAGCACATCGCCTTGTGTAATGTTTTGATTTTCCTGTAAAAATTTTATCGTTACTTCTTTACCGGAGGTAGTGCGTTTATGTAGGATGCGTTTATTGACTTCGTACCACTCCAGCACCAGCCAGTCGATGGTTCGGCCAGCAGTTCCGTAAGCGGAAAGGGGTTGTAATTTTTCTTTGATGAGCATGGTGCAAACTAACCTATAAGGTCTTTTTGGGTGTATAAATTTTAAAGAAAGGTTTAAAAGACCTGATAGGTTTTGTGGGGGGGTTAAAACAAAAAGTACCGCTGAGCCAGTGGCAGCACATTCACTGGTTCGCAGGTAATATGCACACCATCCACTTTTACTTCGTAGTTCTCCGGGTTCACATCTATCTGCGGCGTAGCATCGTTATGTATTAAATTTTTCTTGCTAATGTTTCGGCAGTTTTTTACCGGCAGTACCAATTTTTGCAAACCATATTGCTGCACCACATTTCTTTCTAGCGAAAGTTTGGAAACAAAAGTGGCACAGGTACGGTGCAAAGCCTTGCCATAAGCACCAAACATGTAGCGGTAAATTACAGGCTGCGGTGTAGGGATGGAAGCATTGGGGTCGCCCATTTTAGCGGCGATAATCATTCCGCCTTTAATAATCATTTCGGGCTTGGCGCCAAACATGGCTGGTTTCCATAATACCAAATCGGCCAGTTTGCCAGCTTCTATTGAACCTACATATTCGCTGATGCCATGGCAGATGGCGGGGTTAATGGTGTATTTGCTCACAAATCTTTTTACCCTAAAATTATCGTTGTTACCAGCTTCATCTTCCTGCAAAAAACCACGCTGCTTCTTCATCTTATCTGCAGTTTGCCAGGTACGGATAATCACTTCACCCACCCTGCCCATGGCCTGGCTGTCGCTGCTCATCATGCTGAACACACCCATATCGTGCAGTATATCTTCGGCAGCAATGGTCTCGGGCCTTATGCGGCTATCTGCAAAAGCCACATCTTCCGGAACCGACTTATCCAGGTGGTGACATACCATCAGCATATCGAGGTGCTCGTCAATTGTGTTAACCGTGTACGGCCTTGTGGGGTTGGTGCTGCTTGGCAATACATTGGGGTACATGGCTGCTTTAATAATATCCGGAGCATGGCCGCCACCAGCACCTTCGGTATGAAATGTATGTATTACACGACCCTTGATAGCAGCCATGGTGTCTTCTAAAAATCCACCTTCGTTTAAGGTATCGGTATGGATGGCCACCTGTATATCATATTTATCTGCTATTTGCAAACTGGCATCTATCACCGCCGTGGTGCTGCCCCAGTCTTCATGAATTTTGAGGCCGAGTGCTCCGGCTTCTATCTGCTCTTCTAGCGGTGCCAGCGAAGCACAATTGCCCTTGCCAAAAAAGCCAAGGTTCATGGGGAAAGCTTCGGCAGCTTCCAGCATTTTTTGGATATTCCATGCACCAGGTGTAACGGTTGTGGCATTAGTTCCATCAGCCGGGCCGGTACCACCGCCAATCATTGTAGTAATACCGCTAAACAAGGCATGGTCTATCTGCTGTGGACAAATAAAATGGATATGCGTATCAATGCCGCCAGCCGTAGCAATAAGGCCAGCACCACCATGCACTTCGGTGCTGGCACCAATAATCATGTTGGGGTTAATGCCATCCATGGTGTCGGGGTTTCCGGCTTTGCCAATACCCACAATCTTGCCGTCTTTAATGCCAATGTCGGCCTTTACAATACCCCAGTGGTCGATAATCATTACACTGGTAATTACAAAATCCAGCACGCCTTCGCAGCGGGTAGCTGTGGCACTTTGTGCCATACCATCACGAATGGTTTTGCCGCCGCCAAACTTTGCTTCATCGCCGTACACGGTAAAATCTTTTTCAATTTCTATAATCAAATCCGTATCGCCCAGCCGCAGTTTATCACCAGTGGTAGACCCGTACATATTGGCGTATTTAATACGGTTTATTTGTAAAGACATGTTTTTGATTTTTTGATGTCGGATGTCTGATTTCTGATTTATTATGTACCAGGGGCCATTGCTACTATGACGCTGTAGTTGCGTCGCATGCCGAAAGCTATAGGCTCCCCGATACTACGTTTAATAGGGACTTGTGCGATTTGCAATTCTATTGAGCATCCATAGGTACTTAGTTAAAACACTTTCGGTTACCTTACTTATCAGGCGATGTCTCTGCAATGGCATTTGTGTGCAGGCCGCAGGTCTCGCCGTGGCGGCAAAACAAAACCTTCACTTAAAACCATTCTTCCCAGCCTTGCTAACAGCCGCCATCATATTGCTTTCACTGATGGCTCCATCCACCAAATTATTAAAGCCAAAGATTTTTTTGTTACCGCCGAAGGCTACCAGTTCCACATCTTTTTCTTCGCCGGGTTCAAAACGAACGGCGGTGCCTGCGGCAATATTTAACCGCATACCAAAAGCCGCCGCCCTAATGAATTGCATTTGCTTATTGGCTTCAAAAAAATGAAAATGCGAGCCAACCTGTACAGGCCTGTCGCCAGTATTTACTACGGTTATTTTTGCGGTAGCACGGCCCACATTGCACTCAATGGCTTCGTTAGCTAAAATGTATTCGCCAGGTATCATTGGGTTATTTTTAGCTGTTTTAAAAACTATGAATGTAAAATCACTGTTTAAGTTTTGTTGCGATACCTAACGATACCATCCATGTTTGTAAGCCTATGGCTCCAATAAAAACATCAAAATGCTGCAGGCTTTATCCTACTCAAGGTTTTACACCTGCATCCAGCTGCATTTTATTAGCGAAACTGTAAACATTTTGTAAGCCGATGTGGGTTATTGCCTAACCATAAAAGTAGTGATAAGATTA
Source organism: Chitinophagaceae bacterium (assembly GCA_043760535.1). Classification (GTDB taxonomy): domain Bacteria; phylum Bacteroidota; class Bacteroidia; order Chitinophagales; family Chitinophagaceae; genus JAZKFT01. The sequence goes on from JAYUOV010000009.1 coordinate 4,974, forward strand.
TATATATAAATTCAATAGAAATGATTTGGCACTAGTAACACTTAAGCTTACTTGCTAAGCTGTAGTTGTGCTTCTCCCTAATTTTTAGAAAAATAATACAAGGTGTTGCTATTCTCATTCCTAAAAATTTTTGCCGCTTCTGCCATCAATTGTTCTTTGGTAATGCTTTGAAATTTGGTGAGTTCGGTGTTCATTAAATTGGCATCGCCAAGCAGTTCGTAGTTGGCCAGGCTTTGTGCCCGGTTTAGCACACTCATGTCTTCAAAAGCTATCATGCTCTCGGTTTTATTCTTAACTTTTTGCAGTTCTTTTTCAGTAATGCCTTCGGCTAAAAATTTGGTTATTTCTGCCATCAAGGCAGCTTCTGCAATTTCCATTGTTACGCCTTTTACAAGCCTGCCAGTTATAGATACCAAACCATTATCGGCACTTCCACTTTGGCTACAGTCTATGCCACTAAATAATTTTTGCACTTTTACTAAACTCTGGAATAACCTCGAAGACCCGCCACTGCCCAGTATTTCGGTAACTAAGTCTGCTATGTAATACCCATCACTTAACCGGCTGCCCATGTGCCAGCATTTGTATAGGGCATCTACTGGCACATCGGCAGTAATGGTAAGGGTACGTGCCTCAATTTGTTCGGGTTCTTGCGGTATATTTCTTTGGTATTTGTTGCCTGCGGGTATGCTGCCAAACCATTTTTCGGTAAGGTTTTTTACTTGGTTTACAGTAACATCTCCGGCTACTACCAGAATGGCGTTACTGGGTGTGTAATGCTTAAAAAAAAAGTTTTTAACATCTTGCAATTGCGCATTTTCCACATGGCTTAATTCTTTGCCAATGGTCATCCAGCGGTAGGGGTGGGTGGTATAGGCTAGTTCCCTCATTTTGTGCCACACATCACCGTAAGGCTTGTTTATGTAATGTTCTTTAAACTCTTCGCATACTACTTTTCGCTGCACTTCTAGGCTGCTTTCATCGAAGGCAAGGCTTAGCATCCGATCACTTTCTAGCCAAAAGGCAGTCTCCAAATTTTCGGATGGTACCTGTATGTAGTAGTTGGTAATGTCGTTGGTGGTATAGGCATTGTTTTCGCCGCCAGCCATCTGCAAGGGTTCATCGTATTCTGGTATGTTTATACTACCGCCAAACATGAGGTGCTCAAATAAATGTGCAAAGCCTGTTTGGTCGGGGTTTTCGTCCCGGGCACCTACATCGTACATAACATTAAACACCGCCATAGGTGTGCTGTGGTCTTGGTGTACGATAACCCTAAGGCCGTTGGGTAGTTCAAATTTTTCGAAAGCTATCATTTTTGATGTATGATTTATAATTTGTGATGTATAATTTATAAAAAGCAAATGTCGGGTAAATGTGTTAACCTATATGGGGTAACTATAGTTGTTTTTTACCCAAAAAGTTATATCTGCTACAGATTAACATAGTAAGTAGCGCCTTTGTGTAATTGGCTTTTTACTTCCAGTTTGGCGCTCATTTTATTAAGTAAAACAGGCTTTTGGCCATCATCAGTTCCGATTTTTCAACTATCGCCATCTTATTTCGAAGGCTATTGGCTGCTTACTGCAATATCTTTTTTGTAGTATATCTGCATTTTTGGTGCCAGTTAATAATCGTTTCATAGTTCAGTTAAATCATTTTCGTTTATCGTATAAAATACCCTACGGAATATACCGTGTAGCAAGGCTTCTAATATTGCTATTTTTATCCACGTATTGCCAGGCCTTATTGTAATGCTCATTTATTTTCTGGCAGTTGCTCAGCATGAAATATACGTTTCCGATAGACACATAAATTTCGGAAAGCAAGCCGCTATATACTGTTTCTTTAACACCTTAGATTTTTTTAAAGCAGGATTCAACTCATAAATGCAACTTTTTCATTCATGAATAATTTATTAAATACTTGATTGGGTGTTTCAAAGTTATGTCGTTTTCTTGGCCTG
>JAYUOV010000010.1:0-21073 GCA_043760535.1 Chitinophagaceae bacterium
GCCATAGCACCGCCACTTACAAAGCCGTATTCAAACCGAATATCCTCTACAAACTGAAGATTGGTGCCACTGCTTGCAAAACATGCCTCACCGCTATCAACAGTTGGCCTTAAAGGTGGAGGCGCTTCTTGCCAGCTATCGCCGCCATCATTGGTTTCTAAAAGCCAAAACCGAAAGTTAATTGGGTCGCCAACGCATACACCTCTCATATTGTTTTTAAAACACATAGCATCCAAAAAAATACCGTGCAGGTGGCGTTCGTAAACAGTTTTCCAGCTAATGCCACCATCGGTGGTTTTAATAATAATGGCAGGGCTATCCACTGCCATTGCAATGGCGGTATTTTCATCAAAAGCCTCAATATCTCTAAAATCTCTTTTCTCAAAACCGGCAGGATGCAGCCATGTAAATGAACGGCCCCCATCAAGACTTTTACCAATGGTGCCTTTACTGCCGCTTAACCAAAATACTTGATTATTAACCACACTTAACCCTCTAAAAGAAACATTCAATTGTGAGCTATCTACAAAAAGAATTTTTTGTGCAAAAAGGGCAGCAACTGAAAAAAAATGGAAGCAAATTATCGTTACAATTTTTTTATACATAAAAGGATTTTTATACCAAAAAATGGTTTTAGAATTAAAGGTACCACGTTGTATGGCAAGCACAATTTCTGCATTTTACAATGGGTTAATTTAAAATAATTACAACTAATTTTTGCCCTCCAATTCTACAAGAAGCTGTAAAGTTTTTCTTACTATACCAAATGGTAAGTTTAAACACGAACATTTTTAAAAAAAACAAGTTTCTAATCCTGTTTATTCTGGTAAGTAGGGGCATATAAAACCAACGAAAAATTTATATAAAGTATTTTATCCGTCATCAAAAAAAAACACAGTAATTTTTTAATCTTATAGACAATAGTTTGAGAAACCAAAATTTTAAGGCCAAACCCAGCATTTCATTTCGCCAACTGAAAAATTTTCCTTTAGTTTTGCCGATTGGCCTTGTCCGAACCGGGTGGCAGTAATTCAGTTGGCAGTTTGCAGCTTTTCGCTTCCGGTTTGCCGACTGTAAACTGGCTAACTACCAATTATTTTATGTCCTTATCCCACCTAGTAAAACACATTTACAACAGTGCCACCGACGAAGTTATTCGCCGTGGCAAGAAGATACATGCCATGGGCTATGTGGAAACAATCGACCATAATGCCTTGCTTAACAGCATTAGCTTTAGGGTACGAGACGATATGTACAACAGTTGGTACAAGGTATTTATACAAAACTACAGCGACGAACGAGGCATGACCACCCGCTGCACCTGCCCATATAATCTTACAAGTGTTTGCCGCCACAAAGCCGCTTCGCTACTACAATTGCAAGATTTAAGCGACCGCAATATGCTAAGAGGACAGGCAATGAGTTATAACCAAAAGCATACCCTCATTAAAATCCGAACCATTGATTTAAAGATGATACGGATGCTGGCCGGCCAAACCAATTACGAAAAGGCCGACGAAATGCTACGCAGTCTCAAAGCCAATATTCTATTTGCTGCCGACGAAAAAGTGGAAGCAGAAATAAGCCACGATGACCAGATTTTTAAAGTAGTGATTCGTAAAAACGATGAACGTTTTTTTGATACAAGCTGTACTTGCGACCACACTTTGCAGTCACTTTGCGAACATAAAACAATGCTGTTTTTACAGTTACTTAATACATCCGGTGCTGCCTATTTTGATAGTATCAGAAACATAGACCGTGATAAAGACAAGCTACTAGCATTGTATGGCTACAGTTTAAAAGACGATTTAACGGGCAAATTTGAATTTACCATTAAAGAAGGCAAGCCCTTTTTACGGTTGCTAGATCCTGAAATTAAACGGGTAGTAGCGCCTGCCAATCCGCTTCGGCCAATGCCCACGGAGGATGCTCCGCCAAAGGAATCGGAAGTGGAAGAGGCATCTAAAAAGCTGGGCGTAGTATTTAATGCCAACTTTGCAGACTACCCATATTTTACGATAGATGCCGTGCAAGGCGAAGCCAATGATGCCTGCACCACATATACAGGCAAGGTGGAAAAACTGGATTTGGCCAAATTTATTAACACCGAAGTATTTACAGACGAGGATAAGCAATTGGTGCAACAAATACGTAAATTTAGCGATTTGGAGGTGAACAAATACCTCAACCGTAATTCTCCTTTCAGCGGTATTTGGGAAAACATCGTACATACCAATGGCGAAGAATTACCCGAAGAAACCCGACACCTGATAAACGAATACCTGCACCCCAAACTTAAAAAGCTACTGGAAGAACAGGACGAAAGTGCTTTCGTTTTCTTTTTACCCGAAAAGAAAAGATTTATAACCGATCAATTAGAGCGGATAACTCTGGCACCCAAAGCCATTAAGCCTTCGTTTTTTATACATCCGGTGGGCGATGCTTTTGAGATACTTTGTAAAGTAAAAATAGCCGATGAAATAATGGATGTGGAAGCCAACGGATGGGCTACACCGCTGCTGTTTTTACACGAAAACACCTTGTACGGATGGGATAAACCCGACGATATTCTACAGATAGAAAAGCACCTAAAAAAAGGGCCGCTGCATATACCTGCCAGCCAGTGGGCGGCTTTTAACGAAAAAAATATTGCCAAGTTAGCTGCCGATTATGAGGTTGTTTTTGACAAAAGCTTGGTAACAGAAATAAAAGATCAAGCACCAGAAATAAAAATACAATTGCAGGAAAAAGGCGACTACCTAGCCTTTACGCCCATCTTTAGTTACAAAGGCCATGTAGCACCAAATAACACATTAGAAACCATCACCATTCCAAGTAACGGGCAGGTATTAATCATCCACCGCCAGCGGGATGTGGAGCGGAAGTTTATAGAAGATTTACAGAGCCTTCATACCAATTTTATAAGACCAGAAAACAGCAATAACCTCATACTGAAAGGCAGCGATGTGCTGAAGAATAATTGGTTTTTTCTTTTTGTAGAAACGATGAAGGAAAAACAAATTCCATTGTTTGGTTTTGATGCCCTTAAAAACTTCAAGTTTAATACTGCCAGACCATCCACGCAAATACGCATCAGTAGCGGGGTTGACTGGTTTGATGCTAAAGTGGATATTACTTTCGGCAACCAAACTGTACGCATTGCAGATATAAAAGCAGCACTCGCCAATAAACAATCCTTTGTTGCTTTAAACGATGGCACACTTGGAATTTTGCCTGAAGAATGGATTAGTAAATATTCATTGTTGTTTAAAGTAGGCGATGGCACCAATAAAGACCTGCGCCTTTCTAAATACCATTTTAGTGTAATAGATGAGCTGTACGAAAAACGTGACGAAGAAGAATTACAAATAGAACTGGAAGAAAAATTTGAGAAACTGCGGCAGTTTAAAACCATCGAAGCTGTAGAGGCACCCGAACATTTACTACCCATATTAAGACCCTACCAGGTTACCGGTCTTCACTGGTTAAATTTTTTAAGAGAAACTGGTTGTGGAGGCATTTTGGCCGATGATATGGGTCTTGGTAAAACCATACAGGCATTGGCTATGCTACACCATTTTAGGCAAGATAATGGCAGCCTAAAGGCAGTGGTGGTTTGCCCTACTACCCTACTTTATAACTGGGAAAATGAGATCAAAAAGTTTACCCCAACACTTACCTATTTTATACACCACGGTGGGCAGCGCAGCCGCAGCTTAGAAGATCTTTCGCCTTACGAAATCATCATTACCACTTACGGCACTTTGCGCAGCGATATAATTTTGCTGCAAAAAATGGCCTTTGATTACGTAGTGTTAGACGAAAGCCAGGCCATTAAAAACCCAAACAGTAAAGTGGCCAAAGCTGCTACACTTATTGGGAGCAAGCACAAACTATGTATGAGTGGTACGCCACTGCAGAACAATACTTTTGATGTGTATGCACAAATGAATTTCTTAAACCCTGGCTTGTTGGGCAGCATGGAATTTTTCCGCACTGAATTTGCCACGCCTATTGATAAGTTTGGCGAAAAAGAACAAAAAGATCACTTGCGTAAATTATTGTTTCCGTTTATATTAAGAAGAACAAAAGAGCAGGTGGCCAAAGACTTGCCAGAGAAAATGGAAACCATTTTGTTTTGCGAAATGGAAGCCGAGCAACGCAAAATTTACGATGCTTACCGCAATGATTACCGGGATAAAATTATGGGGGCCATTGGTACACAGGGCATAGATAAAAGCCAGCTAACCATTTTGCAGGGCTTAATGAAACTGCGGCAAATTTGCGACAGCCCGGCTATACTAAACGAAACCGACCGCTATCCGAACCATAGTATAAAGTTAGAAGAACTTACAAGAGAAATAACGGAAAACATCAGCGACCATAAGGCGTTGGTTTTTTCACAGTTCCTCGGAATGCTGAGTCTTATTAAACAAAAACTAAAAGCCGAGGGCGTACAATACGAATACTTTGATGGCAGTACCACCGTGCAGGATAGGCAAAAAGCCATTGATAATTTCCAAAACAATCCGGAGTGCCGGGTATTCCTTATTTCGCTTAAAGCAGGTGGTGTAGGTCTTAACTTAACGGCTGCAGATTATGTATATATCGTAGATCCGTGGTGGAACCCAGCTGTGGAGCAACAAGCTATTGACCGTACCCACCGCATTGGGCAAACCAAGAATATTTTTGCCTACCGTATGATTTGTAAAGACACCATCGAAGACAAAATAATTTTATTACAAGAGAAAAAACGTGCCCTTGCAAAAGATCTGATTGGCGACGACAGCGGCTTTGTAAAAAAGCTTACACAGGAAGATGTGGAGTATTTGTTTAGTTAATTAAATACAAGTGTTACCGCAGAGGCAAAGAGTTTCCAGAGATAGCATTGAGTAATTTATTCAATTGCTGTGCGGCACTCCTTATCTTCCTGCCTCTGCGGTGAAAATAATTAAAGACCATTGCCGCACTTACAAAACCAGACGAAAAAACCGCCCTTTTTTACAACCCATTAATCTTCGCCATCCTATTAATCCATATCGGTATTTGGTTTTGTTTTCTGTTCAATACTTAGATTCTCCTACGCATAGGACATCATTTTTTTGTTACTAATTTAAATAGAATAAAGCTGTATTAACAAGTTTAAACGCTTGCAGGTTTTGTTAGTAACAAAACAGTATTGATAATAACACCCCCTAAACGGTTTCCTTGGTGATACCTAATTAAAATACAGATAGAGCTTTAGAACACCCAGTAAAGTGATAAACCAATACTACCCCAAAAATGAATAATTAAAAGTTAATGATAAAAATATTTGGTAACAACTTTACTACGTCAATAAATCATTAATAATTAAACCAAAAACGATGCGCTTGAAAATTGAACCATTATGCCTGGCAATGCTGATAAGCATGAGTTGGGGCTGCAAAAAAGATGCAGCAAAAGAAATTGAATACCAAAAAGGGAAAATCTCAGCGGTACCGCTGAGGGACGCCTTACTCACCAATTCCCTCCCTTTAGAAGTGTATAAAACTTCTGGTAGCAGGCTTTTTGGAAAAGACACCATATTTTCCAGTTCGGCTGCCAAATTTACAAATTCGTTTATTAAATTAATGCCTACAGGCTTTGACAATGCAATTACAAGAATCAGGCTAAAACAAGGTTACCAGGTTGTTTTAGCCGAAAATTCGGATGGCAGCGGTTCTCATAAATTCTATCTCTCCGTGAGTAGCGACCTGGATATTACACTGCCAACAACTATAAGTAGTAAAGTCTCTTTTATACGCTGTTTACCCATTGATATTCCAAGCAAAAAAGGGACAGGTTGGATAGGTGCATCAACAGTCAATAGTTTAGCATCCCCATGGTATTATAACTGGGGTTTAAATGTAACCTCTGGTGTAAATACGGGGTCTTACTGTCCCATGATATGGGGTGCTGGTGGTTCAAGCAATGAAAACCTCAGTACATTAATTACAAACAAAAGAGCACAGATATTGGGTTTTAATGAACCTGATGGGGCAGACCAGTCAAACATTACAGTTGCAACAGCTTTGACGAGTTACAAAAATGCACTTTATTCCGGCCAGAGAATGGGGTCGCCGGTATGCACACAAGGAGAAGCAGTAGGATCCGGTAAATGGCTTACTAATTTCATGGCCGGGGCAACAACACAAAACCTACGGGTTGATTTTATTGCAGTTCACTGGTATGATTGGGGTAGCCACACCCAAAATACCGGCACAGAAGACCAAATTGCAACGAATATATTTAACAGATTTAAGGCATATATAGAAAGTGTACGAAATGCCTATAACAGAACAATTTGGGTAACAGAGTTTAATGCCAATAGAAACAGGACCAGTAGCAGTGTACATCAAAAATTTATGGAATTAGCTGTAGCATGGTTAAATAGCACAACGTACATAGAACGATATGCCTATTTCTTTCCTCCTGATTTACCACCAGTTAATGCAAATGGAACGTTGACTCCAATTGGTACTAAATGGAAGAATCTTACTAGCCCGTCTTCCAGAACTGTAAACATAAATTGGTAGCCATATAGTGAGGAATAGCTTTTAGTAAAGGGTGGCCAAATGGCCACCCTTTACTATTGTGTTACAATAAATTGAGTTGAAGCTTTTTTGCTTCATTCATCCACAACTATGCACCTAATTATTCTACATCAGTAAAAGCTATCTGTTTATGAAATTGTGATATTATTGTACTTATTCCATAAAAATACCATCAATCAAAATCTAACAAATCTTTTAAAACAAGACCTTAAAGAGGTATATAACCATGGCCGCAACCAAAAATGACGAGGAAAAAACAGCACTCTTTTTACAACCCATCAATCTGCTGGATAACGAAAAAATGCTACAATCTATTCATGTTACCAAAGGTGCAAAGGGCATACACTACAGGGTAGAAGAACTAAACGAAGGCGAAATAAGAAGGTACTATGGCAAGCTGCCCCCGCCAGCCAAAGAACGGTTGCACCATCTTAGTACACCCGGCCTTAAATACATTTCCGACGATATAAAAAAGAAGCATAAACTACAACGGTCGGGCACTTCGTTCGATGCTTATTATCGCAATGCTTATGGCCGTAAGGTTTTGGAGCAGTTTGAATACCTGAAGCCCTTTGCACAACTGCTTAAATGGTACCATCACTTGCCCAACCCAGCCACCGGCAACATGATGACTTCGCCTTGCAGCTTTAGCAATTTTAAACCGGAACTAAAATTTGAAGTAACAAAAACCGACGATACTTTACACTTGCAAACTTTAATAGGCATAAATGGTATTGCATTTAAGGAGACAGATTTTCGACGCTTTGAATTTTTACTAGAAAGTAAAAGTGAATACTTTTTACTGGCATGGAAAGATTACCAAACCATAGAATGGCTGGCACAAAATAACCCGAAGCAATTTGCCAGCGAGCCTGTATTATTTGCCCAAAATATACTTGCGAAATTAGAAGATAGCTACACCGTAAACCGCAACAATTTATTTGCAGTAACCACTATTGAAGCAGCACCTATACAGCGGGTTTTACTCAGCGAAATCAGCAACTCCTTTTTGGTATTTACCCCGCAATGGATGTACGACGGCTACCTTGCCGAAGGCCCCTACAAACCAGCTTTTGAAACTTTATCTGGTGGAGAAACGATAGTGGTGAACAGGAATAAAGAAGTAGAGAATACTTTTATTAAACAACTGGAATCGCTGCACCCGAATTTCCCCAAACAGCTAAATGGTTATTATTATTTATCGTTTGCCGATGCACAAAAAAAACAATGGTTTTTAAAAGTGTACCATCAGCTATTGGATATGGATGTGCAGATGCTTGGCATGGATATGCTCAGCCAATTCAGGTATTCGCAATACAAGCCGGTTACTAATTTGGGTGTAGTTACAGAACAAGGAAATGCACTAACAACAAAACTTACTGTAAGCTTTGGTAACGAAGAAGTGCCACTTTCCGAATTGCAAAAAATATTAATATCAGGTCAGCGTGCCGTAATGCTAAAAGACGGCACTATGGGAGTTTTAGGCGAAGAATGGCTTACACAATATGCATCCGTTATAAAGCATGGCAAGGTTGATAAAAAGGAAATACAAATACCCAAATGGATGGCCATTAGCGAAAAAGAAAATGCCAATGGCCATGATATATTTAAAATAACAGTAAACGAAAACTGGTGGTTAAAATGGGAAAGATGGCAGCAGCCAAACGAAATTATTTACCCAGTACCGCCACAAATAAAAGCCAGCCTAAGGGCTTACCAACACAAGGGATATGAGTGGATGCGGCTACTGGCTGAAATAAATGCAGGAGCATGCCTTGCCGATGATATGGGCCTTGGTAAAACCCTGCAAACCATTTGTTTTATAACCGACAGGCTGGCAGCAGCTTTAAACAGCAAGGCTTTGATTGTTTGCCCATCTTCTCTGATCTATAACTGGCAGCAGGAAATTGAAAAATTTGCCCCGCACTTAACCACTTACGTTCATCATGGTGCCGGCCGAAATATAGAAAGGCTTAACGATACTGGCCTAGATGTGGCTATTACCAGCTACGGAACTTTGCGGAGTGATATAGAACAAATAGCTACCATGATTTTTGAAGTAGCAGTAGTGGATGAAAGCCACAATATTAAAAATCCATTAGCAAAAAATACCCATGCTGTAAATATGGTACAGGCTGTAAATAAAATAGCCCTTAGCGGCACACCTGTAATGAACAATACTTTCGATCTGTACTCGCAACTACAATATTTATTGCCAGGCATGTTTGGCAGCCGTGAGTTTTTTAAACGAGAATATGCCGATGCCATTGACCGGGATAAAGATCCGGAAAAGATAGCTGCACTGCAAAAATTAACTGCCCCATTTGTACTTCGCCGCACCAAAGAACAAGTAGCCCAAGACCTGCCGGAGAAAACAGAATCCATATTATGGTGTAGTATGGGCATGGCACAAATGGATATGTACAATAGTATTAAAGACAGCATAAAAAGTAATCTCTTTCTTAATATAAGTAACGAAGGTTTGGGCAAAAGCAAACTTGCCGTTTTACAAGGCATTATGAAGCTGAAACAAGTGTGTTCTTCTCCCCTGCTATTGCCTGCCGCAGAACAAACCACCAACCATTCTGTAAAAACCGAGGTGCTATTGAAGGAGCTGGCAAACTTAGGTAATCATAAAGTGCTCATCTTTTCACAGTTTAAAACGATGCTAGATATACTAGCGAAATCTTTTGAAAAGAATGGGTTGGCATACTACCAGCTAAATGGCAGCACACCCGCCAAAAAGCGGTCTGAAATGGTTGATAATTTTCAGGCAGAAGGTAATACTGTAAACTTGTTTTTAATAAGCCTTAAAGCCGGCAACGCTGGTATTACACTTACCGCCGCCGATTATGTTTTTCTCTTTGACCCTTGGTGGAACAATGCCGTGCAGCAACAGGCAATAGACCGAACGCACCGCATTGGCCAAACCAAAAATGTTTTTGCGTATAAAATGATTTGCAAAAATACGATTGAAGAAAAAATTATACAGCTACAGCGCAAAAAAACCGACCTGAGCGACAACCTTATAGGCAACGAAGAAGGCTTTGTAAAACAGCTTACAAGGGAAGATGTAGAATATTTGTTTAGTTAAATCAGATAGTAAGGCTAATTTTTTGACAATGCTTTTTTACTACTAAAATATTAACAGACACAACATGAAAATTTAGAGTGTATTTCTATTTATAAAAGCCACCTTATATTCTTGAAAAAAATACAGATGTGCAGCCACCACCCCAAACTAAAGAAAACAAAGCAGGCATGTATAAACTAACTGCCATTGCACTTACAACTTCCACATTGTATCAAACCAGTATTATAATCAGCTACATAACCACTTACCAAACCAACGATTTGCAACATATAAAGTTAAACTTTGGCTACAGCTGTATAAATACAGGAACCATCCGCACACCACCCAGAGACAAAAAAGGAAAATGGGCTATACCAGTTACTGGTAAAATTAGCATCAACGGGCAGCTTACTAACATCGTTTCTTTTAGTGGAACCGCTTTAGTGCTTAGCCGTACACAAGCTGCGTTGATAATACCCCCTACTTTTAAAAGTACCCTAACAAAACAGTAATAGATAATGAAATACATATAGCAAAACCCCTGCAAAAAATTGGGGCTATTTGATATAATCAATTATAATGTATTGTTTGCTTACCGCAACAGTAGTTCACACGGCTTTAAGCCAGTATGCTTTTTAAAAGCTGTAGAAAAATGAGAAATAGAAGAATAGCCGAGTAATGCCGAAACGTCGGTTACGCTAAGCCCTTTATCGTACAGTAAATATTTAGCGTGTTCCATCCGCTGCCCTTGGTAAAAATCGAAAATGGTGGTGCCAAACATTTCTTTAAAGCCCTTTTTTAAATAACATTCGTTGGTAGCCACTTTACGGCTTAGTTCTTTTATTGTTATGGGGTCGCCAATACGTTGCAGCAGTATTTCCCTTGCCTTAATAATCTTTTCACCTTCGCCTTCATTAGCTAAAAATTTACAAACAAATACTTCTTCCTTTTCGCCAAACAAACAGTCGAGGCTGTAGAGCAATAAGGTTTGTATTTGGGCATTGAGAAATATATTGCCAAGGCTATCGGTGTAGCGGTGGCTAAATAGTGTTTCAAGCACCGCTTTGTTTTTAGAGCAAAGTGGCAGGGTATGCGAAACCGATTTATTCAATTGAAAAGACAGTATCTGTTCGGCCCTGGTATCGGGAAACTTACTGGTAATAAACTGTCCGAGGTAAGACGGGCTGAACCTGAAACCAAATACATCTATCGTTTCTAACTGTTCGCTACAATTGTTGAGCCCGGTTTTTTTGCACACATCCCCTGTACATTCATCTTCTCTGCACCAGGCATTGCCCGTAACACAAAATTTTAATTCAAGATAATTTTGAGGGCTTTTTTTTGCTACATAATTGTAGGTAATCATTCCAATATTATCTGTATTCCAGCCCTGTATTTTTTTATACCTGCGTATATTGTATTGAACAGAATTGGGAATTAATTTCTCCTGCTCATGAATCAGTTGTAACTCTTCTACCATCACCTCACGGCGAAGGGCTTCGTTTAATATACTTATGGATTGCGGCATTTGGGCTTCAAAATTAATGGTTAAATATTTACAACAAATCAGCTAGATGCCCATAAGGCTAACTATGACTATTGATTGACATAAACTGAATTGTATTTTAATTGTAAAATGTTAGAACAATGAACTTATAGCAACGTTTTTTTGGCAATTACTTAAGTACGCTACAATACATTTGCCCCATAAATAATTATATGCTACGTACTATATTGCCTTTGGTTTTTATTACTGCTGTTACCACAGCCTTTTGCCAACCCGTAAAAAAACAAACTGTTTCTGTAATTGATGACTCCAAAATTACTGAGAACCTGAAAAAGCATATCGCCTTTTTGGCAAGCGATGGCCTAGAAGGTAGGCGTACCGGTACTAAAGGCGAAGCCAAAACGGTAGCATATATATCTGCCCAATACAAAAAATACGGAATACTACCTTTGGGAGACAATGGCACGTACATTCAAACCTTCGACATTAACGAAGGCAGAGAAATAAAGCCTGCCACCTGGTTAAAAGCCAATAGCAGCAAGCTTATGGTAAACGAAGATTATTTTCCGTTTTCCTTTTCGGCCAATGGTAAAATAGCCGGATCAGCCAATCTTATCAATGAAAAACCGAAGACTCTTTTCTTCTCCGACATAAAAAAATATATAGACAGCAGCCGCCAAAACCCGCATTACGACCTAATGCAGGAAATACGTAAAACTGTAACTGATGCTGCCACTAACGGTGCTAGAGCCGTTTTCTTGTTTAGCTCCTCCACTAATGGCGATAGCCTACAGTTTTCTGGAAGAGATAAAGCAGAAATTTCTGCCATACCTGCCATTTTTTTAACCACATCTGGTATTAAAAAGATAAAGAATGGAAACGCCATAACCGGCAATATAGCATTGGGTGATAAAACACGCAAAGGCCAAAATGTAGTGGCTTACATTGATAATGGTGCTGCTAATACTGTTATTCTTGGCGGCCACCTAGACCATCTTGGCTATGGCGAAGATCATAATAGCCGCAATACCGGAAAACCCGCTATTCATAACGGAGCAGATGACAATGCAAGTGGAACCTGTGCCGTTGTGGAGCTTTCTAGAATTTTAAAGAAAAAGTCGGCCAGTATGTCTTACAAAGAAAATAACTATTTGTTCGTCAATTTTAGTGGCGAAGAATTGGGTTTATATGGCAGTAAATATTTTACCGAGCACCCCACCACCGACCTTGGCAAAGTGAACTATATGATTAATATGGATATGATTGGCCGCCTTAATGATAGCAGCCACGCATTAACCATTGGCGGCGTTGGCACATCTGGTAGCTGGGGCGAAATACTGGGAATTAATACTCAAAAAACATTTGCCATAAAAGTAGATAGCAGCGGCACCGGCCCAAGCGATCACACATCTTTTTACCGTAAAGACATACCGGTTTTATTCTTTTTTACTGGCCTACACACAGATTACCACAAGCCAAGTGATGATGCTAACCTGATAAATTACAATGGCGAAACCGAAATAATAAACTACATCACCCAAATTATTGGCCGTGCTAACAATTTGGGCAAACTAGCCTTTACTAAAACTAAAGAACAGAGTATGGGTACTGGCCGTTTTAAAGTATCCATAGGCATTATGCCCGACTATACTTTTAGCGGCACTGGCGTACGTGCCGATGGCGTAATAGATGGCCGTGCAGCCCAAAAAGCGGGTCTTAAAACTGGCGATGTTGTTATACAACTTGGCGAACACCTAGTTACCGGTATGGATACGTACATGCAAGCCCTAAACCGATTTAATAAAGGCGAAAGCACAAAAGTGATAGTAAAAAGAGGTGCAGAGATTATGGAGTTAGTGGTATCGTTTTAATAGTTTATATATTAAAACATTAACTAAAAAGTGCTGTACTGCCCAAAAATTAGGTTACAATAAATTCGAATACTATCATTGATGGGCGGGTGAAGTGATGTGTAAAAAGGTAAATATCTCCGATGTAAGTTGCGCCTTTATGCTATCCTACTCTGTTACATAAAATTATTTAAAACATAGGTACCCTTTTATTAAGCCTTTATACATTTTTAAATATTTGGGTTGTTCATACTAATCGTTATTTCATTGTTGGTTTAAAATTTAGCGGCTATTTATTGTAAGTGTATCTTTTTAAACTGCGCTACCCTAAGAAAGTTGTTCAATAACACTTTTGCTTTGGCATCTGCTTTTTTAAGCAATTGTTTTCTGCCAGCTTCTTCCAGTAATTTTCTTTTGGCCGATTGTTTTACCAGTGTAACTTCCTCATTGGTCCATGTGCCACTTTCGTAAAAAGTTTCTATGCCAGATGGGTTTATAAATACATCGGTAATAGTGGCTGCAGGTAGTGTAATGCTTACAGAATCATCTTTTACAAAAACATCTTTTTCAGTAAGATGGTTAAGTTGAATGCCAGCTGTTATCCTTCCTTTAATAATGAGCACAATTTCTTTTTTAAGAATTACTGGCCGCGGTAGCAAAGAAAAAGGATTTAGCATAGCAGGCATAGCCGTAGTAACAATGGCTGTTGAATCCACCACTATTTCCTGATACATGGTAGCCGTGTTTAATTCCGCCAGTGCTTTTATTTCTTTTATTACCATTGGGGTATTATCTATCAGCACTGGCTTCGCCTTAAACCAATGGCCTAAGCCCGAAAAGAAAGATAATTTTTGGAAAATAAAAATAATTAGCACTGCAAGCAATACCAGTACCAGCGGCTTTTTAAAAAATAGATATAGTCGTTTCATAATTATTTTTTTTTAAAACGCCTCGAGGCGTGTTCCTACTACCGTGTCCAAAAACTATTTTCAGAAGGTTTATCAAAAATTAGTTTTACAGCTTCGAAACCTAACTGCATTAAAAAATTAGAAAGAAACAATTGCGTGTTGCTTTTGGCCTGTTCTAATATGCCAAGGTCATTGCCGCTGTTTCTAATCTGCAACTCTGCTTGTGCTAGCAATGCATCTCTTTCTCCACTTGTAAACTGGCTTCGAAAAATATCAATATCCTGAAAAGCGACTTTAATATTTTCCGGTGGCAGGTTTACAGAGAGTATTTTAGGCGCCGGTAAAAAAATACTAATTTTTTTATCGGTTACAGTAATATTTTTATCGGTTAATGCCGAAAAATCAATACCAGCTTTAACAGTAGCTTCCGAAGTAAAAAGAATTTTTCGGTCGCCAAACTTGTACCAGGTTTGATTATCGTTAGCCTTTATTACCTTGGTAATAGTGTATTCTACCGTAGCCAGCTCCTGTAAATCTTGTAAACTAGCTACTGTATCGGCAGGCGATGGCAGGCCTTTACTGCCACACGCAGCCATAGAAAAAGCATACAAAACCCATATTATCTTTACATTAAAATTCATACAGTGCAAGTTACATTGTTCAATAGATTTAATTTTCGGGTCGTTGTCTTATGTTTGAATATTAATATGATGTATTTATGAAAAAATATGCAGTAATAGTAGCCGGCGGTATTGGAAAACGGATGAATAGTGATATGCCAAAGCAGTTTCTGGCATTGCACGATAAGCCGGTACTTTATTATACGCTAAAAGCATTTATAGATGCTTTTGCAGATATCGAAATGATACTGGTATTGCCCCCAGAGTATATTGCGTTAGGCGAAGAAATACTGGATGCCTATTTCAACAGGAAGCAGATAAAAATAACAGCAGGTGGCGAAACCCGTTTTCATTCGGTAAAAAACGGGTTGCAATTAATAGAGGATGAAGGCATTGTTTTTGTACACGATGGTGTTCGCTGCCTAGTAACACCCAAACTAATTAAATACTGCTACGATACTGCCATTGAGTATGGCACTGCCATTCCGGTGCTGCCTTCTAAAGATAGTGTTCGCATCAAAACTGAAACTGAAACACATGCAGTAGATCGTAACAATGTGCTTATGGTGCAAACGCCACAAACATTTCATAGTAAAATTTTATTATCTGCCTTTAATATTGAGTTTAAAGAAAAATTTACCGACGAAGCCAGTGTGGTAGAAGCCTTTGGCATACAAGTAAAACTAATGGAAGGTGAAGATGTAAATATTAAACTAACAAGGCCAGTAGATATGCTAATAGCCGAACAATTAATAAAACTAAGAATGCTGGCCGATTCTAAAGCATAAAAGCAATACCATTTTAAAAGGTAACGTTTTTTTGAGATGTAAATAATCAAGAAGCATTTTCATGAAAGCACCTCCCTTTTTTTTTCTTTTATTATTCATATTACGGTAATTTTTTTACCCTAATTTTTTACCAAAAATAGACCATTAAACAACTTTATCTTATAACGAAAATTCGATAAGAAAATGTGGGCGTTCCCCCGCCAAAAATACAAAGGCGGGGGCGGGCTTTTCGCTCCAATTTTTTTTGGCCACACAAGCACACCTTTAAAGGAAAGAGGCTTGGCCAAAAAAAGATTTCCACTACAATCCCTAACGCAACTAGCAGCAGGGCCTTCCTACAATCATTGCATGCTGCATAGCTTTCATTCATTGGCCATAGCTTGCCATTATTCATAACACAAAAAACGTTATCTCACTTCCAAATCATTTTACTTTATAAAAAAATGCCAATACTTTTACCTCTAAATTATACCACATGAAACCACTACTCTATACATGTATTACTATTCTGGGCATGATAGCTTTTGCCTGCAAAGAAGCCAACACTGGTAACCCAAGTAATGATGCCACTAAAAAAGTAATGACCAAAGAAGACAGTGCTTACAAAGAGGCATTGAGTATTCACGATGAAGTAATGCCCAAAATGGGCAAACTGATGGGGTACCAAAAAAGAGCACAACAACGTTTGGATTCTGTGCTACAACTAATTAAGAAAAGCGGCCTTGCTGGTGCAAATGGATTTAAAACAAGGGTAGATACGCTAATGTTTGAATTAAAGCTTGCCGAAAAAGGCATGAACGACTGGATGGAAGGCTTTACCGCAGAACCAAAACTGCCCACCACCGAAGAACGCACTGCTTACTTTGAAGACCAGAAAGCGAAAGCACAAAAAATGAAAGAAAAGTTTTTTGCCGCACTTGATAAGGCTAAGAAAATGCTGGGAGAATAATTATGTTAGCTGAATTTCAACAATACTTTTTCCATCTCTTTACTAATTTCTTGGTTGCATAAATTACCTATGCTGCCTTCGTGTGTATGGTGCAGATGCTGGTAATTATAGGTAAATGTTCCTGCCTCTACATCTTTACCCACCTGCCTGTAAGCATCACGGTAGGTAATGCCTTTGTTCACCAGTTCATTCATGGCTTCTACGGTAAAAAGGTATTTGTATTTAAGGTCGTCGAGAATATTTTCTTTCACCTTCATATTACTTAGCATCAGTTGCATCATTTGCAGGCATGCCTTTAAATCTTCCATGGCAGGAAAGAGAATTTCCTTAGTCAATTGCATATCACGATGGTAACCACTTGGCAGGTTATTGATGAGCAACGTCAGTTCGTTTGGGGTGCTTTGTATGCGGTTGCACTTGGCCCTGATGAGTTCAAAAACATCAGGGTTCTTTTTATGTGGCATAATACTGCTGCCCGTGGTAAGCTCGTTGGGGAAAGAAATGAAACCAAAATTCTGGTTCATATACAGGCAGCAATCGTAGGCCAGTTTGCTTAGTGTGGCAGCAATATAGCTGATGCCGGTAGCCACCGATTTTTCTGTTTTGCCGCGGCTCATTTGTGCATAAACGCTGTTCCAGTTAAGCGTTCCAAAACCCAGTAATTCAGTAGTACGTTTCCTGTTTAGTGGAAACGAAGAACCGTAACCAGCGCCACTTCCCAGCGGATTTTTGTTTGTGATTTGATAAGTAGCTGCAAGCATTTCCAAATCATCTACCAGGCTTTCGGCATAAGCCCCAAGCCACATACCAAACGAAGATGGCATGGCTATTTGCAGGTGGGTATAGCCGGGCAATAGCTGGTTTTTATGTTGGTTACTTAGGGTAACAATGAGGTGGAACAATTGCTTTGTTTCATCTTTAATGCTCAGCACTTCGGCCTTCAGGTACAATTTAATATCCATTGCTACCTGATCGTTTCGGCTGCGGCCGGTATGTATTTTTTTACCGGCTTCGCCAATGCGTTCGGTAAGTAATAACTCCACATAGGAATGTATGTCTTCCACATCGTTGGGCAGTTGAAAACCGGCTACTGAAACTTCCTGCAAAATGATTTTTAGGGCAGCCTGCGCGGCTTCATTTTCTGCTGCCGTAAGCAAGCCAGCTTCGGTAAGCATCTGTACATGTGCCATAGAGCCTTGCACATCGTACGGCGCCAATACAGCATCAAATTCTTTGTCTTTGCCTACAGTAAATGCTTCTACTAATGCAGAGGTTGAGGTGGAGTCTTTTTGCCAGAGTTTCATGTTAGTTGGTATTTGTCGGCTTGCTTGTAATAATCTGGTTTTATCATGCATTTATCCCCAAATGCTTTGGCAGAAAGTTGAATATTATATGATGGGTTCCCCATGTTTGTAAAAGTTCAATAATGGTGTACTGATGAATGGAGCGTCGCCAATGTGGCCCAATCAAGGATATGATGCTGGTCTCCAAAAAATCAATACCTCTATACTGGCAACTTTCTTACATAATCTTTTCAATCAGTTTGATATAGGTGTCAATTCCTTCTTCTATTTCATTAAGATAAATAAACTCATCTGCCGTATGGCTTCTGGCACTATCGCCAGGCCCCATTTTCAAAGTGCAGAAAGGCATTAGTGCCTTATCACTTGTAGTTGGAGAACCGTAATATCCACGGCCCAACGCCATGCCTGCTTTTACGATAATATGGTCAAGTGGTGTGGAGGTGCTCTTCATCCTGGTGGTGCGTGGCTTAAACTGGCTTTGCAGGTTTTGCTTCAGTTCGTCCAGTATTTCTTCAAAAGTGTATAGCTCATTTACACGAACATCTATTACAAACTTGCATTGTGCCGGCACCACGTTGTGTTGTTTGTTATCGGTGTCAATAACCGTTACCGTCATTTTACTTTCGCCCAGCAACGGGCTTATTTTTTCGAACTGATAATTCCGTATCCAGTTGATATCATTCATGGCTATGTAGAGTGCATTTATACCTTCTTTACGTGCCGCATGGCCCGCCTTTCCGTTTGCAATACAGTCTATCACCATCAGGCCACGTTCGGCCACGGCCATCTCTAGTTTTGTAGGTTCGCCCACAATACCAAACTCAATGGCTCCGAGGTATGGCAGCACCAGTTCTATGCCATTTACCCCGCTAATTTCCTCTTCGGCACTTGCAGCAAATACCACATTGTAAGTAAGGTTTTCTTGCTCGTAAAAATGTAGAAAAGTAGCAATAAGCGACACTAGGCAACCACCTGCATCGTTACTGCCAAGGCCAAACAATTTACCATCTTTTTCTATTGGTGTAAATGGATCCATGGTATAGCCTTTGTTTGGCTTTACCGTATCGTGGTGGCTGTTTAGCAATATGCTTTGCTTTTCTACATCATAGTGCTTATTTTTTGCATAAATATTATTACCCACCCTCGCAAACGGGATATTCCGCTCTGCAAAAAAGGCACAGATAATTTCAGCTGTATCATTTTCTTCTTTAGAAAATGAAGGGGTGGCAATTAGTTGCTTAAGTAACGCAGTTGCATCCGAATATAGTTGCCTCCTGTTCACTAATTCAGTATTGGCCGGAACAAAGGAGATACCTGTATGCTGCTTGATACTTTCTTCATTCATATCTGTTAACATAATATATTAATCTTGGGTTATAGTTGTACCGGATGTGCCGGCTATTAGGTTTTGTAATTGTTCTGCCTTGCCAATAATTACCTTGCCCACTCCACTATTGAGTGCAGCAAAAGCATTGTCAAGTTTAGGTATCATACCTGCGAATATTTTTTGTTCAACTTTTAACTGATGGTAGTACTCAGGTTTGATGCTTGAGATAACGGTGGCATCATCATTTGCATCAAGTAATACACCGCTTTTTTCAAAAGAATAAATAAGGCTTACATCGTACAAGCTGGCTAATGCTTTTGCTGTTTCCTGTGCAATGGTATCGGCATTGGTGTTCAGCAACTGCCCCTCTTTATTATGGGTGATGGGCGATAGGATGACGCTGAAACCATGATCCAAAAAGATTTGCAGCAGACTGCTGTTGATTGTATGTACATCACCGGCAAAGCCATAATTAATGCCCCCAACCCCTAAATGGGAGTTAGCACCACGTTTATGTGCCTGAATTACATTACCATCGGCACCACATAATCCAATGGCGTTGCAGCCTTGTGCCTGTAACTGTGCTACAATATTTTTATTGATATAACCGGCGTACACCATCGTTACCACCTTCAGTGTTTCAGCATCGGTAATCCTTCTGCCATCTACCATTTGCTGCTGTATACCCATGGCTTCTGCTATACGGGTGGCCAGCTTTCCACCACCATGCACCAAAATTTTTTTGCCTTTAATGGCAGCAAAATCTTTTAGGAACGATGACAGCTTTGCTTCATCATCAATGATGTTGCCGCCGATTTTAATAACTGACAAAGCTTCTTTTTGCCCACGGTCCCCTAAAGGGGTGCCTCTGTGCAGCAGGGGGTGGTCTTGTTGCAGGTTGTGGATAGTGTTTTCGATTTGTTTTATTGCGTCGGGAAGGTTATTAAATATCACTTCATTAGAAAAACGAAGTACTGTTATACCCAATTCTCTTATCCTATTTTCTCTTGCCGCATTATTTATTTTTACATCCTCATTATCGTGTGCGCCTCCATCCAATTCTATTACCAATTTTAAAGAATGGCAATAAAAACCTGTCACATATTTTTCTATTGCATGTTGTCTTCTGAACTTAATATTCCAGTCGTTCATTTTAAGATAACCCCACAAAGCAGTTTCAGCAGGAGTTGTGTTAAGTCGTAACAACTCTGCCTTTTTCATTATTAAATGACTTGCTCCATAGTACATGTTATCACCCATAAATTGAAGTCTGTTTTAAATTTAAGCTATTACCATTGCCATTCATTTGGGTAATCAGATTATTATCAGCCCACTGCTGCACAGAGGCACCCCTTTAGGGGACCGGAGGCAAAAAAGGCATTTAAGTACTTCTCAATATCTCACTCAGCACCGCCTGTGCCGCCCACACCCTGTTCCCGGCTTCCTGTGTTACAAGGCTATTTGGCCCGTCGAGTATTTCATCGCTCAGCTCCACATTGCGGCGAACGGGCAGGCAATGCATCACTTTGGCCCCGCCGTTTGCAGGGTTTGTTAAAGCCAACTTTTCGTTGGTGAGCATCCACGCCGGGTCGTTCGTGTATATTTTGCCATAGTCTTTATAGGTACTCCAGTTTTTTACATATACAAAATCGGCATCTACTAAAGCTTCATTTTGGTTATGGGTAATGGTAGCACCTTTGGTAAATTTTTCATCCAGTTCATAATCCTCTGGGTGGGTGATTACAAAATCTGCTTCGCCCCAGGCATTTACCCATTGGGCAAAACTATTGGCTACGCATTGCGGTAGTGGCTTTACATGTGGCGCCCAGGTAAGGACTACCTTAGGCCTGCCCCCTCCGCCCCCTGTAGGGGAAACTAGACGCCGATGTTCTACTATCGTTATAATATCAGTAAGCGATTGCAGTGGGTGTAGCGTGGCACTTTCAAGGCTTACTACCGGAATACCGGCATATTTTATAAACTGGTTAATGTACAATTCACTGTAATCGTCTTCACGATTTTTTAAAGATGGAAAGGTTCGGATAGCCAGTATATCAAAATATTTTCCAAAGATGGGAGCGGCATCTTTTACATGTTCCACTGAATTACCGCTCATGATCGCTTCCTCTTCGAATTCCAGTTGCCAACCTTCGCTTCCAACATTGAAAA
>JAYUOV010000011.1:0-2461 GCA_043760535.1 Chitinophagaceae bacterium
TAGTACCGCTGTAGGATCAAAATTTTAAAAAGTAATACATAGTCGTAGGGTTTCCTGCCCCCTTGCCCCTGTGGTTCTACATGTAGTTTTTCTTCAAGCAATTTTCTAAATATCTCAAAATCAATACCTTGTGTCAGGCGATGCAGTGGGTCGCCCAGCTCAGTTAATTTGGTCAATCGAAAATCTTCATCAAAAAAACCGATGGCCTTGCTACGCTTAAACTTTTTCATCCTCAAATATACACATAATTCACTAAAAATTAGTTACTTATATATTATTAAATATAATACATTAAATATTTTTGGTTTTTAGAGATGCCCATTAGTCAGTGGGGTTCAGAACTCCTTGCAACACGCAGTTTTGATTGCGTAGTTTTTCTTTTTTGCCTGCCCCGATGACTATCGGTGAATTATTTTGGTGGAACCCAGCGAAAGCCGTTCCCTGATGGAGCGACATTGGCGAACGTCTTAATCCCGATTATTTCGGGACTCCGTTCAACAGCATACCCTTTTTCATCTTTCATTACCTGTAGGAGAAGGTGGCCGAAGGCCGGAAAAGGTTGCTACTATCTGGCTTTTTAGACTGCGTAGAATAAGTAATTTCAGTTCAAAGGGGAAGGATTTCTGAGGTTAGTTTGGCAATGAGTTTTAGGTTATTTTTCAGCAAGTCATTATTCATTAACTCAGTTTAGGTGTTTAACAAGTAAATGACTACCGACCCAATCCCTAACTCCCAATCCCTACCCCCCAAGGCTCATGCTTTCAATAATATTAGTAGTGGAAAATCCCTCCAATATTGGGTTGATAATTACCCGGCCGCCATTTGCCAGTATTTCTTTTGCCCCCACTATTTGCTCCAGGGTATAATCTCCGCCTTTTACCAATACATCGGGTAGTAAGGTAGTGATGAGTGCATGCGGCGTGTCTTCTTCAAAAATAATTACAGCATCGGTAAGTACCATAGCTGCTAGTAGCAATGCACGGCTTTTTTCATTGTTTACAGGGCGTTGCGGCCCTTTAAGCCGCTTTACCGATGCATCACTGTTTACTGCTGCTATTAGGTAATCGGCTTCTTTGGCGGCATCGCTTAGCGAAGCAATGTGGCCTTCGTGTAAAATATCAAAAACACCATTGGTAAAGGAAATCGTTTTGCCCGTAGCCCTCCAGCTGTGTACTTGTTTAACAAGGCCGGCAAGCGTAAAAATTTTGGATGGTATAATATCAGGCCGTTTCAAATTTAGTTTTATTAATATATGGTAAAATGAGGAGGCAGATAAACCCCACAATAACTACAATGCCTGTGGAAACGCCCCACATAAGCCACCCGAAAGACTGGCCTTGCGGTGCCGCAATATTATACAGCAGTAGCACTTTCATAATGGCAAACGGAAAAGCCCCGATGCCACCGGGTGTAATAATCATGGCCAGTGTGGCCAGCACCAATACGGCACAAGCAGGGCCTATGCCAAGATGGGCCGTATTTTGCATAGCACTAAAGCCAATGTAAATCTGTAACAGATACATGCCCCAAATAAAAAATGTATGTGCTAAAAATGCCTTTTTCCTTTTTAAAGTACGGATGGTGAGCAGCCCTTCTTTTATGCCTGCGGCAAAATGGGCAACTTTTTTTATAATTGCATTCTCACCGAATTTTTTAAAAAACCAAACAATAAGTAAAATGGCAACAACACCAATTCCTAAAATAATAAAAAGTTTGCCCCATTTAAAACCTTCCAAACTACCAGCATTGTTCTGAAAATAGTTGCTTACAGCACCCCATTGTATGGTGAGCGTAAAAAGAATAAAAACGAGGAAAGAAATCAAATCGAAAATGCGTTCGATAACGATGGTGCCAAATAATTTATCTACCGGTAATTTTTCGTATCGGCTAAGAAAGGTGCATTTTAGAACTTCGCCCAAACGGGGTACGGCACTATTGGCCAAATAGCCAACCATGGTAGCACAAAACATATTGCTAAGCCGGGGGTTGTAGCCCATCGGTTCCAATAATATTTTCCAGCGTAAGCACCGGCTAAGGTGGCTTAGCAAGGCTATTACCACTATAACCGGCATCAACCAATAATTGGCATTTCGCAGCGATTCGAAAAATAGTTCCTTGTCTTTTGGCGTCATACCCTTTAACTGCCACCAAATAAGGAATACACCAAGCCCTAAAAAAATGATGTATTGCAGTGCCGAAAATAGCTTTTTACGCATAGGCTGCAATCTAAATTCAATACAGGAGAATTGAAAAATAATTTATAGTTACTAGAGAATAGGGGTTAAAGATTAGTTGTTTGTAACTAGAAAGCATTTTTTGAGCCAAAATGAAAAATTTTTTTACTAATACGCCTCAATTTTTAAATCCTACTCCTTTCTTTCTAAAATACTACTTGCTTAACAAATTTTATTGCTACTACAATGTACATAGTATCGTAACATACAATAGGTGCAGTATCGTT
>JAYUOV010000012.1:0-21043 GCA_043760535.1 Chitinophagaceae bacterium
ATCAAAGATCACCCAATCAATAAAATCAAAGAACTGCTACCGCAAAATTACTACGCAAGTAAATCATAGAAAATAAGGGGTTGGTAAAACGGATACAAAAACACCTAAATGAGGCATTGGTAGTGCAAATTTACACACCAACCCCTGAGGATACTCCCAGTAAAGGCAGGGAGACCAACTATTTTACTACATTTGTACAGTAAATTTTAAACCTCAATATGACTAACAAAATCAAACTGCAGTTTAGCTTCTTAATACTTATTATTTTATTAACGGCTTTCAGTCGTATTATTCCTCACATGCCAAATTTTTCACCTTTGGGTATTATTGGAATTTTTGGTGCAGCACATTTTAACAAAAAGTGGAAAGCCTTTTTAATACCAATAGCTGCTACTTGGCTTAGCGACTTGTTTATTAACAATGTTATTTATGCTCAATACTACCCAACATTTACTTGGTTTTATGAAGGTTTTTATTGGCAGTATGGCAGTTACATATTAATTACACTTGCAGGGCTTGCCATTTTCAATAAAATTAATCTCACAAAAGTATTATCGGGTGCTTTTGCCGCTACTGCTATCTTCTTTTTAATTTCAAATTTTGGCTGCTGGATTGGTTCTACTGTATACCCTCAAAACTTTGGTGGATTGTTAGCTTGTTATGCAGCAGGTATTCCATTTTTAAAAGGAACTTTTTTTGGCGACCTTTTTTATTCAGGTGCTTTGTTTGGTGGTTATTATTTACTTCAAAGCAAGGTTTCATTCTTTAAATTACCTAACGTTATCTACGCTTAAACAGCTTTGAAACACGAAAGCAAAAGTTTGTAAAGATGTAAACTGCATTAGATGGTAAAGCTAACGATAGTACAAATTGGCAGTGTAATATTGAAATCAATTAAGCTACCTAAATAATTTAGTAAAAATCTTAATTTGATTGTCTTTGCGTTTCTTGTTTGCAACATTTTAATCATTTAATATTCGTATCAACAAAACATCAATTTCCCATACCAAATAAAAATTTGCAGAAGGATTGCATTTCAATAAAACAAACAATGATTGAGTATTTTCTAAACTCTATCATTTACTTCGGAGATATTGTTGCAAAAAGGTTGTATGCATTGCGTAAACGTATCTAAAAATTAAATATGAATATAACAGAGCAATTGCAGCATAAAATTAACTTCAAAACTAAACCTATTGGAGCATTAGGCACACTTGAAAAATTAGCAATTCAAATTGGGCAAGTGCAAAATTCACTTTCGCCAACTTTACAAAGCCCAACTATTATTGTATTCGCAGGCGACCACGGCATAGCAAAAGAAGGCGTAAGTGCTTACCCGCAAGAAGTTACCTTTCAAATGGTGGTAAATTTTTTGCAAGGTGGTGCTGCTATCAATGTTTTTGCTAAACAAAACAACATAAACTTAAAAGTTGTTGACAGCGGAGTAAATTTTGATTTTGAGAAAAATGAGAATCTTATCAATACAAAAATTGAATATGGAACAAAAAGTTTTTTGCAACAAAAAGCAATGACTGAAAACCAATTAGATCAATGCTTTGAGAAAGGGCAAGAAATAGTCAATCAAATAGTAGGCAGTGGTTGCAATATTTTAGGTTTTGGAGAAATGGGTATTGGCAACACCTCGTCTGCAACTATGCTGATGAGTTGCTTAACTAATTTGCCTATTGAAAAATGTGTAGGAAGGGGCACAGGCTTAAATGATATTCAGTTACAGAATAAGATTTCGATTTTAAAGCAAGCACAATGTTTTCATGGCGAACTTAAAAATGCCAAAGAAATTTTACAAACCTATGGTGGCTTTGAGGTAGCACAAATGTGTAGTGCAATGCTTGCTGCTTATGAAAATAATATGCTTATTTTAATAGACGGCTTTATAGCAACCAACGCTTTTTTAGTGGCCTATAAAATCAATCCTGTGATTATAACAAATGCAATATTTTGTCATTTAAGCGATGAATTTGGGCACCAAAATTTATTGAATTATTTAAGTGTGGAACCTTTAATAAAATTAAATATGCGATTAGGAGAAGGCACAGGCTGTGCAGTAGCATATCCAATTATAGAAAGTGCCGTATCCTTCTTAAACTGTATGGCAAGTTTTGAAAGTGCTGGTGTAAGTAACAAAGACTAAAAAATGAACAAAGAAATAAATATATTTTTTACAGCGTTGATGTTTTATACACGAATTCCTTGTCCAAAAAACATTGACCACTCACCAGAATATATCAACAAAGCCACAAGATATTTCCCATTAATTGGCTGGATTGTTGGTGCAATTTCATTTTTCATTTTTTGGTTTAGTTCTTATTTTTTTGATGCAAATATTTCGATATTTCTTTCCCTCATTACAGGGGTTTTAGTAACAGGCGCCTTTCACGAAGATGGCTTAGCAGATGTTTTTGATGGCTTTGGTGGTGGCTGGACAAAAGAAAAGATTTTAGAAATAATGAAAGACAGCCGTGTTGGTGCTTATGGCGTTATTGCTTTAATTTTTTTATTTGGGTTAAAGTTTTTTTCGTTGAATAATTTATTTTTAAAAATAAACACTCAAAATTATTGGCTCATTGCATTGCTTTTTATTTCATATCATTCGTTATCAAGGTTAACAGCTATAATCATTGTCTTTACATCTCAATATTCTAGAGAAGATGAAAATAGTAAAGCCAAACCCATAGCTAAAGCGCATAGCCTCAAAGAAATAGTTGGAGCATTTTTTTTCGGGTTGTTACCATTGCTTGCTTTGTGTTTTATTCATTGGCATTTTTGTCTAGTAACTTTCCCCTTGATGCTACTTATTTTTTTCGCAAAACGTTATTTTGAAAAATGGATTGAGGGCTACACTGGCGACTGCTTAGGGGCTGTGGAGCAGATAGCGGAGTGTGTTTGCCTTTTAACTTTTCTAGCTTTATGGAAGTTTATATAATTAGACATACACCTGTAGCCGTTAGCAAAGAATTTTGCTATGGGCAAAGTGATATACCCTTAGCATACACATTTGCACAAGACATAAATCAATTTACAACTGAATTACCAAAAGACTTTGAAGCAGTTTTTTGTAGCCCTTCGCAACGCTGCAAAGATTTAGCAACAGCCTTGCAATGTGAAAATATTATTTACGAAACAGCCATAATGGAAATGAACTTTGGTAATTGGGAAAACCAAAAATGGAATGACATTAACCAAGACGAACTTAATATTTGGATGGAAGATTTTGTACATGTAAAAACACCCAACGGAGAAAACTTAATTGATTTATTCAACAGAGTAAAATTATTTTTAGACACTTTACGAGAACAAAAGCATAAAAAAGTTTTGCTAATTACCCACGCAGGGGCAATTAGGTGTATATGGGCGTATTTGTTGGACATTCCGTTGCAAAACATTTTTAAAATACCAGTAGGACACAGTGAAATATTTATTTGCAATTTGGCAGATAAAAAAATAGCCGACAGCATCAGAAAGACGCATTAAAAGCGTCATACAACATTAAGAACCACTGCTGATAATTTTATTTTCTTAAACAGCCTTTGTACATCTATACCTGTTATTTTTAATGTATTAACGGCCAGCAACTAACGCAGCATTCTTAAAAAAAGCCTTGTACACCACCTGCATTGCTTTAACTCGAAACAAGAAATTGCCGCCTTTTATTTTAGGCTGTACCCATGTAATACAGTTATTTTAAAATAATTTTTAAGAAGATTAAAGCAGCTACTTTTTAAACGGTGCAGTGTATTTATATTATTACCAACAGTACTATATTTATGAAAACAATGCTACACAAATGCAATGTTTACTAATAACCATTGCAAATTCTTTGCCCTTCGTCTATACATTACAAGCAAAATAGGATTCTTTTGTAAAATCTGAAAGCAGTAGCGATACAATAGGAGATGTAAAGCGGCAACCCGTGGATAGTAGACAAATAACGAGGCCTTATATTTATCTATATCGGAATAAATGAAAAGTTTGAAACCCTGTTAGCTACTCAGCTAAAGAAAAAAGTAAAGGAGGTTTGCTTTGATAAGTACCTCAGCCATTCTGAAGGAATCAAACTTACCCTAGCTCAAAAATATTTTCCTATAAAGGGTTTTTATTATACCATACCGATTCGATTTTTAAAGGCTAAAATTCTGTAATTATAACATCTTTTTTCAACCCGTAAACTAACTAGCCTCCAAGTAAAACGTTCTTCCATTACAGTTGCCACTAAAAATATTCGCTACGGATGCATCAATTCTCTTCATCCTTTTTGGCAAAACTATGCGATGGTATTAAAACCCCGCTGCAGCTTACAGTATGTCATCAAAGTAAGTTTTATAGGTTACTGCAACTTGCAGCACTATAACAAAGTAAATTTTCCAACCTTTATTGGTTGCCAGATATGCTATTCCATCACAATGACTTAATGCGCCCATTCCTTCCCCTTCTTTCCGTATTTTTATCGTAATCGTTATGAACCATCTCCCCATTTTAATTACCGATCTAGCACTCATACTGGGGGCGGCAGGTATTACTACCCTCATCTTTCGCTGGCTTAAGCAGCCGGTGGTGCTGGGCTACATTATTGCGGGGCTGTTGGTAGGGCCTAACATTAAACTATTCCCTACCATTGTGGAGCAGGAGGGCATTTCCATTTGGGCCGATATTGGGGTAATTGTTTTGCTTTTTGCCCTGGGGCTGGAGTTTAGTTTTAAAAAACTGGCTACTGTGGGGCCAAGTGCAGCCATTACCGGCTTATTTGAGCTGGTGTGCATGATGCTAATAGGGTTTTTTACCGGCAAAATGCTAGGCTGGCCACAAATGGATTGCCTGTTTTTGGGTGGCATCATTGCCATCAGTTCCACCACCATCATCTTTCGTGCCTTTGGCGAACTGGGGCTTAAAACCAAACAATTTACCAACCTTGTAATGGGCATATTGGTAATAGAAGATCTGGTGGCCGTATTGCTACTAGTGCTGCTAAGTACGCTGGCCGTAAGCCAGGCAAGTGCCGGCACCGAAATGCTGATAGCCTTGCTAAAACTGGCTTTCTTTCTTTGCCTGTGGTTTATTTTGGGCATTTATATTTTGCCATCTTTTTTAAAACTGGTAAGTAAATTTCTTAGCAGCGAAACCTTGCTCATAGTATCGCTAGCACTGTGCCTAGGCATGGTGGTGCTGGCTACCAATGTTGGTTTTTCATCGGCACTTGGGGCGTTTATTATGGGTTCCATTTTAAGCGAAACGCTGTACGGCGAAAAAATAGAACACCTTATCACTTCGGTAAAAGACCTTTTTGGTGCCATCTTTTTTGTATCGGTAGGTATGCTAATAGACCCCAAACTACTGGCCCTATACTGGCTACCCGTGGTTGTGCTTACGCTGATTGTGATATTGGGAAAAACCATTTTTGTAACCATCGGGGCAGTAATAGCAGGCAAGCCTTTGCAAAAAGCGGTGCAGGCAGGCACCAGCATGTCGCAGATTGGTGAATTCTCTTTTATTATAGCCAGCCTTGGGGTATCTCTTAAAGTTACCAGCAGTTATTTATACCCAGTGGCGGTGGGCGTATCGGTTATTACCACATTTACCACCCCGTATATGATGCGGCTGGCCGACCCACTCTATGTTTTTTTACAAAATAAATTACCTGCTAAATGGCTGGCCGCTATAGACCGTTACAGTGCCGGATCGCAAACCATGAAGGCCGAAACCGACTGGCAAAAAGTGTTTAAAGCTTACCTGCAAATTATTGTGGTTAATGCCGTGGTTATCATCGCCATTATTGGTCTATGCACTTATTATGTAAAGCCTTTTATTGCCGGTTATTTAGAAAATGCCTTGCTGGCAAAACTTCTAGCACTCTTTGTTTCTCTATCTATTTCTATGCCGTTTATCTGGGCTTTAATGGCCAAAAAAATACAGGGCACTGCTTATAAATCGCTGTGGCTGGATAGAAAGTATAACCATGGCCCACTGGTAACGTTAGAAACCTGTCGTAACTTACTGGGTACAGCTTTTGTAGGTATTTTAATAAAACAGTTTTTCTCATTATGGCCTACGCTGGCTGGTACTTTATTGGTAATGATAGTGGTATTAGTAATGTTTCGGCAGCGGCTGCAACATTTTTATAACCGTATAGAAAAACGGTTTATTAATAACCTGAATGAAAAGGAGAACGCACTTAGGCCACCGCCCAAATTACTAACGCCATGGGATGCCCACCTTACCAGTTTTACTATTAGCCCGGGCTGCGATTTTATTGGTAAAACCCTGGAAGCACTATCCTTGAGAGAACAGTATGGCATTAATATAGGCTTTATAGATAGGGGTAGTAAAATGATATATGCCCCCGCCCAGGATGAGAAGCTGTACCCACATGATGAGATTGGCGTAATAGGTACCGATGCACAATTGCAGCTGTTTCGTAAACTAGTGGAGCTGCCTAACGAAGATCTTATAAACGAAACCAACAGTGAGGATATTCGGCTAGAAAGAATTGTGGTGGACGAACACAACGCATTAAAAGGAAAAAACATCCGTGATAGCGGTATCCGTGAAAATACTCACGGGCTGGTGGTGGGTATAGAACGCAATGGCCAAAGAATACTGAACCCGGCCAGCAACGAAGTTTTTGAATGGGACGATGTAGTGTGGATAGTGGGCAATCAAAAAAAAATACAGGAGTTATTAAGAAAGTCGGATGATTGATTGGAGGTGCCCATAGCCGATATGCTGATTATTTAAAATAATATTAAATGCAATTATAAAAAACGCACCATCCAATAGCTAGTAATTTTATACCATTGCCCAATCACCATCACTATGCCTTTACATCTAATGCATCCCTTAATCCATTGCCCAATAAATTAAAAGCCAGTACCAGCAGCATAATGGCCATGCCGGGAGCTAGAGCCAGCATAGGGTTATTGGTAATAATGAAATTATAGTTTTCTTTAATCATAAGACCCCAGCTTGGCTGCGGTGGCTGTACGCCTACACCCAAAAAACTAAGGCCAGCTTCTATTACAATAGCCGATGCAAAATTACTGGCGGCTATTACCAGTACCGGCCCTGCAATATTGGGCAGTATATGTCGGAAGATGATGCGGCCATTGCTGTAACCCAATGCCCGTGCGGCCTCTACGTATTCTAACTCTCTTACAGCTAGTACCTGCCCACGTACCAGCCGAGCCACATTTACCCACATGGTTAAGCCCACGGCTATAAAAACCTGAAAGAATCCCTTGCCTAATAAAAGCGTAATGGCAAACACCAGCAGTAGCGTGGGGATGCTCCAAACCACATTTACCAGCCACATAATAATATCATCGGTTTTGCCACGAAAATATCCCGCAAGGGCGCCTAAAAAAACGCCAATGCTTAAGGAAATTATAACGGCTATAAGCCCCACACTTAGGCTTACCCGGGTGCCAATAATGATTCGGCTTAATATATCCCGGCCAAAATTATCGGTACCCAATAAGTAGGTTTTTTGCACAATGGATTGTGCTGCCGGATTGCTACCTGCAATAAATTGGCTGCTATATGCCTGCTTTTCGCTTACGCCGGCATCTATAAATTTATCTACTATAATGGAGTCGCCTTTTAGGGTGTACCCAGCTATAGGCAGGTATCTAAAGGCATCTTCACTTCCACCAAGCATGGTAGAAAACCAGTTTGCAGTTGCCCTATTTTTTTCTTTGGGTATCAATAAAAACTGTTGTGAACTTCCCGGTTTTTTACGGCCAATTTCTACTATTTGCCTATTGGCATTAGGCGAAGCATCGGGTGCAATACAATAAGCAAATACAGCTACCAGTAAAGCCAGGCTAATTAACACAAGCCCAAACATGGCACCTTTATTTCTACGTAACCGCCGCCACGCCTTGGTGCCGGATGATGATGAGGAATTTGCAGCTGCTATCATAAGAGTAGGCCAAATCTATTTCTATTTTCTAAACGAAGGTTGTGTTATTACCAAAAGCTGCCATTCTAATAATTAATGCTATACAATGTTAGGGGAGCAAAGGGCTTTAATATTCCCTTCTCATTTTATTGGTGGTTTTACCTCCCACCAGTAAACAAGTGATTAATATCGGGTTAACAAAACAACTAAACACGAATCACTAAATTGCGGCCACGTTACGCTCATTAATATGTCTATAGAAGTAAAGCACCTCACAAAGATTTACGGCACTCAAAAAGCCGTTAACGACATTTCTTTTACCATAAACAAAGGAGAAATTGTTGGGTTTCTGGGGCCCAATGGTGCCGGCAAAAGCACCACTATGAAGATGGTTACCGGCTACCTACAGCCCGATGGTGGCAATGCTGTAGTATGCGGTATAGAAACGGCAGATGAGCCATTACAAGCCAGAAAAAAGATTGGCTATTTACCCGAAAGCAATGCCCTGTACTACGACATGTATGTAAGGGAATACCTGGATTTTGTGGGTGGCGTGTACCAGGTTAAAGACATTAAAAATGAGATAGAAAACTATATTAAAAAAGTAGGGCTTATGCCCGAAGCCAATAAAAAAATAGGGCAGCTAAGCAAAGGATACAAACAGCGAGTGGGTCTTGCAGCAGCACTGATACACAACCCCGAAGTATTGGTTTTGGACGAACCTACAAGCGGCCTAGACCCTAATCAGATTGTAGAAATACGGGAAGTAATAAAAGAATTGGGCAAGAATAAAACCGTGCTGTTCAGTAGCCATATTATGCAGGAAGTACAAGCTATATGCGATAGGGTAATTATCATTAATAAAGGAACCATTGTGGCCGATGATACACTTAGCAAATTACAACAGGGCAAAACCAATGCATTGGTCATCAGTTTTGCCGAAAGCCTAGAGCCATTGGCTTTTTCGGGTTTAAAAGGTATGAAAACAGTGGAGCAAATAACCCCCACCCAATGGCAACTTGCCGGAGGCGATGTGGCTGATATACGAAAGCAGGTAATGCAGCTAGCCCTCGATAAAAACTTAAGCATCATTGCTATGCAAGAAGCCGGCGGAACGCTGGAAGATATTTTTAGGCAATTAACAGTGGGGGTTGTTAAGGTGTAGGGTTTGGGGTAATTGGTCAAGGGTCAAGATGACTGTATTAGTCTCGTCAATTAATCCGCTTATTTTAAGATTTAATAACAAACCAAAATCGGGCTGGCGAATAGATGCGATACCTTGCAGCATTATTTTACAGTGGCACAGTGTTGGTGCTTTAAAATTTTACGATGAAAATAAATCTACTCTTTTCGTTTTTACTGGTAACCCTAATGGCAAGTGCGCAGCCATTTAATGGTCTGTATAATTTTGCTGGCATAACTACCAGTAGCGGACTAACAGACCCTACCGCTGTGCCTACCGCTACCGGCGTTAGTTTTGGCAGTTTTAAAGCGGTGGTGGCTACAGCCAATCCCAATGCCGCAGGGCGTTTTAGTTTTACCAGCATGCCATTGGGTGCTAGTAACGGCAGCAATACTTTTAGCGGCACTATAGACCTTGCCAAATACTACGAAGTAACAATAACCCCCGAAAATAACTTTCGCATCAATCTAAGTTCCATCATATTTACAATTCAGCGTTCGGGCTCTGGCATAAGGCAGTATGTGGTGCGTTCGTCTGCCGATAGCTATGCGGCTAATTTGCCTGCATCCATCAATCCCGCCAATGCAAATTTGCAAGTGGTGGCCACCAATATTTTTCAGGTAGATGATGCCGCTACCACTGCCAACGATGGCAGCACCATTACATTGACCGGATTTACCAATATTACCGCACCGGTTGTTTTTAGGTTTTATGGATTTAATGCAGAAACGAATGCCGGCACTTTTAGTATAGATAATGTAGCTGTTACCGGCGAAGCATTGCCTGTGGCGGGTGCTGCGGTCATTACGCCAAGTGCCAGTTCTTTTGTATTTCCATCTACTGCTTTTGGAGCTGCTGCACCCATACAATCTTACACCGTGCTGGGCGAAAGCCTTACGGCCAATGTGGAATTGGCAGTAGCGGCACCTTTTAGCATTTCTACCGATAGCCTCTTATTTACCAATGCCCTTAGCCTTACCCCAGCAGAAGTGGCTACGCCCAAAAAGCTATTTGTAAAATTTGCCCCTACTTTAGCGGGAAGTTTTGCCGATACTATTTTGCTTAGCAGTACTGGTGCCACAATCAAAAAAATAAGCCTTCGTGGCGAAGGAACCGACCCTGCCAATTTCTCTTTTAATTTTAATACCTGTTCAGATTTGGGCGTTCCTGGCACGGGCTTTATCAGCTACAGCGTAACCGGCAGGCAGCTTTGGGCCTGTACCAATTTTGGCCGAAATACTACCAAAGGTGTAAATATGAATGGCTTTTTTGGAGGTTCGCAGGATAATGAAGACTGGCTTATTTCGCCGCCATTAAGCCTTGGTAGTTTTAATATACCTGTTTTGAGTTTCTATAGCCGGGCGGAATTTTCTGGCTTGCCGCTGGTATTATTGGTGAGTACCAATTATGATGGAGTGGGCAACCCCAACACCGCCACCTGGACTACTTTGAATGTTGATCTTCCCATTGTGGGTTCTAACGTTTGGACTTTGACCGACAATATTAACCTGGAAGCCTACAAGGGTTTTCCAAAGGTTTTTATTGCCTATAAATACATTTCGTCGCCGGTGGCCGGGTCGCCCCGCTGGACGCTGGATGATATAAATATTGACAACCGTACCCAGTTATTTTATACGAACCCTGCTACCGCAGATCTTGGTGAAGCTAGTGTTGGCGCAGCTTCCGCAGGAAAACCCATCAGCCTGCAAGCCATTGGTTACGGCGATATTACCATCAATGCACCTGCTGGTTTTCAAGTATCGGCCAATAACACAGGCTTTAGCGGCAGCATTATAATACCTGCTGCCAATGCTACAGCAGGCACCACTTTTTATGTCCGTTTTTTGCCACCGGTAAAAGAACTTAAAAGCACCGGACAGCTCCATTTTGCAGGCACGGGTTTTAATAGTACCCGCATCATGCTTACAGCCTCATCTTACTTAAAATCCCAAACACTGGATTTGGTAAGTTATAACATGAAATTTTTTGGCAGCAGCCCCACCAATACTGCTACCCAGCCCCAAAAAGATGCCCAGAAGAACAACATGAAAATGGTGTACGACCACCTGAATGCCGATGTGATAGGCGTACAGGAAGTAAGCAGCGATAGCCTAATGGGTAAATTGCTAGAAATACTTCCGGGTTACGCAGTGGTGCTAAGCCCAAGATGGTCGGCTTCTTACCTGCCGCCAGATGCTTCTTTTCCGCCACAAAAAGTGGGCTTTGTGTATAAAACCAGCACCATGCAACTGGTGGAAACAAGGGTTATGTTCGAAAGGCAATTTGATAGTGCCAGGGCTGGTTTTAATACCATTTTAGGCTATCCTACGGGCAGTGCCAGCAATTTCTGGAGTAGTGGTCGGCTGCCGTTTATGGCCACTTTTGATGCTACCATTAATGGCATTACCAAACGGATTCGCATCATATCCATCCATGCTAAATCGGGTAGCGGTGCCAATGAAGATTATCAACGCCGCATTTACGATACCCGGGTGCTGAAGGATTCGCTGGATTTATATTATGCCAATGAAAGTGTAATACTTGTAGGCGATTATAACGACCCATTAGTATTATCGGAATATGGCACGGGTCTGCCATCGCCTTACAAAATTTTTATTGATGATAACCAGAAATATGAAGGTGTGACCCTGCCGCTGGAAACTGCCAACAGGCCCACGTATATTGGCAGCACCAATGGTAGCACCATCGACCACCATATAATTACCAACGAACTGCAACCGTTTTATGTGCCCAATTCTGCAGATATAGACGACCCCAGAAATTACATAGCCAATTATACCAACAGCACCAGCGACCACCTACCTGTTTTTACCAGGTACGATTTTACAAATACAGCTTTACCTGTAACTATTACTAAAATAGATGCTTCGCTTTTTGGTAAAAATGTATTGGTAAAATGGACAACTGCTACAGAGCTAAACAGCAGCCACTTTTTGGTAGAACGTTCTGCAGATGGTATCCATTTTGAAAGTATAGGTAAGGTAGCCGCAGCAGGTAGCAGTGTGGCTCTAAGAAGCTATATTTTTACAGATACAAACCCTGTAGAAGGCATAAACTATTACCGCCTGAAAAGTGTAGATGTGGATGGCCGATATACCTATACAGCTATAGTAAAAGTAACAATTGGTACTGCTTTAAAAATAACCATGCAGATGTATCCCAACCCCGTTACGAACAGTATTAAGGTAAGCCTTTCTTTTGCAGATGCCGCTATTGCCAACTGGCAATTAATAAGCGGCGATGGCAAAATTTTAATGCAGGGAAAAGGGAACGTCGCCAGCATCAACACCGCTATTAATCAAAAAATACACCAGCTTAATTCTGGCATGTATTTGCTAAAGGCAGCAATGGAAAACAAAAATTTTGTAACAAAATTTATTAAAGAGTAGTTACATTTTTAAATACTATGAAGCCCTTGTTTAGCACAAATAAATAAGGGCTTTTTATTTTCTGTTACCCAATCGTTTTCTTTAAAAATCCAGAATTCCGAAAGTATTGGTACACAAAAATGAAATATTAAGCCAGTTGGTTTTTTTACCAACACCCAAAACTAAACACCGTAACTAAGAAATGAAAATAGCACTATCATATTTGCTGCTTGTTTCTTACGCCATCAACTTGCTAAAGCCTGTGCAGCCTTATGTTCAGAATTCCTTACCCTTCGAAGTTTCGATTGCGTAGTTTTTCTTTTTTTGCCTGCCCCGATTATTTCGGTGGAACCCAGCGAAAGCCATACCCTGATGGATCGAAATTGGCGAACGTTTTGAATCCCGAAGCATTTCGGGACTCCGTTCAACTGGCTGTTAATATTGGGCTTTTAGAATGCGAAAAATAATCTATTTTTTTCTCAGGGTAAGGATTACTGATGTTACAGACTTTGTAGCCCATACATTTTAAAAAATACTAACATATAGCTGCCGTACACAAAGAGCATGGCAAAACCCACCTGCATTACGAATTACAAAAAGCTAGAGCGAAAAAGGTAGCACTGATACAAGCAGCCTGACAACCAAAGTAGCAACAGAAGTTTTTGCCGCATGTTTTTACAGATATGCTGTACTGTTTTGGGGTAATAAAAATCAATTAACAGCATTTTCCCATCAATACAATTTATCCTCCAGTTATTGCTATGGCAAGAGATTTTACCCCGGGAACAAGGTTTGGGTTTAAAATAGGTGCCATGTACAGACTGTAGCTGGTGGCAAAAAGCATTGCCGTTTTGTAATTACAGAACTCCTTACCCTCTGAACTGAAACCGCCTGTTATTCGCAATCTAAATACCTGATAGTAGCAATCAGTTGAACGGAGTCCCGTAATGCTACGGGATTTACAACATTCGCCAATGTCGCTCCATCAGGGCACTGCTTTCGCTGGGTTCCACCGAAATAATCCACCGATATTCATCGGGGCAGGCGGGGCAGGCAAAAAAGAAAAACTACGCAATCAAAACTGCGAAGTGTAAGGAGTTCTGTACTTCCTTTAGTAGGTATGGCACTATTGGCATGTAGGTCTTGTATTCCCTTTTAACAGCTAAAGGCCAGCAATTCGGTGCCGGTATGTATAACCGTTGTGCTTTCCTTAAAAATTTTCTGGTCGTGAACCCTACCTTTTGCTACTGCCACGTTAATAATTTTCCTACTTCTTTAATCTTCATGTAATTATTAATTTAATATTTTTTTTTCTCTTTGCTAGAGAAACGCTACCGTTATTTTTTAAGTGCCTTCTATTAGGCTTTCACTTGCATTAATTAAGATTGTATCCCGTTCTATTTCATCTTCACTAAAGGTTTTATTACCGGTAAGTGAATCTGGTTACTCTCAATAAAACAATCCTAAGAGCTACGTACTGTAAGCCAGCACTGGGTTTCGCCTATTGCAAAGAATACGCCGATATAAAAGAACGTACGGTATTTTCAGAAATACATTAAAATAATAAAAAATCTATTTTGCATACTAAAAATGTAAGGTTGCCCACGCATGTTTTGGCGGTGCTATAACTTCTCAGTAACAACTTCAATCATTTTTTAGAAGTTAGGTTTCTTCACTCCCACTAGTCGTTGTAACTTGAAAATCGATACATTATTTCCCTCTTTCTATTGCATCCTACAAAAATTGAAATATTGCCAAAGTATTACTCTCGACTTATCTACCATTGGTTAAAAAATATTGTAAAATAGGGCGATTTTCTATAAATGCCATAACAGACATAACTAAATTATCGTAACGCTACATTTTTTCTAATATATCCAATCCACATTTTCTTACAGTTGTGGGCTTTGTTTTGTTGGCCTTTGCCACAGCCAGCGTAAGCCACCCGCACTTTGCTTATTCGTTAATAGATATCAAAAGCCCAATACAGCAAATTGTAAAAAATAAGCAACGCTTAGGCACTAAAAAAAATATAACTATGAAATTAAAATAACTGTTTGGGCAGAGATGAGAAAAGAGCCTGATAGAGGAGTATTGCCATAAAACCCTACCGCTTCTCCACCCGATCCCAAAACCCGCCAAAATTGGCCAGCTTAACTCCATCTTCTTTATAAAACTCCCCAGGAAAACCCAGTTCAAAATCACTGATAGCATCCAGTCTTTTTATGTGTTCTTCACTCAGCACAACGTTTATTGTTTTCAGGTTCTCGGCTAATTGCGA
This sequence comes from Chitinophagaceae bacterium, assembly GCA_043760535.1. Classification (GTDB taxonomy): domain Bacteria; phylum Bacteroidota; class Bacteroidia; order Chitinophagales; family Chitinophagaceae; genus JAZKFT01. The sequence goes on from JAYUOV010000012.1 coordinate 14,766, forward strand.
AAGTTTGGTAGCCCCTACAATGGGTATAGATGAAAAACCTTTTTGCATTGTCCATTTAAGGGCTACATGGCTGGGTTCTACGCCCAGCTCTTCGGCTATGGCCATTCCTTCTTTGGTAATAGAAACGCTACGGTCGTTCAGCCGTTTGCTGCCTTCTTTAATACGGCCTTTATCGCCTTTTAAATATTTACCAGTAAGTGTGCCTCCGGCTAGGGGTGCCCATGGCGTTACGGTCATGCCGTAATGTTGGGCCATAGGTATCAGGTCACGTTCGGGGGTGCGTTGTATTAGGCTGTATTCTACCTGTAACGCTACAAGCTGGCTCCAGCCCATTAGTTCGGCCAGGGTATTGGCTTTGGCTACCATCCAAGCAGGCGTATCGCTGATGGCAATATAGTTTACTTTCCCACTTCGCACCAGGTCGTCGAGGCCACGCATAATTTCGTCTATAGGCGTTAGGTCGTCCCAAATATGGAGGTAGAGCAGATCTATAAATTCGGTATTGAGGCGTTTTAAACTGGCTTCAACACTTCGCATCATGTTTTTTCGGTTATTGCCGCTGGCATTGGGGTTTGTAAGGTTATCGTACAGCGAATACTTGGTAGCTATTACAAAAAAATCACGGTCTTGCTGGCTTACAAACTCGCCGATTAATTTTTCGCTAGTACCGTTTTGGTAGCGGTTGGCCGTATCTAAAAAATTGCCACCGGCATTGGCAAAAGCATCCATAATGCTAAAGCTGGTTTCTTTATCGGCACCCCAGCCGCTATCGGTGCCAAAGCCCATAGTGCCAAGGCATAGTTCGCTTACTTTTAGGCCGCTGCGGCCTAGTAGTTTGTATTTCATAAATTGATTTTTTTAAAAGTGGGTGAAAACGTTATCCGTATTAAAAGGCAAGTTAAGCACGGCCTTCTTTTAAATAATAAGATGACCGAATCATTAGCTCTTTATAGCATATAGCCAAAGTACACCTCATCTTAACAAAATACATCTTAAAATAATACAAATACAATTTATTAAATTGCTGTTCATTTAAAAAGTAATTTATCTTTAAAAGCAACAAAACCATTAGAGAGCGGTTTTGTACATAATATCAGCAAAGCATTGTACCACAAATAAAAAAAATTTGGCCAAAAAACTGTTTTTTATACTAATTGTTATGTTGGCATTTAAGCCGCCAACATTTGCCAGACACATAAAGGGCGGCTGGATATACTATGAATGCCTAGGCCAAAGCCAGGGCCAGCCTGGCAAATTATCTTACCGGCTTACACTTAAACTTTACAGGGATTGTAACGAATCTTCACCTGGCCAAAATCCGGAGGCCATTAATTTTACCATTTTCAGAACCGCCGATAATGCCCTGGCAGCCAATGTAGCTGCATCCAAAACGAAAGAGTACACCTTATCTAAAGGTACTTTTAGCAACTGTATTAACCCCAGGCCCAGCATCTGTTATGTTGTTTTTGAGTATGCTACTATTGTGAACCTAGACCCAATTTCTGAAGGCTATACCGTTTCTTTTCAGCGGTGCTGCCGTATAGATGGCATTGTAAACATGAGACCACCATCACAAAGCGCAGGCATTACCTATTCCGTCACTATTCCCGGAAGTGCTTTAAACTCCACATACCCTATAAACAGTAGCCCCGTTTTTGCTGAAAAAGACACCGCCCTTACCTGCTTTAATGCCAATATTGTTTTAGACTATTCGGCAACCGATCCGGATGGCGATTCACTTGTTTATGCTTTTACTCCGGCATTAAGTGGCAGCAGTCAGGGTAATCCATCACCTAATGTAAGTTCGGCACCACCCTATGTATCTGTGGGTTATAATTTGGGTTATAGTTTTCAAAATCCTTTTGGCACCAATATGTCTATCAATCCCCGCACAGGTATTATTACCGGCCAAACCCCGGCCACTGTTGGAGAATATGTATTGGCAGTAAGCATAAAAGAGTACCGCAACGGCCAGTTGCTGGCACAAACAAGAAAGGAACTGCATGTGTTTGTTGCAGGCTGTTCGTTGGTAGCCGCTGTGCTGCCACCCAAGATAATTTCCTGCAATTCTTTTGTTGTAAATTTTGAAAACCAATCTACATCTTCGGCCGTTAGAACCTATTACTGGGATTTTGGTGTGCCCGGTATTGATACCGATACTAGCAACCTGCCCAACCCCACTTATACATATCCAGATACTGGCACTTTTAGAGCTAAGCTTATTGTAAATGCAAAGGAAGAATGTGGCGATTCGGCTTTTACCAATTTAATAGTTTATCCGGGTTTTAAACCTGGGTTTACCGTTTTCGGGTCTTGCCTCATTAATCCTTTTCGGTTTACAGATGCCACAGTATCTAGGTATGGCAATGTAAATAAATGGTTCTGGGATTTTGACGAACCTTTGCTTACAAATGATTCTTCTACCTTAAAAAACCCTGCTTATACTTATTTTTCTTTAGGTGTAAAAAACGTTTCGCTTACGGTGGAAGACAATAAGGGATGTGTGGAAACGATAGTAAAACAATTGCTGGTATTAGACAAGCCGCCTTTGAACCTTGCTTTTAAAGACACCCTTATTTGCAGCATAGACACGTTGCAATTAATAGCAGGCAGCTCCGGCACTTATGTATGGACACCCAATTTCAGAATCCTCAACCGGTTTAGTGCCACACCGCTAGTATATCCAAAAGATACCACTACTTACTATGTAACTGTAACCGATGGTGGCTGCACCAATACAGATAGTGTAAAAGTGAATGTATTGGATTTTATTACCGTAGATGCAGGCCGTGATACCACTATCTGCCGTACCGATGCAGCAGAACTTAAGCCTATAAGCCAGGGCCTGCAATACCAATGGTCTCCGGCTACTACACTTAACAATGCCAATATTAAATCTCCTCTGGCTACACCGGTTAATTCTACTACGATATACTATGTTACGGCTAACCTAGGCAAATGCCAGTCTAGAGATAGTGTAACCATAAAAGCCATACCATACCCGCAGGCCAATGCCGGTAAGGATACCACCATTTGTAACAATACTATTGCCACTTTAAATGGCACAATTGTGGGTGCCACTTTTAGCTGGAACCCAACAAATCTGGTTAGCAACCCAGTTTCGCTTAACCCAACAACAAGGCCAGCTGCTTCCAGATTTTTTGTACTCACGGTTTTGGACACCATCGGCTGCCCTAAACCTTTCAGCGATACGGTTTTGGTAAATGTGCTGCCAAAACTGAATGTATTTGCTGGTAACGATACCAGTATTGTGCTCAATCAATCTTTGGTATTTCGGCTTGTGGATATACCGGTAGTTACCAGTTACCGGTGGTCTCCGCCAACCGGCCTTAGCGATGCCAATATCCATAACCCCACATTGATGCTTACAAAAGAAACATTGCCGGCCGGGCAAGAAAGTATTGTGTACACCCTTACTGCTTCTACAGCTAATGGTTGTACCGAAAGCGATGCGGTAATGGTGAAGGTTTTTAAAACCGGCCCTTCCATTTTTATGCCCAATGGATTTACACCAAATAACGATGGCAAAAACGATATGATAAGACCATTACTAGTAGGTATGCGAAGCCTAGACAAGTTTCAGGTGTATAACCGCTTTGGCCAGCTAGTGTTTAGCACCACCACCATCAACAGAGGCTGGGATGGAAAAATAAATGGCGAACTGCAGCCCACCGCCGCTTACGTTTATAACGCACAGGCCACAGATTACACTGGTAAAGTAGTAAAGCAGGCGGGTAGTTTTGTATTGGTTAGGTAAGCAGCATACCGAAGCATTTTGCAATGAACATTACTGTAACACGCCACAGGCAAATCAGTAGAGGTGTTCTGCTTTCAGCCTTTTATCTTTCCTTTGCTCCATGCAAAAAACCATACTAATTACAGGTGCTACTGCTGGGTTTGGAAAGGCCTGTGCCCAAATATTTGCCAGCAACAATCATAACCTCATTATCACTGGCCGCCGGGCCGAAAGGCTGGCAGAAATAGCCGGCACACTTCAAAAAGAATATGGCATAAAAGTGCTGCCACTTGTATTTGATGTACAGGATAAAAACGCTTGTTTCGAAGCGATTGCCGGATTATCAGATGATTGGAAAAAAATCGACATTTTAATTAACAATGCAGGGCTGGCACTTGGCCGGGATATGTTTTACGAAGCCAGTATCGAAGATTGGGACACAATGATAGACACCAATGTAAAAGGCCTGATGTATATAAGCAAAGCCGTGATACCGCTTATGCAGTTGCAGGGTAAAGGCCATATTATCAACATGGGTTCCGTGGCCGGAAAAGAAGTGTACGAAAGGGGCAACGGCTACTGTGCCAGTAAATTTGCCGTTGTGGCACTCAGCCGTTCTATGCGGATAGATTTACTGAAGTATAAAATAAAAGTGACCTGCATAAACCCCGGCGCAGCCGATACAGAATTTAGCACCGTACGTTTTAAAGGCGACCCCGAAAAAGTGGCCGGTATTTACAATGGCTTTACGCCACTTACGGCAAAAGATGTAGCAGAAGTTATTTATTACACCACTACTTTGCCAGAGCATGTTTGCATAAACGATTTGGATATTACCTGCCTGGCACAAGCCGATAGCATTTATTTTTATAAAGGATAAATAGCCAGATATAATTGGGAATAGGATATTAAAACTGCCGAAAAGAATCGACTATATTCGGTTTTCATTTTTTGTTGCCATAAATCTGATTGCCTAATGAATAACCGCCGTTCTTTCCTGAAAAAATCTGCTTCACTAGCTGGTGGAAGTTTATTGCTTTCTGTTTTCGACAGTAAGGCTTTTACCATTTTTAAAAACAATATAGTAGCACCTAGCGACCAGGTAAATATTGGCGTAATTGGTGCCAACGGTATGGGCTGGAGCAATGTAAAAGCGGCATTAAAAATACCCGGCGTAAACCTGATAGCCATTTGCGACATAGACAGCAACGTAATAGACAAAAGACTAAAAGAACTGGAAGGGCTAAATGCCGATGCCACTAAAGTGAAAATATATGGCGATTACCGAGCATTACTGGATCAAAAAGATATTGATGCAGTAATTATCGGCACACCGGATCATTGGCATGCTTTAATGATGGTGCATGCACTAGAGTCGGGCAAGGATGTGTATGTGGAAAAACCGGTTGGCAATTCCATTATCGAATGCCGCACTATGGTACAGGCACAGGAAAAGTATAATGGTGTGGTACAATGCGGCCAATGGCAGCGAAGCCAGCAGCATTTTAAAGATGCTATCGATTTTGTACACAGCGGTAAATTAGGTAAAATACGCACCGTAAAAGTGTGGTGCTATCTGGATTGGAAACAGCCCATACCCATAAAGCCAGATAGTGCCGTGCCAGCCGGCGTAGATTACCAAAGCTGGTTGGGGCCAGCTCAAACAAGGCCATTTAATAGCAATCGTTTTCATTTTACTTTTCGTTGGTTTTGGGATTATGCAGGTGGCTTGATGACCGACTGGGGCGTACATTTATTAGACTATGCCTTTATGGGCATGAAGGCCGGTATGCCTAAATCAGTAGTAACGGTTGGTGGCAAATTTGCCAATGCCATGAGTGCCGATGAAACGCCAGACACATTGATGGCACTGTACGAATTTGATGATTTCAATATAATATGGGACCATGCACTCGGAATTGGTAATGGCGATTATGGCCGTAATCATGGCATTGCATTTATTGGCAATAATGGCACACTTGTGCTAAACCGTAATGGCTGGGAAGTAATAGAAGAAAAGATGAACGCAAGTAAAGTTTTAATGCCATTAGCAAAATCTACCGACAATGGTTTGGATAAGCATTTGGTTAATTTTATTGATGTAATAAAATCTAAAAACCACGCCGACCTTAGCTGCCCCATACAGGCAGGTGCACATGTGGCTACACTAGCACAGTTTGGTAATATTGCTTACCGCAGCAAACAAAAATTATTTTGGAATATTGAGCAGAACAGGTTTACCGACAAAAAAATAAATGAAAAATACCTAATGGCTGCATACCATAACGGTTACAAATTGCCCAAGATTTAATACGGCACTACTGCTTTCGATTAATCCTTTCTTACAAAAAATGCCATGCCTTGCGTGGCATTTTTTGTAAGAAAAATGACTGTAAATACGGGCTTAAAAATACAACATTAATTACAGAACTCCTTACCTATCGTAAATTAAGCTGCGTGATTTTTGTAAATTAGCCTTAGGGTGGTGCCTGGGAAAAGGGTTTCCGTTTGGTTTAGGATG
>JAYUOV010000013.1:0-6876 GCA_043760535.1 Chitinophagaceae bacterium
TCGATCATCAGCACAAGCTCATACCATTTTATGAACTTTAAGCCAACTTTTATTCCACATTTACTAAAAAGTGTTAATATTTGCCTGAATAGTTACAATATTTTTAGGAAAACCACACATATCCATAATGCCAAAATGCGAATTGATATTGGGCCATTTATACGGCGTTGGTTCGCCACGGTAATCAAAGCCCGTCCATACAAAACCGCCGAGCCAGTAGTCGTTTGGTGCGGCAAGTTTCCACCAGGTTTCGGCGGTGCTTGCCCACCATGGTGCGGTAATATCCTGATCTGGAAGGTAGGCACGTATGCTATCTTTTCCCCATATACCTCTTGTGGTTACGGTGCTGCCCATTTCGGTTCCGAGCAAAGGTTGTTCAGGATGATCTTTGTGGTAATCGGCCACGGCAAACTGACGGTAATTAAAACTGCGAACGGGAATTACTTCGTTAACGCCACGGTAAACATTAGCCAAATCGGCAGCGTAAGTGCAAGTACGGGTGGGGTCTAGTTGTTTTTGTTTGGCTATTAAAGTTTGGGCAATTCTTTGACCCGTTGTGGTGGTATGTATCCAGCCTTCTTCGTTGCCAATACTCCACATAAAAACGGAGGCGTGGCTGCGGTCACGTTTTGCAAGGCGTTCAAACTGATTGGTGTATTCAGCACCGCTGTTCAGCAACCGTTGCTCATCCATTACCAGCATTCCGAGGCTGTCACATGCATCTAAAAGTTCAGGTGTAGGTGCGTTGTGGCTGGTGCGGTAAGCATTTACACCCATATTTTTAAGCAAGCTAATGCGGTAGTATTGCAGGTAATCGGGTAGGGCGCTGCCCACACCCGCATGATCCTGATGGTTATTGGTGCCTTTAATTTTTACATGCTTGCCGTTTAAGAAAACACCATTAGGTTTTATGTCAATAGTACGAATGCCGATGCGCATGGTTTTACTGTCAACCACTTTTCCTGCCTGTTTTATTTGTACTGTAACCCTGTACAGGTAAGGGTCTTCAAGGCTCCATAGACGTGGTGCATTTACTGCAATGCGCTGTTTAGAAACTTTTTCTTCGTTCACATTTAAAGACATTGGCAGCTCTTTTGCAGCCCCCACCATCTTGCCCAACCTGTCTGTAACATAAGCTGAAACAGTATAAGAAGCCGGGTCAAAATTTTCGTTTGCAACAGTTGTTTCTACATTTACCAATGCTTTATTATTGGCTACTATTGAATGTGCAAAAATGCCATCTGTAGCAATATGTACATTTTGATATTGGTTCAGCCATACATGGCGGTAAATGCCAGCACCTTCGTAAAACCAGCCTTCATATTGGGTAGCATCTGCCCGTATGGTAATTACATTGTCCTTATCAAAATTTAAAAAATCGGTAATATCATAGCTTGCTCCTAAATAACCGCTTTTGTTATTGCCCAAATAAAAACCATTTACCCAAATATTGGCATCTCTAAAAATACCATCAAACTGAACCTGAAAACGTTGGCCGGAATCGGCTATCGATACAGTAAAATGTTTGCGGTACCAGCCTATACTTGTTTCGGGGAATAAGCCACCAACTGGTTTGTAGCCGTGACTTTCTACATCAAAATTATCTACATTACTAAACGGCAATTCTACTGCCCAATCGTGCGGAAGGTTAAGGCTGCGCCAGCTACTGTCTTTAAATTTAGGATCGGCAGGTGTTTTAGCACTTCCCCCAGACTTTGAAAAAATAGTGGCGATGCTGTAGTTAAAATCCTTTTCTGGATTGGCTGCATGGCCAAAGGCAAACTTCCAGTTGTTATCAATATTCAACTGCTTTCTTTGGGCAAATGAACTAAAGCAAACAAGTATTGCTGCTACTAAAAGTGTACACTGTTTATGGCTCATAAATGTATCTTTCCCTAAGGTATTATCACTGTTTAACTACAAGCCTAAACATTGACGAGTACTTGAATTAGAACGCTAAAAATTCTGCTCTTTTTGTTGGGTTCTTCTATAAATCCCCTCCAAAGAAGGGAAATGCATAGCTATTAGAGCTGCGATTAATCTTTAAACGCTTCCATTGCCAAAGTAGGCTTTCCGCTATTGTCAAATGCGCCAAGCGTGTAACCTTTCCAGCCCCCGTAACACTGAGGTTCCCAATACAGCACGCCCAGTCCCTTATTACCTGTTATGGATTTTGTTTTTGTAATAAGATCGGTAATGAACAATTTACAATCAGCCGCTTTATCCCAGGGCATTCCCACTTCTACTACCATTACTTCTTTCTTATAGCGGGTTACCATATCATTCATATTGGCCAAACATTGCTGGTTGGCACTTGCCCAACCGGCAGCTACATAAGATGGATATAATGACATTCCTATAACATCGAATTTTGCGCCGTTGTCTATCAGGCCACCAATATTCCACAGGAACAACGCATTATCCCAACCATTAGAAACATGCACAATCACTTTGGTGGAGGCAAACACGGCTTTTACAGCATCGTATCCTGCATTTACTAATTGTGCATAATTATTCATATTGGTAGAGGCTTTTCCTTCGGGCCAGCAGAGCATGCCGTTATTGGTTTCGTTACCTACCTGCACCCACTCCGGAGTAACGCCGGCTATTTTTAGTTGATTCAATATATCTGAAGTATGTGCTGCCAGAGCCGTTTTTAAATTGGTAAAACTCATGGCGGCCCACGCGGCCGGTTTCGTTTGCTGTCCGGGATCTGCCCAAGAATCGCTGTAATGAAAATCGATCATGATGCGCAGCCCCAAATTTTTTGCACGTACTGCTTTTGCCACCACATCGGCTACATTGTTCCATGCGGGGCTTGGATTTACCCATACGCGTAGCCGTATTGTATTCATACCGAGTGATTTCATTAATGCAAAACCTTCTGTTTCTACTCCGGCAGCATTGTACAATTTTTTACCCACAGCCTCCATTTCTGTAATCCAGCCAATATCTGCACCCTTTGCAAATGTTGAGGTGGTTACAGGTGGTACTACGGGAGGGATTTGGGTGGGTACATCCTTTTCGCCACATGCAAGTGAAACAACAATAGCAAGTGCGGCAAAGCATTTAAAAATTGATTGCATGTTCATTTTCTTATAAAATTTTATAGGTGTAGCTGCCGGTACCACCGCTTAAATCTAAGGTTACGGTATAGGTGCCGGTGCCCGGAACGGGTATATTGTTACCTGCCCAGGTGGGTGGCCCTGCATACACCAGTTTTCCATCGGCATTTATTTTGTAGCTGATATCGTAGTTGCCATTGCTGGTAAATACAAAAACATCGCCGGCTGTAAATCTAACGTTCGTTGCAACCCACTGTTGTGTGGTGGCATTAAAAGTCATGGGGGTGGCAGCGGTGCTCCAACCATTATGATTGCCGGAAATGAAAAAACGAACGGGAAAAAAGCTTACCGTACCTGTATTTACATCGGCATTTACTTTCATGTAATTGGGTGCTGGCGTAAACCAAAGATTGCCCGCAGCGCCGGCTGCCATGGTAGTAGCGGTGCCGCCCCAGCCATAATCTACGCCGGTGCTTTGCACCCGCAGTTTCAGTCCATCTCCACCCCAGCCATCTGCATTGGGCAGGTACACAAAACCCTCGTACTTGCCATTGTAATCTGGCGAGGTAAGTACAAAACCTTTAGATCTGGCAGTAGGCGTAACCCAGCTATTGCCACCACGCACCAGCAATGCAGGAAACTCCACCTGATAGGTAGTGATGCGCAGCTTGCTTACCGCGGAATAAATAAATACTGATTCGCTAACCATGGCTTTTATCCGAATTTCGATACCTCCGCTGCTACCTGCTGGTATGCCAAGGGCAATGGCCAGCTCGTTTAACTGACTACCCAGGTATTTTAGTTGTGTGGCATTGCCTGTACTTACAGAAACGGCACTGCTAAAGGTGTTGGCTTCATTCACCAGTTCCACAGAATAGCTAAAAGCTGCTTTAAAACCAAAGTCGGCTTTAGTCCAGCTAATGGCAAGAGCTGTATCGTTAGCCATGGCAGCATTCAGCACTATTGAATTTTTCGATAAAGCAATTACAGGCCCTGTGCCACTTGTAGCTACCGTTTGGTGGATGTCTTTTTTACAAGCCATGATGGCCATACTTAAAAATAATGCTACAAACACTTTTTGATATATCGGTTTCATATTGTTTTTTTTAATTTTTTAATAGCCGGAGTTCTGTTTCAGTTTAGGATTAGAGGCCAGGTCGGTTACAGGTAAAGGAAAAATATTATATCGGGGAGCAGAAGCACGGCCAATGGCCACGCCACCTTTCCACGCCCATAGGTATGCACCTGTTGTAAACTTATCAAAGCGGATAAGGTCGGTTCTTCTCACTGCTTCGTAATACATTTCGCGGCCCCGTTCGTTCAGTATAAAATCGAGGGTAAGATTGGCGGCCGTAATGGCACCCGCAGTGCTTCCATTATGTGCACGGGTGCGAAGCTGATTAATGTATGCCAATGCCTGCGTATTGCTGCCGCCTGCGCCACCTCTTAATACGGCTTCGGCATAGGTGAGATAAATTTCGCCTAAACGAAATAGCGGAAAATCAATATCTGTCCAGTTGCCGTTGGGATCGGCATTGGGAGCAGGGCCGCCGGTCCGGGTTTTATTGCGGTATTTAAACGAAGAATAGCCATTAGAACCAGTGTACAATTCTGCCATTATTTTGTTTTGACCAATGGTGTAAAACATAGCCCTTGCATCAGTATTGCCCGATGGATCCGGAAACAGATCTACAAACTGCTGTGTATGCCTTAAGCCACCCCAACTGCCACTTCTACCTGAAATGCTGCCAGGTACTGCGGCCGGGCCGTGTGCCAGGTACGTAGTTCCGCCCCAGTTCTGGGTGTGGCGGGCATCGTAGTTAATGGTAAGGATGTTTTCATCAGTATTGAGGTGGTTATCGGCAACGGTAAGGTTGCGGTACGTTGGGTGCAGCGTGTATCCTGCTCCGATGATTTTTTGGCACTGTACAATGGCCTCCGTGTTTTTTTCGGTACCGGTGTACACCTTCGCATTTAGGTACAGGCGGGACAACAAGGCCCATGCGGCAGCTTTATCAGCACGGCCATATTCATTTTTACGTGCAGCGGTAAGTTCGGGTTCAATGGCTTTTAGCTCCGATTCTATGTAAGAAAATAACTCGGCACGGGTCAGTTGCGTTGGCAGGCCGGTGGCAATGGGTGCGGTTTCATCTACAAAGGGTGGCTGTGCATATAAATCCATAAGCACCCAATATTGGTATGCCCTCAGGAACCTTGCTTCGGCGTTAAATTTTTTAATTTCCGCAGCATCATTTCCGGCAAAACCACGTTCGCTTACTTTACCCGCCGAAGATTGCCTGATAAAATCGTTGCAAACCGTTATTTGATAAAACGAACGGTAGTAAACCCCGGCAATCATGGGATTGCCAGAGGACCAACTGTGTTCTTTGAGCCCAACAACTCCTGCATCGCCTTGCCAGGTCCACGACGATTCGTCGGTTGTAAGTTCCTGGAGGTTCCAGTAGAGGCGCAGAAAATCTGAAAATCCTTCGTTGGCTATAATTTGTGGTGGTAAATCCGGCGTGCCACCACCACCCGTGTTGCCGGTAAGTGCAAAGGCGCCGTAAGCTTTGGCAAGGGCTTGTTTGTAACCCGTTACCGTTTTATACACGGCATCGGCGGTTTCTCCATTTACCGGAACCAGATCCAGCTTTTTAACGCAGCCTGTAAACATACTCATGGCGGCCATGAACAGTACAACTGATGAAATAATATGACGATACATAAATTATGTTTTAATAATGAATAGGTTAGCCTTAAAAGTTAAGGTTGAACCCAAGGGTAACAATGCGGGGCCGTGGGTAAAAATTGTTATCTACACCCCATCCGATCTCTGGATCGAGGCCTGTATATTTCGTTACTACAAATACGTTTTGTACAGACGCGTTGATTCTTAGAGTTGCTTTATTGCGCAGTATAGAACCGGCATCATAGCCAAACGTGAGGTTATCCATCCGCAGAAAAGAGGCGTTTTGTATGTAATAGTCGCTAAGCAGGTTGTTGGCATTGCCGAAAAATTTTGTTTCCTGGTAATTGGCGAATGCATTGTAAAGCACATAATTGCCAAGAATCTGCAATTGATTGCCAGAGGCACTAAAATTATTATTGTACAAATAATTACCCAAGCTGCTGCGCAATACAGCGCCTGCTGAAAAACGCTTGTACCTTAAATTGGTGGTAAAGCCCATAAATAATTCGGGTACGGCACTTTTCGATTTTACTACGTCGTCCTGGTTAATAATGCCGTCTTCATTTTGATCTACAAATACGTTTTCCAGCGGCTTACCATTGGCATCATATACCTGCTGGTACAGGTTAAATGTATTGCGGCTATAACCTACCTGCTGTATTTGGGTGTACATGCCGCCAATGCCTGCTATGCCACCAGCCTGTATGCCACGGTATGTGGGATCGTTGGGTACCACGGTAAGGTTGGTAATGGTATTCTTATTATAGGTAATATTAAAGCCTGCTTCCCAGCCCCAGTTTTTTGTTTTTACCGGCTCGGTATTGATGTTAAATTCTACGCCCTTATTGACCATGCTACCTACATTGGCTATAAAAAATGCGGAGAAATTGGTGCCTGCGGGCTGTGGAATTTCGTTGAGCAAATCCGTTGTTTTTTTGTGGTAAAAATCGATGCTGCCATTGATGCGGTTGTTCAGGAAACCGAAATCCAGTGCAATATTAGAGGTAGCTGTTTCCTCCCACTTAATATTGGGGTTGTAAGCGCCGGGGCGATACATTTGGTAATATTGATTGCCAAACTGGTATGTGGCATTGAGTGCACTGAGCGAAAAGAATGACAAAT
>JAYUOV010000014.1:0-2450 GCA_043760535.1 Chitinophagaceae bacterium
TTTTCATTTTCATAGCTAAAGCATTACAAAAATTGTGCCAAAAAAGATTGCAAATATATGATTATCAAATACTTAGACTTTAAAGACAGACTCTAGTTATGCTTGCCAACAGCAAACATATCATTGGCCGTTAACTTTTACCGCACAGCGTAATGGGTGTGGTAGTTGTGGGTGCAAACACCCGACAACGGCGGGTGTGTGCCATGAGGAGAACATACTTTTTTAAAGGAACACCCAGCAAAGGCGGGGATTTTCAGAGCAGCCGCACCGGGTTATAAACCTGTTACTGTGAAACCCTGACGTATAAACGACCGTTGCTTATTTTTAAGCACCAATACCAATCTAATGGCCGTTAAATATAAACACGATTGTTCATTTTCCACCTGCTGACTATATCCACAGGAACCAACTGATGGGTGAAATTCCGGTGGTCATTTATCGGGGTGGATTTTTGTTAGTGGAGACACAAAACAAGGCAACGGCTGGAGGGAAAACCTGGGGCTATCGTCCTAACCCAAATTCAAATATCGGCATAAAAAAGCCCGGCTCTGTAAACCGGGCTTTCGACGTACTGCACCTTACCGTGCTTTTTTCTTTGGATCCGCTTTCTTCTGTGCTGAGCTTTTCTTTTTAGTAGGCTTATTCTTTCTAGGTTCAGCTGTGTTTTTAGGCATAAATTTAAATTTAATGTTAGTGAATTTTTACTCATGGCTACATGTTATTTCTGCCCTTTCTTTCATTTTGTCCATTCAGAAGAGATAACTATACAACCAAACCGTATGCGTACAAATATATGCTTATAAAGATAAATCAAAATTTAATCAAGGTTATCGGTGGCGATTTCCTTCGAAATTGAAAATATCCTGACAAGATACCCAAGCCGCTGTGAAAACCCCCACCGGGACAAAAAACCTACTTGATAGTTACGCATACAAAAAACTCCATTTCTTTAATAAATGGAGTTTTTGCTCAGGAATATTTTAGTCTTTAAACAACTTCATCGGCGTACCCTCCACCTGCTTTCGGTAGGCTGGCCATTTGCTGGTAAAGAGCGTTTCAATCTTCTGTATGGCTTGCTGTATAAGTGTTTCGGCCTGTATCACCAATTGCTCATCGTTAGCTGCAGGCACTGCTTCTTTACCTACAATACCGCGGCGGGCTTCGCCTAATTTACCGGTAGTAGTAAGCTGGTAAGGCACACCGTAACCTTGCTTTTCATTTCTTTTACCTACAATAAACTCTCTGATATTTTTAATGCTATCTGTTACTGCCTTACTATTTTTTCTCAGGCTGTCGATGTCTTTTCCTTCCAGATCTTTTAGCTGTCCTTCTATTTTTTTAATGGTTTCTTCTGCATCGGTAAGCCTGTCCATAGCCGTAGTAAGTTTGGCACTGCTAATGGCAAGGCGATCCAGCATTTTCTTTTGGGCTGCCCGTATTTCGGCAGGGTACGTGCTTCGTGGATCGTATTTTACCACCATGTTTATGCTATCCATTTCTTTGCCTGCGGCAATTACTACTTTATAAGTGCCGGGTGCCGCCTGCATACCACCTGCCTGTTCAGGGCTATTGGGTTTGGGCTTAGGGCTGCCTGGCTGGCGAATACCTTTGGTTTCAAAACCCCAATAGATGGTATTAAAACCCGTATCTGTTTTAGCTTTAAAAGTTCGCACCTGTTCGTTGCTACTATTATAAATTTTCACCGTTACGCTATCCATTTTACCACCTTTGGCCGTATCGGTTTTTTCTTTTGGTTTAATGAAAAACGAAATGGGTGCACCACTTCTTTTATTATCGGCTTCGTACAGCCCGTAGGTGCTGTACTCAATACCTGCAGGGCTGTTAAACTCTGCCTGATAGGCGGTAGGGCTTTCAAAAGCTGTAAGCTTATTGGCAAAAACTTTACCACTATTGGCAGCCATTTTTCTCAACGGATTAATATTATCTAAAATGTACAAAGCCCGGCCAAAAGTGGCGATTACCAAATCAGCTTCTCTTTCCTGTATGGCAAGGTCGTAAGTGCTTACGCTGGGGTAGCCATTTTTATATTGCTTAAAAGTAGCTCCGCCATCAAGTGTTATCCAGAGCCCTTGTTCGGTACCAACAAAAATAAGGTTGGGCTGCACCGGGTCTTGAATCATACAGAGGGCATAGCCCTTTACTTTGCTTTCATCCACAAATCTTGTCCAGGTTTTACCAAAATCAATAGTGCGGTAAATGTATGGGGCAAAATCGCCAAGGCGGTATTGATTGGCTACCACCCACGCCTCACCTGCATTGTAGCGGCTGGCACGTATTTGCTGTACCCAGCACCCTGCAGGAAATCCTTTAATATTGGCACTAACTTTAGTCCAGCTTTTTCCGCCATCACGGGTAAGCTGCACCAGGCCATCATCGGTACCTACCCACAATACATCCTTCTCTTTTTTAGAGGGCTCTATGCAAAGAAT
>JAYUOV010000015.1:0-20957 GCA_043760535.1 Chitinophagaceae bacterium
TATTCGCAATCTAAATACCTGATAGTAGCAATCAGTTGAACGGAGCGTCGCCAATGTCGCTCCATCAGGGCACGGCTTTCGCTGGGTTCAAAAAAAGAATAACTACGCAATCAAAACTGCGAAGAGTAAGGAGTTCTGAAGTTTTAAAGACATAGAGTTTTCATTTTTGCAACAACCATACAAAGATAAAAAGGCAGCTTTCTTTAATTTAACCAACTTTGTTATATAACATTTATTGCAACGAAAATAAAAAAAATAAAACCTATGTTAGTTACAAAAGCATACGCAGTACAAAATGCTACAACACCATTAGCTCCTTTTAGCATTGATAGAAGAGAACCAGGACCGTACGACGTACAAATTGAAATATTGTTTTGTGGCGTATGCCATTCAGATATTCATCAGGTGCGTAACGAGTGGGGCAATGCCATTTACCCTATGGTGCCAGGCCACGAAATTGTGGGCAGGGTTACTAAAGTGGGTAACCATGTAACCAAATTTAGAACTGGCGACCTGGCAGGTGTAGGCTGTTTTGTAGATAGCTGCCAGAGCTGCCCAAGCTGTGCCGCCGGCCTAGAGCAATACTGCGATACTGGTATGGTAGGCACATATAACGGCATGGATAAAGAAGGCAAGCCTACTTATGGCGGTTACTCATCTCAAATTGTGGTGAACGAAGCCTATACCTTAACCATCAGCAATAGATTGGATTTGGCAGGTGTAGCACCATTGCTTTGCGCAGGCATTACCACCTACTCACCTATTATGGAATGGAAAATGGGAAAGGGGCATAAAATTGGTGTTTTAGGTCTTGGTGGCTTAGGCCACATGGCTGTAAAGTTTGCTGTGTCTATGGGGGCAGAAGTAACCGTACTAAGTTCTTCGCCAGCCAAAGAAGCGGATGCCAAACGCTTAGGCGCTCATCATTTTGCAGTAACCTCAGATGCGGCAGTTATGGCAAAATATACCAGCTATTTTAACTTTATTATAGATACCGTTTCAGTGCCCCATGATATTGCTTTTTACATGCAGTTATTGGCACTTGATGCTACCATGGTTATGCTGGGTGTGCCTCCAGAAGCCCCGCAGATACATGCTTTTAACTTTATTATGAAGCGTAGGCGCCTAGCAGGATCTTTAATTGGCGGCATTAAAGAAACACAAGATATGCTAGACTATTGTGCAGAACACAATATTGTAAGCGATATAGAATTAATATCTATTCAGCAGATAAATGAAGCATATGAGCGTATGCTAAAAAGCGATGTGCGTTATCGGTTTGTAATAGATATGGCTACGATTTAATGGCTTGCTTTTAGAATAAAAAACCCCGGCTCTACCTAAGTGATGCCGGGGTTTTCTGTATTTGCCACTTTCTCATCTCTTAGCCGTTGCATCATTAATGATCTACTTTTATTGCTTACTTATTACTTTTATTTTATAACTCCACACATCGTTGTTAAAAAAGTATTTCATATTTTTTTGTTTGATGGCTTTACATATTCTAGCCACACCTCAGTCGTATGCATTCAGGCATCTTACTACAGAAGATGGCTTGCTAAGCGATTTGCGGCTTGTATTTACAGAAGACAGGCAGGGGCGCCTGTGGATTGGGAGTGACGAAGGCATTAATATTTTTGATGGCTACCAGTTAAGTACATATACCCAGCCCGATAGTGCTGTAATGAAAACAAATATCGTTTATCAAATTTTTTGTGATAAGCACGGAGCCATCTGGATTGCAACACCACAAGGCATATTATTTAAAAATGAAAACGACAGCCGTTTCAGAAAGCTTGAAACGGGATTAGAAACATTTACCGAAAGTATTTTTTTTGGTGAAACTACCGATAGCAACCTGATTATAGTAAACCGCAACAATTGTTATTTGGTAAAAAACAACCAAACCATCATAAAATTAGATAGACTGGAAAAGATGTTTTCTAAAAATGGTTCGCCTTTATGTTTCGAACAATTTAGCGCCGACCAGTGGCTGATAGGATATAGAAAAAAAACCATACTTGTAAATATAAAGGAGCAACTGATAGTAAATGAAATGCCCGTTACAGGTATATGGTGTGCTGCAAAAGTGAACGACAGCACCATTATTACTGGAAGCTTTTTTTTAGATAGTGTTTTATTAGTTAAGGTTAAAACGGGTATAGCCCAGTCAATAGGCTCGTGGCTTGCCTCGGATGGTAAACCTATTGGCGGGTATGGAGGTGCTATAAAGCAAGTGGGCAAGCATCAATTTGCACTAGCCAGCCGGTATTATGGCGTTTACATTATTGATTTACAAAAGCAAAACGCTTTGGTGCTGCAGCACGATGCTTCCGAACCAACATCGCTTAATACCTGGGCTACCCGAAGATTATTTGTTACCCGAAATGGTACCATGTTTGTTTTAGGCCGCGGCATATCTTTTACATCATTAAGCATACCACAGTTTAATGGCCTAAAGTATATTACTAACCCAAAGGGAGAAAAGTATGATGGCGGTATTAATACAGTATTGCAGGATCGCAAAAAAAATTACTGGCTTGGCACCAACGCTTTTTTAGCCCTGTGGAAAAGGGAAACCAACACCTGTACGTACTTTCCTTATTTTGATATTAAGAAAGGGCCGCAAAAGTTTAAAACGATTAGAGCAGTAGTAACAGACCGGCTAGACAGGGTATGGGTAGGAACTTTTGGCGGAGGCATGGGCTTGTTGCAACCGAGTGGTGGCTTTGAGCAATACTGGCCAGATACGCTTGACAAAGCAAACTCCCTGCCTAGCGTAGATATACATTCCATAGCCAAAGACAATCAGGAGAATTTTATATTTTGTACCAATGGCGGGTTTGCTTTATTCGATCCTGTGGCAAAAAAAATGCAAACTTTTTACAACCATCCTAAGCTTTCTAAAATAGCCAGCGTAATAACATTTCACGTACTTGTAGATAAAAATAATAATTGGTGGCTGGCGCAGATAAACGGCCTTTATTACTACGACCGGGCAGCAGATAGCTTACACCATATTGTACTGCCCGGAGATAAAAAAGACGTAGAAATGCATGTAGTGGCTTTTGATAGCAGCGGTATGGTATATGCCGGAGGGCTAGATGGTGTGTATATTATTTCGCCCAAAGATTTATTAGTAAAAAAAACACTAGATAAAAGAGACGGGTTGGCCAGCAATAATATAGTGGGCTTGCTTTGCGATAAAATGGGAAGTATGTGGATATTGGGTAATATAGGCACTTCAAAGTACGATCCTGCTTTGGGTACATTGCAAAGTTTTGATGCAAGAGATGGGATAGAAAAAAGCAACCATACACTATGTAACTTTTATTTGGCAGAGGATGGTGAGGTTTTTTTAACGGGTTCTGCAGGGTTTAATTTTTTTTATCCTAATAGAATACATGTAGAAAAAAAGCCATTACAGGTTTATATAACCGGGGTAGAATTAAAAGACAGTAGCATTAGTATGCCCCAACAAGTGGAATACGCCTTTGAATACCATCAAAACAATCTCTCTTTTAGCTATTTAGCGGTAGATTTTAAATTAGGTACGGCCATACAATACAGGTACCGGCTTAATGGCTTTGATACCAGTTTTTCTTATGCTGGTAAGCAGCGCACTGCCCGATACACCAACCTGCCTGCGGGTAAATACGCTTTTACTGTAGAGGCTTCTATTAATGGTAAAGACTGGTATGCTACTGCATCTCCGGTTAATTTTATCATTGCCAAAGCATTTTGGAAAACCTGGCTTTTTATTTTTCTTATGTTGGCTTTATTGGCTGCGGCCATTTTTATATTCTTTTATTTTAAGGTAAAAAAAGTGAGGAAGGAAGAAGCAGTAAAACGTGATTTTGAAAGTAAAATAGCACAGGTGCGTATGAACTTGCTGCGTACCCAAATGAACCCACATTTTTTGTTCAACAGCCTAAACAGTATCAATAGCTTTATACTGAAAAATGATCGGCAAAATGCCTCCGGTTACCTTACAAAATTCAGCCGGTTAATGCGGTTGATACTTGATAACAGCCGCAACGAATGGGTAGTACTAGATAGTGAATTAAAGGCGATAGAATTGTATGTACAACTGGAAGCATTAAGATTTAATCATGCATTTAACCACCATATAGAAAAAGGGCCTGGCATAGATGCTGCTAATATTTTACTGCCACCCATGCTGGTACAGCCCTATATAGAAAATGCCATTTGGCACGGGCTTATGTACCGTAAAGAACCTGGCGGTTTATTAACGATAAACATTACTGATAATAATGGCATGCTCGAAGTATTAATTAAGGATAATGGCGTAGGAAGAGAAGCAGCAACAGCACTTAAAAGCAAATCGGCTCTGCAGCAAAAAAGCTATGGTATGAGGATAACTGCCGAACGTATGAACAGCGTAAACGAGTCATATCATATTAACGCAAAATCCACAATAACCGATTTGTTTGATGCTGATGGAAACGCCTCCGGTACCGAGGTTTTGCTTACCCTTGATAAAATAGTAAATACAACCTGATGCTGAACATAACTTATAAAGCTCTGAAAAGTACATGAATAAACTTAGAAGTATGAAAGCCATTATTGTAGATGATGAATTGCATTGTAGGGAAGTGCTGCGAATGTTACTGGAAATGTATTGCCCGGAAATAGAAGTGAAGCAGGAGTGCGAAGATGGGTTTGTAGCGTTAACAGCTATTGGCATATACAATCCTGAAATTGTTTTTATAGATATAGAGATGCCTGGCATGAATGCTTTCGATACATTACAAAAGCTTACACAGATTAATTTTCATATTATTTTTACTACAGCTTACGACCAGTATGCCATTAAAGCCATTAAGTTTAGTGCATTAGATTATTTACTAAAACCTATAGATGCAGATGAACTGATGGCAGCCATAGCTAAAGCAAGGCAGCAAGCACAGCCAACACAGCTACAACAGGTGGAGCAATTGCAGCACCATTTACAACAAACAGAAGACGATTTTAAACTCATTATTTCTAATGCAGAGGGCACCTTTTTTATACCACCAGCCGAAATCATATATTGTGAGGGCCGTAATAATTACACCCACTTTTTTCTTACCCGTAACAGGAAAATTGTTTGTGGTAAAACGCTGAAAGAATTTGTGAATATGCTTTGCACACATGGATTTTTGCGCATACATAAGTCGCTGCTGGCTAACATGCAGTTTATAGAAAGGTTCTCGGCATCACGTACTGCTGTAATACTTAATAACGGTACCGTGCTGGAAGTTAGCCGCCGCAGAAAAGATGAAGTGATAAATGCATTGTTTAACAGATGATTGATTGATTAGTTTCTTAGTTTATTAGTTGATTGGTTTATTTGTTAATTAAAAAACCCTTTGCTTCTTTTGCCGTTAGAAAAATAATTAGTAATTAAATGGCAGCCTTTAAGTACTGATGAACTAGTATTCCAATCAACTAACTCGCTGAACTAGTATTCCAATCAACTAACCCGCCATTCCCTCATTGGTTTGCCATTGCATCATTGCACATTCCCTTCTTTGTTTTCATATTGTTTCTTCGTAGCAGTAATTTAAAAATGCTTATCTAAAAACATCATGTTATGAAATCTATCCTCATTTCAGCCTTTCTTATTTTATTATTTGTAAATGTACATGCGCAGGTAAAAATTGGTGGCACACCTGTAGCCTCCGTGCCAAGTTCTGTGCTTGAACTAGACGGCGGAACCACCCGAGGCTTACTATTGCCCCGCATGCGTAAAATGGATATTGATTCCATACAAAACCCAGCGGAAGGGCTTACCATTTATGCTACCGATGAACAAGCGGTTTACCTTAGAAAAAGTTTGGCATGGGAAAAGCAGGGGCCATTTACTTTACCTTACTATGGGCAATATTCTAATGCATATTCCGGCTTCACAATAAAAAACAATTGGAATGAGTACAATGCAACAGCCATAAGAGGCGAATCACAATTTGGTAATGGTTTGCTTGGTACTTCCAATAGTGGTGGTGCGGTAGTAGGCATTGCAACAGGACCGTTTGGGGTAGCTGGGGAATTTATAAACAGAGAGGGTGGAACGGGTGTTATTTGCGAGGGGATATTGGATATGTTGGATGAAAATGGTGCCATGATTCGTTTTTTTGATACAACTAGGAATTCCAAAGCCTTCATACAAATGGCTGGAGTAGATATTAAAATTGGCACTTTTGCTTACAACAACCCTGGCCGCTTTATTGTGCGTACTAACAATGCAGACCGTTTATGGGTGGACAGTGTAGGCTACGTAACCATTGGTGGCAAAATTGGTCCCACTTTAAACGGGCCGTATAAACTTGCGGTAAAAGGTAAAATAGCAGCCACCGATTTTAATGTGGTGGCAAGCGGTTTTTGGCCCGATTATGTATTTGCCAGTGATTATAAATTACGCAGCTTGGAAGAAACCGAAGTTTTTATTAAAGCACACAAACATTTACCCAATATACCTGCTGCCAGTATTATAGATAAGGAAGGCTTTGCCCTTGGCGATATGCAAAAGCGGATGATGGAAAAAATAGAAGAATTGACCTTGTACCTGATAGACGCTAAAAAAGAAATTAATATATTAAAACAACAGGTGCAGGTGTTACATGAAGAAAAGTAAGAGGTTTTTGTATTTTTTAGATTAGCGGTGCTGCATTTGCAGCACCGTTTTTATTAAAACCTTACACCTCGCCCCAATTTTGATTCCGCTATTTTTGAACCCATAACAGTAAACAATGGCAAAAAAACGACTCGTAGTAATAGGCGGCGGAGCAGCAGGTTTTTTTTGTGCCATTAATGCAGCAAGGCTTAACCCGGCATTAGAAGTAATAATAGTAGAACGTACCGGAAAAGTACTGCAAAAAGTAAAAGTAAGCGGTGGAGGCCGATGCAATGTTACCCATGCCTGTTTTGATATAGCAGAAATGGCAAGCCGCTACCCACGGGGCGAAAGATTTGTAAAAAAAGCTTTCTATCATTTTTTTACTACCGATACCATTGAGTGGTTTCTGAGTAGGGGAGTGGAGCTAAAAACAGAAGCCGATGGCAGGATGTTTCCGAAGGCCAATACATCGCAAGCCATTATAGATTGTATGATGAATGAGGTGAATAAGCACCGGGTACATCTTCAGCTAAACAAACCAGTTGAAAAAATTGAACCTTCGGTTAATGGCTTTCAAATCTTTTTTACAAATAACGAAATAATGCAGGCCAACTATGTAATGCTTGCCTGTGGCGGTTTTCAGAAGATTAGTCAGTTTGCTTGGATGAGTAACCTGAACCTGAAAATAGCCGAGCCTGTACCTTCATTGTTTACATTTAATTTTCCGAACCACCCACTGAATCAGTTAATGGGCGTGGTGGGGGCAAATGCTTTGGTAAAAATTTCCGGTACAAAATTGTCTAATCAGGGGCCGGTGCTCATTACACATTGGGGGCTTAGTGGTCCGGGTATTTTAAGGCTTTCGGCCTTTGCTGCCAGAGATTTGGCATCAGTTAACTATCATTTTACCATCACCATTAACTGGTGTACAGATTTTAACGAACAAACATTTGTACAAAAAATTCAACTGCTGCGAAATCAATCGGCCAATCAAAAACCCATCAATGGAAATTTTACTAGCCTTTCATTAAGGTTATGGGCATTTATGCTGCAGCAGGCCGGTATAGACGATACCAAACGCTGGGCCGATTTACAAAGCGTAATGATTAATAAATTGGCCAAATGTATTTGTGCCTACGAAATGAAGGCCGAAGGAAAAACCACATTTAAAGAAGAATTTGTAACTGCAGGCGGCATTGCCCTTAGCGAAATAGATGCTAATAGCATGATGAGTAAACAGCACCAAGGCCTCTACTTTAGTGGCGAAATAATGGATGTAGATGGCATAACCGGCGGCTACAACTTTCAACATGCATGGACGAGTGGCTTTGTGGCGGCCAAGCATATAGCTGCATGCATATAGCCATGCAAGAGATGGTACAAACCAATTGACGAAACCAGCTCACTCTATTGTAATGCAGATTACCCTTACAAATTGCCGTTTATTTAAAATTCTTTTTTAAAACAAGCACCAATCCAGTCCCTCTGTTTTATTTTTGCCCAAACCTATACATATCATTAGAAGTTGGGGGCTTATGAAAAAAATTATCATTACAATAGACGGCTATTCGTCATGCGGAAAAAGTACACTGGCAAAGCAATTGGCCAAAGAACTCAATTATGTGTATATCGATAGCGGTGCTATGTACCGAGCCATCACCCTCTATTTTTTACGCAACCATATAGACTGGACCAAAAAGAAACAGGTTACAGAAGCTTTGGAAAACATCCAACTGGAATTTCATTTTAACCTGCAAAGCCAGCAAAGCGAAATGTTCCTCAACGATGAAAATGTGGAGTATGTGATCCGTGATTTGGTGATAGCCGAGAAAGTAAGCGAAGTAAGCACCATAAAAGAAGTACGGGAATTTGCCGTGGCGGCACAAAGGGCTATGGGTAAAAAGAAAGGCATTGTAATGGATGGTAGAGATATTGGCACCACCGTTTTTCCTACTGCCGAACTTAAAATATTTATGAACGCCGATAACGCAGTACGGGTGGAAAGGCGATTTAAAGAACTATACGAAAAGAACCCAAATGTGACCATAGAAGAAGTAAAAGACAACCTAGAAATGCGGGATTATATAGACAGCAACCGGGAAATAAGTCCCCTTCGAAAGGCCGACGATGCCATTGTGCTGGATAATACCAACATCACCCCAGAGGAGCAATTACTTTTTGCCGTAGGCAAAGCAAGAGATTTAAAAGTGGTGTAAAAAGCTGGTTATCAAAATAACTTGGTAACCGTTTTGCCTTCAATAAAAGAGCCAATTTATTTTACAGTTTTACAATAGCATGAGCGTATGGTTTATGCTTACTTTCGTACTCACTATTATGGCATTCAAAATATCAAACGAAACAAAAGTAGGGGCACTTTCAGCGGTAGCTATCACCTTCTTAATTCTGGGTTTTAATTTTTTAAAAGGCCGTACCTACTCGGGTAAAACCTTTCTATTCGCTAAGTTTAAAGCTATCGATGGGCTGCTGCCTTCTAATGTAGTAACCATCAATGGTTTTCAGGTGGGTACAGTAGTAGAGATAGCCGAAACTGATGCCGATCTCAGCCATATTTTGGTACAGATAAAACTGGTAAAGGATATTAGGATACCCAACACTGCGATGGCCACCATAAAAGGTAATCCGCTAGGAAATACTTCCCTAGAAATAAAGTTGGATTCAACGCAGGCTACTACCTCTTTTCTAAAAACCGGCGATACACTGCGTAGTGGTGTTTCGGGTAGTATTATGAGTAGTATTACCAATGCATTCGACCAAAAATTACAGCCCACAATAGAACAAGTAAAAGCAACACTTCAATCGCTTGACCAAGTACTGCTGAACCTCAACAGCGTACTGGATCCCAATACAAAAGGCAACCTGCAAAGTGTAATAGCAAACGCCAATAAAGCCACGGTAAGCATTGTACAATCTACTGCATCATTAGAGCAATTGCTCAATACCAAAACCGGTAATATGGCCAAAAGCTTAGAAAATGTAGCCGTATTTTCTAAAACCCTGGCCGATAGTAAAGACGAGGTTAGCGGCATTATGCAAAATGTGCAGAAAACCACCGAAACCCTGGCTAAGATGGAACTCGACAAAACCATCCGTGGCATGAACGAAGCCATCGGCGGGTTAAAAACCACCATCGAAAAAGTGAATAGTAAAGACGGTACCCTCGGTTCCTTAATTAACGATAAAAAGATGTACAACAACCTTACATCTACCGTAAACAGTATGAACCTTTTATTACAGGATCTTCGCCTAAACCCAAAACGCTATGTAAACGTTTCTGTGTTTGGCAAAAAAGACAAGGGAACACCGCTAATGAAACCGATGGACGAAGATTCCATTACACAGGAACAGCGGAAGCAGTGATTAGGGATTAGGGGTTGGGGATTGGTATAAATTTGCTGCCTCATCTTTTTTTAATTTAAGAGCAATGGTTTAGTACTACTATGAAACACCATTGGCGAACGTTTTGAATCCCAAAGCATTTAGGCACTCCGTTTATCTGATTGCTACCATTGAACATACTAAAGTCTTAAATCCAAAATCACAAGTTGTAAATTCATAAGAGGCTATATTCATTGTTTAGCCAAGGGTTAACAATTTTCATCTTAATATTTGTACCTGCACAGTAATCGGCTGGCATATATAACGCTAACAAATATTGCGGCACAACAAAATGATGAACAAAACAATACGCCTTTTTTTAATGATGCTGATAGCTGCTGCCAATACGTTGTATGCACAGCAGCCAATAGCCATACCCATATCCACAGATACATCGGGCAAACTCGAAATATTACCTGGCTCTGGTAATTACAGTTTCGAAAAAATAGATTCGCTTAATACAGTGGTAACCCTGGCCAGACTTGCTAGAATAAAGCAAGATAAAACCCTGATAGAAGCCGATAGTGCAAGGGTAAACCTGAATACCAAAATAATGGAAGCCTATGGTAATGTGCATATTAACGACGAGGATACGCTTAATACCTATTCGCAGTATATAAAATATTTTGGTAAAGAAAGAAAAGCCATCTTGAAAAAAGCGGTGCGACTAACCGATAGTAAGGGAGGTATTTTAACCACAGAAGAACTGCTGTACGATTTAAATACACGGATAGCCATTTACAATAATGGTGGTAAAATGGTAAATAAAAAAACCATCCTCACCAGTAAACAGGGCACCTACTATAGCGATACAAAGGATGTAATTTTTAAAAAAGATGTACTGCTGATAGACCCGGAATACAAACTGATAACCGATTCCCTGCTTTACAATGCCAATACAGAAATAGCCACTTTTATAGCACCTACCACTATTATTACCAGTACCCGAAAAATATACGCCACCAGCGGCTATTATAACCTTAAAACCAAGGAAGCCTACTTTGGCAAAAAAGCAACTATCATAGATTCCACTTTCAGCATCACCGCAGAAGAAATGGCTTTTGATGATAAAAATGGCACTGCACAGTTTAAAAAAAATGTAGTGTATGTAGATACGGCACAAGGCATAACGATTCTTTCTGGCAGCATGAATGTGGACAACCGGAACAAAAACTTCCTTGCTACAGAACATCCGGTAATGATATTAAAACAAGACAAAGATTCGCTGTACATAACTGCTGATACTTTGTACTCCGGTAAGCTTACCGATAGGGAAAAAATCAAAAACGTTCCTGTGGTTACAGATACTATAAAAAACAAACGTGTATTCGACCTCAACGGGAAAGACAGTGCCAGCAACCGTTTTTTCGAAGCCTTTCATCATGTACGTATTTTTAGCGATAGTATGCAAGCCGTTTGCGACAGCATGTTTTATTCTTCTATAGACTCTACTTTTAGGCTCTATACCAACCCTATACTTTGGGCTAATAACAGCCAGATAACTGGCGATACCATTTACCTTTTTACCGCAAAAAAGGTAGCTGAAAGGTTGTACGCTTTCGAAAATGGGTTTATTATTAATAAGGTAAACGGTAGCTTTTATAATCAGGTAAAAGGCCGTACTATCAATGGGCTTTTTAAAGATGGTAATATAGATTTTATACGAACCAAAGGCAATGCCGAAAGTGTATATTACGCTCAGGATGAGGAGGAGAAATTTATTGGAGTAAATAAAGCCACATCTGATGTAATAGATATGTATTTTAAAGAAAAGGCCGCTCATAAAATTGTGTTCCGCAATAACCTAAAAGGCACCACTTATCCCATCCAAAAAGTTTCGGCAGAAGACCTTAAACTACGGGGTTATAACTGGCAGGATGCCAAACGACCTAAAACAAAATTCGAATTGTTTGAAAACTAATCAGCTTTTATTTTTCTATTTCTCAAAACAGCCATCGAAATAGGGCTGTACTGCATAATTGGTTATTTTGTTACTTGCCCATACATTTATCAATCCAATTTTTCTTTTGGGTATTTTGCTAAAATCGCCTCAGCAAACGGGCTCTTGTAGCGGCTAGTTGCTGCCATTAAGATTGTAAAAGATTTATGGCTGTTAGTTTATGTTTCCTCTTTTCGGAAGATTAAGGATATAGCAGTATAAGCAGCCTCAATATAATTTTTTTTATAAAGTTAAAAATAAAGTTGTTACAGGTTTAGCCAACTACTGCTAAGGCTAAAAATTAGATTTTTCTTGGGTGATATAAATTAAAAATATGTATATAAAAAATACCTGCAATTCTAAATACAGCGGGTTATGTGTTTTTAAGCGGAGTTGTGTAAAGATTTGGTATTAAAAAAGTTTGCCAATATTGCTCCAGCAGGGCACTGCTTTAGCAAGCTTTTAAAAAAAGCTACAGACTAATAAAAGCCAAGGGCGTGGCTTTCTGAATTTGATTCAAAACGAAATCGGCACTACCCAGTATTTAATGGCATTCCATTTTTGGTGTATAATGTTAAATGAATAAACGCCATTGCCGGTAAAAAATATTTATGGTTACAGAAAAATCCGGAACATACAAATGGTGTCGCCACCTATTTTACCGTAATCATCCGGTAGTCCATTTTTGTTTTTCCTTTAGTAATATCGTCCAGCTTACGCTTCATCAGGCGGCGTTTTAGTGGGGTCAAATAATCTATAAAAAGTTTTCCTTCCAGGTGGTCGTATTCGTGTAGTATCACCCTAGCAGTAATGCCGTTAAAGGTTTTAGTATGAGTTTCAAAGCGTTCGTCTTCAAAAGTAATGGTAACAGTTTCGGGCCGCATTACATCTTCCCTAATTTTTGGTATGCTCAGGCAGCCTTCGTTATAAGCCCAGGGTGCACCTTCCAAATGATTTATTTGGGCATTTATAAAAACGCCTTTATAACCAGGCTCATCCGGAAATTCACCCTGATCTTCTACTTCCATATTTTCAAAAATCTGTTCACTGTTTATTACAAACAGGCGAATGTCTTTATTGATCTGTGGTGCGGCCAAACCCACGCCATTACTGTTGTACATCGTTTCCCACATGTCTTCAATCAGCTTTTCTAGGCCGGGATGTTCTTGTGTAATTTCACCTGCAATTTTTCTTAATATTGGCGAGCCATAAGCTACAATTGGTAATATCACTAGTATATACTTTTATAAAATTAAGCAACAAATATCAGCATCATAACCGAATAAAAAGACCAAAACATTCAGGGCGTATAGTCGCAATGCCAGTTATTCACTTTTCTTTACCTGCTTTTTTCCATATACTCCTGTAGCATAATGGTGGCAGCAATTTCGTCAACCAGCTTTTTATTGCGTCGGTCTTTCTGCTTCATACCACTATCTATCATGCTTTGTAAGGCCATTTTAGAAGTAAACATTTCGTCCACAGTTTCTATTGGTAACAAGGGGTAATCTTTTTTAAATTTTGCCAAAAAAGCCCGAACCAATGGTGTAGCATGTGTGTCTTTCCCATCTGCATGGGTGGGCATGCCTATAATTACTTTTTCCACAGGCTCTTTTGCAAAATAGGTTTTAAGAAAAGTCCAGATGTCTTTTGTGTTTACAGTTGTAATTCCACTAGCTATAATCTGCAGCGGATCGGTTACGGCAATGCCTGTTCGCTTACCGCCGTAATCTATAGAAAGAATTCTTGCCATGATTGTGTTGCAGATTTTGGTTGTAAAATAACGTACACCATTTGCGTATCGCCGATGGTGGGGAATTTTATATTCGTAAGACAGGAACCGCTGCCTAGCGATTTAATAAAATTAAATAATATGAATTAAGTTAGAATTTTTTCGTCGTGCCTCTAACCACAGTACAGCTGAATTGCCGTTACTGATTGTTTCAATGTTATGCCCCACTTTTGGTAATAACAATGTTTGCGGTATGTGGCTTCACTGCCCATTTTCTTTAGTTGATATTTTCATAACAAGTCATTGAAATTCCATAATCAAATTGTTTTGCAGTTTTCAATTTCAAGTTTAGATTTTTGTCTAACCCTTTAAAAATTGTCATACCATTTCTAATTGCAGTTGGGTTTATGAATAAATGAAATTCGTCAATTAGTCCTGCGTAAATTAGCGAGGTAACAAATACTCCGCCACCATAAACAATAATGTCTTGTCCATTTTGGTTTTTCAGTTTAGTAATTTCTTCTACAAGTGCTCCATTTGCAACATTTGTATTCTCCCAAATTGATTTTTTAAATTGTTTTGGTAAATATAATTTTAGGTGTAGAAGTATATTTTAATGCACCTTCATATTCTGGATTTCTTGTGTCTCGAACTACACTTTCCCAATGTGGTATAAATCCTTCTGCAAGTTTTCTTCCTAAAATATTTGTGTCAACAGGTTCAGTTATTTCTAAAATATAATATTATCTGTCTATGTACAACACATCCAGTCCATTTCTCCATTCTGGCCAGAAATGAAACCCTCAATTGTCATTTGTACTTGAAATTTCAATCTCCCCATTTTTATCAATTTATTTTATGTTACTTGTTCGTTATATTGTTACTCTGCCATAACCTCTACCATGCTATTATAATAAAAGTATTTGTATGAAATTAGGGCTGGTAAAGACCTTTTCTACAATAAGGCAGGGGCCTTGGTTCTGCATGAAGTTCCACAGAAACGAAAGTTCTGTCAGCAATCGAATTCGGTCGATTGCTCGGATTCCATTTTAAGAAAAGGCCAATCGTTGGCCTCTCTATATGGCTGTGTGGATGCGGGTTTTGTAGTAGGAGTAAAGATAAAAACTGTATTGTGGAAAATGGCTTTTGGTTTGCTTGATTGTGTTATAAGGGTAAAGCCTTGGGTTGGTAAAAAGTTACATTAATATGAGGCTGTATATGGTAAAAGCAGGTTACATAGCAGACTATTTACACGGTTTGTATGCCTTTACACGTCTTTATAACTCTTTCCATTTTTTATTCGGCTTATTACTGCTTCGCTTACTCCTATTTTTTCAGCTATTAATTTTTGAGAAAGTTTCTTTGCGTACAGTAGTTTTTTTATTGTAATCACTTTCTCTTTAGGTAATTGGTTGGATATTTTTTTTGTATAGTTCAGTTGTACGCCTTTGCTGCCCCAGTTCTCTCCGTTTTGTATCCTGTAAATGGTCATAGTGCTTACCTGATATCTGGATGCAATTATGCTTTTTTTAACTTTTTTATTTGGGTTAGCCAATATCCTTCTAATTGTTTCTACTTGCGTAAGTGTAAGCTTAGCCCCTTTTGTCTTACTTTTTTCCCGCAGTTCTTTTTGGGCAATGGTGGTTTCATTATAAATATGGTTTTTTCCTGTTTCGGCGGCATTAGCATATTGTAGGTTTTCTACACGGTTGTTTGCCTTGTTGCCATCTATGTGTATCACATTCGGTTTTGCTTTTGTAGGCTTTCCTATAAAATGTAATGCTACCAACCGGTGTATCAGGGTATGTTTTCTGGTAGCCGCTTCCAGGTCGTAGTAATCAAGCATTAAGTAGCCACTGTGCATTTTTCCTTTTAGTATAGTGCCTTCGGGGTTATAGGCAAATGATTTTATCCTGCCATAGTTTGAAATTTCGTAACTGCACCGAGTTTTTGCCCTCAGCTTTTTCCAAACTTCGTTTTTTGCATCTTTTACCTGTTCCTCGTTACGGCCTATGATATTTCTGGTGTGATAAACCGTTGATTCAAGATTGTGTATGATTGCTTTAATTGCAGATACCGAATGATTAAATTCTTCAGCGAGTTCTTTCATGCTGAGGTAATTTTCTTTGTAGAGTCTGAGGATTTTTTGCTGTTGTGCAGGAGTAATGATACTGCTCTTTTTTTTAGCCATTGTAGTTCTTTATTTTTCACTTCAATTTTTTCAAAATTGCTTTTGCAATTTTAGGGTCGATGATGACTGTAGTATTTTGAAAGTCAGGTTTTCAATATACCACTTTTACATCGTAGGTATTTACTAGGCTTAATTCTTTTTAGGTCATATAATCATACCTGATATGTAAAACTTAAGACTGCCTTAAGCCCTGCTTTCAATTATTGTAAATCTTTTTTTCAGGTTAATAAATTTTGACTCGAAAAATGTGTAAGATAACCATGCAATGCTTAATGTAGAAATGAGCACTAGGCTGTACATTGATATGATTTTAAAGTTTGAGGTTAATCCGGTTTTATAGATGTAGAGACCAGAAAGAAAAATGCAAATCGGGTGAATAACATAAATACCAAAAGAGATTTTGCCTAAGTTATTCCAAATGCCATTGTTTAACTTTAATAAGCTTGAAGGATTACTGCTAACATTTACTATTAATATTATTGCTAACAAAGAGAAAATTTCATTATTAAAAGTACTTCCCACATTGAACTTATTAAAAATGATGAGCACCATTGAAAGCCAACTTGCAAACTGGCTGATATAGGAAGTACAGATTTTGAAGAAAATTTTGTTTTTCTTTTGCAAAAGAACTGCTGCTATACCACCAAGCGACATACACTGTACCCGGCTGTAATACATAAAACTCCTTACAGTGCCCAAATCATATTTTGTTGACAGTAGTATCAATAAAATTTTCAGGAAAATAAGACAACCTGTAAAAATTACAAGTGCCATAAAAGTGTTTTTGGTAAGTTTTACGAAAACTGGCCAAAACAAATAGAATTGTTCTTCTACACCGAGTGACCAATAGTGTATGATTAAGTTGCTTGGGTTGTTTCCAATTACCATTGCAACATTTGGAAGTATTAAAAAATACAGAGGCAATACCCATGGTTGCCAATCTGGTCTTGCAAAAAAATATATGGTAGCTACAGCTGTTATCAGATACAGATAATACAAAGGCCAGATGCGGAGAATCCTTCTAATATAAAATTTCTTTACAGCTACGGTTCCTGTTTTTTCTTTTTCAAGTAATAGGAGGTAAGTGATCAGAAATCCACTTAAAACAAAAAATAGTGTAACACCATAACCGGCGAGATCGAACATTGTATATGAAAACAATTTGCCCCTGTCTGCAAGGTCGGCATTAAGGTGCTGCACTAAAACCCCGCCTGCAGCAATAGCCCTTAGGCCATTAAGTCCCGGGAAATGAAGTTTCTGCATAAATCTTTATAGAATTTGTGAAAGGGTTGTTCTACTTTATTTTTTTCTGATTTTGTTTACGGAATCAAAGATGTAGGCTTTTCTCAGAAATTAACTGGTGTCAATAAAAATGTTTAGCGCATTTTTATTCGAAAGTTCAGTTTGTTAATGTAAGCACTTTACATAATCACCGCCTTCCTCAAAGCCACCAATTTTTCTAGCAGTTCTTCCAGCAGTTCCAGCCGCAGCATATTAGCCCCGTCGCTTTTAGCAATGGATGGGTTTGGGTGGGTTTCTATAAACAATCCATCTGCTCCGGTGGCAATGGCTGCTTTGGCAATAGTGCTGATGAGTTGGGGGTTGCCGCCCGTTACGCCGCTCGTTTGGTTAGGGGTTTGCAGGCTGTGGGTACAGTCCATTATTACAGGTACGCCATGTGCGGCCATCAGCGGAATGTTGCGGTAATCCACAATCATGTCCTGGTAGCCAAAGCTGTTACCACGTTCGGTAAGCATCACTTTATTATTGCCATGGGTTTTAATTTTTTCTACGGCAAACTTCATAGAAGGCCCGCTTACAAACTGGCCTTTTTTTACGTTTACAATTTTGCCGGTGGCTGCCGCAGCTAGTAGCAAATCGGTTTGTCTGCAGAGAAATGCCGGTATCTGTAAAATGTCGATGTACTGTGCTGCTATTGCTGCTTCTTCATGTGCATGAATGTCGCTGGTAGTGGGCAGGCCGAAAGTATCGCCTACCTTTTTTATGAGTTGCATTGCAGCTTCATCACCAATGCCGGTGAAGGATGATGCACTGGTTCTGTTTGCCTTTCTGTACGAAGCTTTAAACACATACGGAATCTCCAGCCGCTTGCAAATAGCTGATACTTTATCAGCCACTTCCATCACAAGATCTTCGCCTTCTACCACACAAGGGCCTGCTATTAAAAAAAAATTATCGGGGTTGTATTGTTGCTTCGCAAAAAGGGCAGTTAAAAATTTTTCCATGTAGCAAATGTAAGCAACGGCAGTTTTGGATGTTTAAATTTTGAATTCAGCGGAATAGATGGATGCTATTTTTAAAATGAACATTAAGATTCCTCAGTCTCAAAGTGCTTTTTTCTGTAGTAAAAACCCAATTGTTTCAGTTATCACCTTTTCCATCGCCTCTGGTAAATTATCACTCACCCAGGGATGGCTGCGTCCAAAAACATGATCGCTGTACACTGTAAATATTTTTGCTTTCGGTTGCCATTCGGCTAATTCGTAAGCGGCAGAAACTGGCACTGCTGGGTCTTTTATACCATGGCAAATAAGGATGGAAATTTTTATTTTCCCAATTGCTTCCCTAATGTTTAACTGTTCTTCATGTTGTACATAATCTTCGTAAAGCTGATAGTACAGCGGCATGTTTTGTTTGGTGCGGCCATTTAAATAATAGTCCACGCCTGTTTGTTTCCAATCGTTCATTTTCTGTTCGTTCCAGTGGCCCCAAGGTATTTTGCATTGGCTAATAGCAGCCCAGGTTACCAGCTTTTTAATACGGTGGTCTTCTGCTGTTTTTATAATGGCAATGCCACCGCCCAAACTGTGGCCAATCAGGCTTATTTGATCTCTATTTAGTGCTGTTCTATATGGGTTGGGAGGCTGCAAATCCAATCGGTTATAAGCCCCAGGTCGGCCAGTTGTGTGGTATAATTGTTGTTTCCAAATGCTTCAAGATCTGCAAAATCTTCGGGTTCTTCTATAGTTGTTCCGTTATGGCTGAAATTAAATTTTACAAACACGAAACCCACTGAAGCAAAGCGTTTGGCTATCAAATCGAAATTCCCCCAGTCTTTAAAACCATTAAACCCGTGGGCATAAATCACAACTGGTTTTTGCAAGCCATCATTATTAAAAAAAATGTCGGTGGCCATTGGTTTATTGGCCGTGCCGTTTACCAAAAGGTTCTTAATGGTTTGTATCATTTGCCTTTGTTTTTTTGCGCAGCATATAGAGATAAAGGCTTTCTGTTTTCTTTCTTGCTCAATCGGTTTTTCGTAAAAAGCCAAGGCTCGATTTTATACTGGGATTGCTTTTAAAACAGTTGATGTTAATCAGTTGCCCCAATTCTTCCCAGCCATAATTGGCTACCAGTTCTGTTACGATGGCTTCTAATGTTTTGCCGTGAAGCGGGTCTTTTGATGGGGTCATTTTAGTAAGGCTTTATTTATTAAAACTAATGAACAAACGGCTAATTGTGTTTTTAGAAATTTCCTAACAATTTTTTTAAAATCGTTTTTTGGTTATAAACAGATGTAGCTTATTTTCATTAGCTTAAATGTCATTTTGTTTTCACCCTTTATAGCTTTACATGAAGGCCAGGTTTGTTATTACTTTTCTTTCTCTATTCCTCTTTAATAAAAAGACACTTGCCGCCGACCCGGACACAACCTTGCCTTTTGGCAAAGAAATGTGGGGTTATGTAAGAGAGCACCCAACCACGAATCTTTTTGTGCATACCGATAAAAATATTTATTCTCCTAACGAAAGAATATGGCTGAAAGCTTACGTGCTTTCTGGAGATATTGCAGATAACAAAGTGCTGTATGTAAGGCTTGCAGATGAGAAGAAAAAAACGGTTATTACTTCACAGTTTCCGGTGTACAGCCTTTTGGCGAATGGTGATATACTATTGCCGGATACCCTAAAAGATGGCAAATATTTTATGTATGCTTATGCCGACCGGATGATTAATTTTAGTGAGAAAGATGTGTTTGTACAGCCGATAATGGTGTATAAAAATAAAAAGAAATGGCGGGCCGAAGCTTATGTGATAGACACTTCTAAACTGGTTAGCGGCGAAAAGGTAGAGATGCTGGTAAGGCTGAAACAAAACAACGATCTGGTAAAAAATGTAAAGGGGCGTTACCAGTTATTAGATGGGGTAAATGTGGTAAAGCAGGGTGGGCTAAAAACCAATATTGTAGGCGAGGCTTTTATAGCTTTTACTTACCCCGCTATTGGCGCTGATAAAACATTGAACGCTGTAATTACTTTCAGCGATGAAAATGATTTTGAAGAAGTGACGGTAAATCTTCGCCACAGTGGTAACAGGCTCAAAGCCAATTTTTATGCCGGCGGCGGGCACCTTATTGAAAATATTACTAACCGTTTGGCTGTGGAAGTGTTGGATGCAAATGGTTTTCCCGTAGTTACTCCAGTAAAGCTATTGGCAGATAGCGTTGTGCAGCAAACGGCCACTGCTGATAGTTTTGGCATTGCCGTATTTTCTTTTGTACCAGCACGTGAAAAAAAATATAGCCTCGAACTTAGCAATAACGGCAGGGTAGAGGTGGTGCCTTTAAGGCAATCCATTGAAAAAAAAGGATACCTGATGGATGCACGGGTAATAGACAATGCCTGCCATGTACACTTGCATAATTATGGTTATGGCGATAGTATTACCCTTGTTCTCCGTTCGTTCGAAGATGTACTTTGGGCAATGGGTGTTCAGCTTGCTGATAAGCAGAAAACGGAGATCGTAATACCGTTAGATAGTTTTCAAAGGCAGGTTTTAAGTGTGGCAGTTATTGGTACAGAAAATCAGCTTTTAGCAGAACAACTTTTTTTATACAAGCCGGTAAAAGATGCACAGCTGACAGTAAAAACAGATAAGCTATGGTACGAAACCCGAAAAAAAGTAACAGTGGAAGTAACAGCAAAAGATGCCAATGGCTATCCACTGATGACCAATTTTTCAGTAGCGGCAGTTGAGATAAATACGATAGACAGTGCGGTGCTGCCCAATATTGTAAATGCAGGCCTGTTTAAAGATGTAGGCTTTAAAAGCCAATACC
>JAYUOV010000016.1:0-6852 GCA_043760535.1 Chitinophagaceae bacterium
ATTTGGTATTGCACCATCTTGCAAGCCTGCTCCCAGTTTTGCAAAAATCCATTTGTTGTCGTGGCTCCATGCACCGTTGGCATCCTGGGTTCTAACACCAACAATATGAACACCATTGGTTAAACCTGTGATGTTTAAAACAAAACTTCCACTACCATCTGTAGCCGAACCGGTAAGGCTTACAGGCGTTCCATTGCCAAAGCCCGGATCGGTATCAATATAGTATTCTGTTTTGGTAATATTTGGTATGGCACCATTTTGCAAGCCTGCTCCCAGTTTTGCAAAAATCCATTTGTTATCGTGGCTCCAGGCACCGTTAGCATCTTTGGTACGTACGCCAACTATATGCACCCCATTGGAGAGTCCCGTAAGATCCAGTGTAAAGGAACCAGTAGCATCTGTAGCGGTGCCGGTAGTTGTAATAGCTGTACCGTTGCCAAAGCCAGGGTCGGTATCTACATAATATTCTACACGGGTAATATTGGGCTGTGCCATAACATTTATAATGCTGAGTATAGTGCAAAACATTACCGGTAACCACCCTTTTAAAAGTGCTTTCATGTTCAAAAAATTTAGGTGATGATGACCGATTAATTATTACTCCGTGTACTCAGATTTATTTGCACCGTATTGCCAGCAGGTATGGTGCCTTGTGGGCTTGTTAGGGAATAAATGGTAGGCACACTTGGTATGCCACTTAAACGGTAAGGTGTAGTACCCCCAAATATGCCACAGTTTGTTCCGCCAACACCTGCTCCAATTGCAGTGCTACCAGTTTTTAGGGTGTAACGAGCATCTGTACTACCAGTAAGAGTAAATATGTTTGCCCAGGTTTGGTTTTGTAAATTACCATTGCCAGATGGTATTTGTGTGCCTGTACATAAATTATTATTATAGATAATTCCGGCTCCTAAAAGAACTGGCATTTGGCTAATATTATTATTAAATAACCAACTTCCTTTCAATGTATTACCGATAATAACAGACGGTGTTGCAAACACACAATTTTGAATTAACCCGCTTGAAGCATCATTACTTATATTAAAAACATAATATCCACTGTTTATTTGATAGAAAAGACAATTTAAAAAACTAAAACCAGTTAAAGTAACTGCACTGCTGCAATCCACTGCAAAATCAGTAAAAGAACATTGAATAAAATTGAAATTAGTTGCATTTTGATCAAAACCTATACCAGAAATATTTGTGCTAGCAGTTTTAAACCAACAACGTATAAAACTTAGGTTAGAAATACCATTTGCATTAATATTAACACGCGCCCAACCTAAAGTACAGCCGATAAAAGTACTGTTACTTGCATTGATATTATTTATTGTAAGTGTTCCGGTTGTACTATCCATACTAATAGTATTGGCTTGCAAACCCGTATTTTGGCCTAAAAAATAGCCTGGTCCAATTATTACAAGTCTTTTACTCATAGTAGCACTATTAAAACCACTTCCTGGCATCATCATAATAGTATCGCCATCTGCCGATGCGTTGTGTGCCAGTTGAAATGTGTTATAATCAGTGCCGCTAACAGCCGGCCCAAAAAAGCCTACACGGCGTATAGTGGCAAAAGAGAGGCTGCAGATAAGTGTGGCAGCAATGGAAAGGAGAAAAGTTTCTTTTTCATGGTTTGTTTTGTTTTTTTGATTTTTGATTAAGGGAAAATGATTGGTTATTGGTTGGAGAGAAAGACTTCGAGAAGGGATTTTACGTAAGCGTTGGTATTGGTGGATAATTTTTGAGTGTTTATTTTCCTAGGTACTTTTTCTTTTTTGTCATCAAAAAATTGCAAATGCTGCGGAAGTTCCAAAGTCAATACGGTAGCTGCCTTTTTTAGCAGGATTCCATTTTTGTAAATCTCCGTACTTGCCCAGGTGCCAAAGCTTACCCCCACTTTTTTATCTTTTGGAACATCAATTTTGAAGGTTCTTGGTTGAAAAGAGTCTTTGGCAGCGATTGGGGGGTCTAAGGGATACAAAGCGGAGACGGAATTATTTAAAAAATTCCCTCGAATTATTCCACCGTCTTTTTTTACCACATTAGCCATCGCAATAGCTAATGTGCTATCCGTACTATATCCTAATGAAATTTGAGCGGTATCTGTTCTTGGGTCGGCATAAATTCCTGTCGTATCAGGATGATGCTTACAATGAATCGAAGCAATACGTGCAGGATTATAAACCTGTACAAGTTGTAATAAATATTGGTTTTCAATTTCAATTTTACCGCCAGTTGCACTTGTGTCTTCTTTTTTATAAAGCTGGTTTATCCTTGGCATTTGTCTATTTGGGTCGCCAAATTCCCTGCTTGTTTCTCTATACCATACATCTTTTGGATTTGAACTTGCTTTAATTTCTGCATTCTCTACATTTTCAATTAATAAACTTGGAATCAATAGTATTTTCCATTTAAACCACTTAGGATTTTTTTTATCCAAACTGTCTTTTAAAGCTTTAGCCACCTCCACCCCGTAAAATTCCGAGCCATGAACACCAGCAATAATCATTGCCTTTTCGGTACCTCCACGGTTATAATAATAAGCGTAAACAGGGTACTTATTAGTTTTGCTATACCCCAAAAAAATACGCTTTGGCCAAAATCCGTCTTTGTTTAAAATTTTAGGTAGAGCAGTAGAATCTTTAAAAATTGATACTTGAGTTGGGGATTTTTGTCCCATTAAAAAACCAGTCAGACAAATACAGCAAACGAGAAGAAGGATTTTTTTCAAGGTGTTTGTTTTTGGATTGTGGTCCCAGTCTGTGGGAATCTGTCTCTTATTATTTAACGGGGCATTTTTTATTACTCCTGAGGCTTAAAAATATCGAACCCAAGACCTATGGTAAGCCAGGGCTTAGATTGGTATTGCCATTTATCTTTTCGGTTATCAAGGTTGTTATCTATACCCACAGAGCAGGCTAATTGAAGCTGATCCCATTGGTATAAAAACGATAGAGAAAAGGTGAGTGCAGCTCTGGAAGTATTATCGGTAATACCTGCAGATAGTGCAGTATTATCTTTATTGAGCATAATGGAAGAAGAACCTATACCCAGTAAAGCCGAAAAATATTGTTTATTGTCTTCGTTAAGTGTAAACCTGGCACCACCCACCATGCTGAGTGAAAAACTGGTTTCTAAAATGCCCGATTGCGGACGATATTTAAAGGGGAAAGAGAATGCCCCCACTAATGGTATTATTTTTTTAGTAGCACCCTCAACATCTGCAGCTACATCTGATTTGGCCACCAGATATTTTTGTTTTGATCCAGATAATTTAATTTCATAATCACTCCCTCTGGAACCAAGAATTTTAATGTTGGTACCCACTCCTTTGTTAGTTGTGCTTCTGGCTGCATCATCGGTGGTAAGGTTAACCGCTTGTGATGTGGTTATATTTTTTTGTGTAGAAGAACCCTGCACCATACCTATCATTAATTGGGCTTTACCTACGGTGCAATAGCAACAAGCAAACAGTAAAAAATAAATTGACTTCTTCATGGATTTTGTTTTACAGGGTTTAAAATTTTCATAACTCATGTTTATTTTAAAATAGGGTAGGTGTGCTGCTTAGGCAAGTTGTATTTCCACGTTAAATCTTTCT
This sequence comes from Chitinophagaceae bacterium, assembly GCA_043760535.1. GTDB lineage: Bacteria > Bacteroidota > Bacteroidia > Chitinophagales > Chitinophagaceae > JAZKFT01. The sequence goes on from JAYUOV010000016.1 coordinate 3,608, forward strand.
TTATTTGTGATACACAAATATTGCAAAACCAAGGTGCGGAAAACAACCGTGTTTTCACGGTATTCCTGTAGTGTTTTCACGGGGAAAATTTGGTTAAAACACGGGTTGCATGGTGAGGAATGGGGAATTATCTTGCAGCTATTAATTAACTTTTAAAACTTTAAAACATGCCTAAGTTTATTGTATCACAAGATTTAATGGTGCTAAATGAAAGTGCCTTTAAAAATTTGTTGCCCATATTAGGCCGATTAGAAAAAAATGAAATTCTCAGTAATTGGGCAAGTGAAGAAATTGAACAATTGAACTTCTTTACAGAACAGCTGCCAGTTGGCGGATTACTGACTACCCATATTGCCCAAGGCTTTATAACAAACTTTACAAACCACCACGGATCATCTGTAACAGCTACTGTTACAAAAGATGTTGTAATGACATTTTTAAAAGAATGTACAGACATGTTTAATGCTTCTTCGCGTTACCCCGCCACCCACGATTTGGCTTTGCGGTTTTACATCGGCATGGATGCAACTGGTACTTATAGCTTCGTAATTGTGCCTGCTTACAGCCCAAATGATATTCAGCCCGGCAGGCTACCACATCAAGACGATCTGGAAAAGACAGCATTTGAAGAAAACAATACAGCATTTTTTGCATTGGTGGCAGATGCCAGTGGGGCTTTCATTGAAAGAAGTTTATCCAGTGCCCGTGACAGGATTGTTACTAAAGATGCTTCAAAAAAAGAGTTAGTCTTTTTTTCACAGGCTAACTTGGTAAAGTTTTTTAGGGGCTTTACAAAACCTAACGATTTTACCACTATGCATCTAACACTTGCACGTGAAACCAATACTAGTAATGGGCCGCTTGGGTTGGTTCTGCACTGTTTAAAAAATGGTAGCCCTCTAACAAGCAGGGTTTCAGGTTGGCCGGTAAACACAGGCATCTATTTCGACCAAGGCGACCTGATACCACCACCACCACCTGCCGAAGGTGACCCTATTGACGATACTTCATTCTAAAATCAACATTTTGACATTAGGCATTCATAACTACGCTGAAATTATAGCGGCACTTTTTTGTACTTTTCTTTGCCTCAAGGTTCCATCAAAACAATGGTTTGCTTTTTGTATTTTTTTATGGCTTACTGTTTTGGTGGAGCTTTCTGCAAAGCTTATGTTTATGTATGGGGTAAAACATGTACTCATGTACTCCGTATTTACTGCGGTGGAGTTTTGCTTTTACTTTTTTTTATTAAGCTGGTTAATAGAGCACAGGCGGCCTAAAAAATATATGGTGGCCATGCTGTTATTTTTTTTGGTTTTTTGGTTTGTGAACCTTGTTTTTTTTCAGGGTATCGGAGTTTATAATAACTATACCAGGGTACTGGCATGCTTTTTTACAGTAATTAATTGCCTTATTTTTTATCATCATATAATTACTGCACCTGCCAATTTAAAAATTAATACAAGTTGGTTATTTATTACCGCAGGCATCATAATTTTTTATGCCGGTAATTTTTTGCTTTATTTTATACTACAATATTTAAGTGTTAGTAATATTTTACAGGTTTATAAAACAATAAACCATAGCCTCAACTTAATTTTATATGGATGCTTTATTGTAGCATTTACCATTGCTATTGCTAACAATAAAAAAAGCAAACAAGTATAATTTTAAACAATGCCAACCAATGAAAAAAGTTTTTTAGAAGTGATTATAGGGGTTACGCTCCTAATAGTGGTCTTTGCCGTATTTCTGATTTCAGTTACGGTTTATTATTTAAAACGCCGCAAACAACACACCCTCGAAATGGCCCAACTCAAACAAACATTCGATCAGGAACTCCTCAAAAGCCAACTCGAAATCCAGGAACAAACCTTTCGCAGCATCAGCCAGGAAATACACGATAATATTGGGCAGGTGCTGAGCCTGGCAAAACTGAATATGGGCATTATGAGCCAGAAGCCAGGGTTGCCGCCCATGCTGCATGATACCCAAGCACTGTTAGGTAAAGCCATCAACGATTTACGGGATCTTAGCAAAAGCCTTAGCCCCGAAAGAGTGGCAGATATAGACCTGGCCGAAAGCATGGGGTACGAATTACAACTATTGGAAAAAACCGGCATATATACTACCAAAGTGGCAGTTAAGGGCTGTGTGTATTCTTTGCCAAAAGAAAAAAAGATTATCCTGTTTCGTATTTTTCAGGAGGTAATTAATAATGTGGTAAAACATGCTGCTGCCAGCCAGCTACATGTAGTATTGGAATATAATACTGCCATGTTTGAACTTTCAATAACAGACAATGGCAGGGGTTTTGATATAGAAAAACAGTACACTGATAATTGGGGCGGCATTGGGCTTAGAAATATGAAAAACCGTAGTGCATTAATTGGTGCCAAACTCTACATCAGTTCTTCTAAAGCATCAGGAACAAGGGTACACATTTGTTTGCCAATGGTTTAATTGGCTTTAAACTCGTAAACGATACATTTTGGGTAATAAGAAAATAAACACGCCATGTGGAAAGTAGCAATTACAGACGATCATACACTTTTACGAACAGGCCTTACGGGACTGGTTAATACGTTCCATAATTTTACAGTAATGCTGCAAGCGGGCAATGGAAAGGAATTGCAAAAACTACTCAATCCGAAAAATTTGCCAGATATAGTGCTAATGGATATTAACATGCCGGAGATGGATGGATACGATACGGCACAGTGGTTGCGAAGCACCTATCCACAGGTAAATATTCTGGCATTAAGTATGATGGATACCGAATCGGCCATAATACGGATGATAAAAAACGGGGCCCGGGGCTATGTGCTAAAAGATGCAGAACCCGGAGAGCTAAACGAAGCACTGAATGCAGTGATGACGAAAGGGTATTATTACAACGACCTGGTAACAGGTAAGCTCATTTTTAGTATTAACAAACTGGGCAGCGAAGAAAACGAAATAAAATCGCTTATGAACTTATCAGAAAAGGAAGTGGCTTTTCTGAAACTGGTTTGTACAGATTTTACATATAAAGAAATAGCCGATCAAATGAATATTGGTATCCGTACAGTAGATGGATTCCGCGATGCATTATTTACCAAACTACAGGTACGCAGCCGTGTAGGCCTGGTGTTATTTGCCATTAAGCACAACTTAGTAGTGTTGTAATGCTAGTACCGCTTGTTAATAAATTTAGCTGCTTTTTTATTAAAAATGATGTAGAATTTTTTCTAGAAATAATTGTG
>JAYUOV010000017.1:0-20915 GCA_043760535.1 Chitinophagaceae bacterium
GCCTTTAAAACCAGCTATTACAGATTGGTCGGTTATCACCGTATGTATTTCGGGTAAAAAGCCATCGGGGTAAAAATTAAAACCACCAGCAGTAATGGCCTGCTGCGTAACTGCGTTCGGAATCCGTGCATTACCAGTAGCATCGCCTGTGCGGTGAGAAGCTCCGATAGTGGTGTAGAATTCAATGTTTTTTGTGATGGGTAAACCAGCATTTACAAAGCCGCCATAGTTTTGCGAATTAGACTGGCCGGCAATCATATTTTTTCTCTTATAGCCACGTTCATTTACAAGAGATTTATCAAGATCTAATAACCAGCGGCGATACATAATCGGATCTACACCAGCTTGTGTGGCAGGAAAACCTCCGCCATTACCATAATATTCCAATGGAATATTATCTATGCCACTTCTATTGGTATTAGCTCTGTTTAGCCATTGGCCGCTAAAGTTTACATAAGCACCTTTTTTGCTAAATGTTCCTACAGTAAAATCTACTTGTGTGGTAGCGCCGTCGTTTATTTTTTCGTTATTGGTAAAATATGGCATATTGGTAAAATTGCCCCCGGTATTTACCGAAAGCGCCGCTCCTTTGTATTTCTTTTTTAGCACCACATTAATAACACCAGCTATGGCATCGGAGCCATATTGGGCTGCAGCACCATCTCGTAATACTTCTATTCTTTCTATGGCTGCAACGGGGATGGCGTTCATATCTGTACCCACGCTACCACGGCCTACACTACCGTTTATATTTACAAGGGCAGTTGTGTGGCGGCGTTTACCATTTAATAAAACCAATGTTTGGTCAGGACCAAGGCCACGCAAACCAGCTGGGTCTATATGGTCGGTACCATCTGTAACTGTTTGCCTAGCACTCTGAAAAGAAGGGGCGGCGTAAGTAAGTAACTGGGTTACATCTGTTTGGGCAAACTTTTTTATTTCTTTTGCCGAAATTATATCTACCGGTACCGGTGTGGAAATAACAGTTCGGGGGGTATTGCTTCTGCTTCCCACAACCCTTACACCGTCTAGATCGGCAGCGGCAATTAGACTAATGTTTTGTTCATTTGTTTCACCGGCTTTTACTACCAATTGAATTTGTTGTTTGGCAAGGCCCACAAAAGTGATAGACAAAGTGTAAGCGCCGGCTGGTACTTTAAGTGTATAATTTCCCATGGCATCGGTGGTTGTGCCAATATTGTTTGGCTCCACGGTAACTGAAGCGCCAGCCAAAGGTTTGCCACCGGCATCTTTTACAGAACCCTTAATAATGGCAGATTGTGAAAAGGCAGTTACAGTAATAAACACCAAGCATAAGGTGCTAATAAGCTTCATAAGCCTTGTTCCATTTTTTCTCATGTTGTTAAATGTTTGTTATCAAATTAAATAAAGTGGCTAATGTACGACCGAAAAAAGAATAGTTTTGAAACAATTCATTTTACAAAAATTCAAATAAACATTTATTCACATGAGGGTTACTAAAAAAATAGTGCAGCTTTTATTATTAGCTTTTACAGTGTGGCCTGCTATGGCTCAAAATGTTGGTAAGAAAATGGTAATCAATCCTTTCAATTATAATATTCAAAAAGATTTTAGTGGCAGCAATGGTTCTGTTGTATGTGCCCATCCGCTGGCCGCAAAGGTGGGAGCCGATATTCTAATGCAGGGCGGCAATGCTATAGATGCGGTAATTGCCACACAATTGGCATTGGCCGTGGTGTATCCTGGGGCTGGCAATATTGGTGGTGGTGGCTTTATGGTGGCCCGTATGGGCAATGGAAAAACCATAGCCATCGACTTTAGAGAAATGGCACCTGCTGCTGCTACAGAAGATATGTATGTAGATAAAAAGACTGGCAAGGCAAGGGCTAGCCTCTCCCAAACCGGTCATTTGGCTTCGGGTGTGCCGGGAACAGTGGCCGGCATTTTTGCCGAAATGAAATATGCTAAACTGCCTTTTAAAACACTTATACAGCCAGCTATCGAAATAGCTGAAAAAGGTTTTGTTTTAACAGAAAGAGAAGCCAGAAGTCTCGACAGCAATATCAAGGCATTTGAAAGATACAATACTACCCTACCGGTTTTTTGCAAGAAAAACGGCTGGTGGAAAGCAGGCGATACATTGATACAAAAAGACTTGGCCAAAACGCTGAAACGCATCCGTGACAGGGGTACTAAAGGTTTTTACGAAGGCGAAACGGCCCGGCTGATTGTAAACGAAATGGAACGTGGCGCAGGCATTATTACCCTGGCCGATCTTAAAAATTTCAAAGCCAAAGTACGGGTTACGGTATCTTTTAACTATAAGGGTTATGAAATAATCAGCATGCCACCACCAAGCAGCGGCGGCCTGCTGATGAACCAAATGTTTAAAATGCTGGAGCAACGGCCATTAAAAGAATATGGTTTCGGAACGGCCAAAAGTGTGGCACTGATTACCGAAACCGAACGCCGTGCCTTTGCCGACAGGGCCGAACATTTGGGCGACCCTGATTTTTACAAAGTGCCGGCAAAAACCATGGTAAGTGATGCGTACCTTAAAGAACGCATGGCCGATTACGACAGCACCAAAGCCAGCAAAAGCACCGATATAAAAGCTGGTATGATTAAAGAAAGTGAGCAGACCACCCATATTAGCATTATGGATAAATATGGCAATTGCGTTAGCCTTACCACAACACTTAACGGCGGCTATGGCTGCAAAACCGTAGTAGGCGGTGCAGGCTTTTTACTTAACAACGAGATGGACGATTTTAGTTCGCAGCCGGGTGTGCCCAATATGTTTGGTGCCATTGGTGGCAAGGCTAATGCAATAGCCCCCGGCAAGCGGATGCTTAGCAGTATGACACCCACTATTGTACTGAAAAATGGCAAACCCTTTTTAGTATTAGGAACGCCGGGCGGCACTACCATTATCACTTCCGTTTTACAAAATATTATTAATGTAATAGACTATGGTATGAATGCCCACGATGCCATTAACAAACCAAAATTCCACCACCAATGGCAGCCCGACCAGATAGATGTGGAAAAAGAATTCCCCATGGAAGTACGGCAGCAGTTACAGGCCATGGGCTACAAAATAAACCAACGCGGCTACTGGAGTGCCAGTGAAATGATTAAAGTAACAGGTAACAAAAAATTTGAAGCAGCGGCTGATAAGAGGGGTGATGATAGTGCGGAGGGATATTGATGAAAATTAAATCACCTTCCCTTTCCACTTTCCGCTTTTCATGTAAATAAACGAAAGGGTAAAAAGGGTAATCCAGTATAGCCATTCGCTCATCCACCCAACGGTGATGGGGAAGTTTTTGTATTCTAATGTGTACCACACATAGGTGCAATAAATTACAATAGCCACTATCTCAATAGCCAGATTGATACGGCTATTGCCGGTACCAATTACAGCATTTACCCACACTGTTCCTACGGCCATAGCTACCAGTGCTGTAGACACAATGCGTAGCACTGGAATGGCGTGGTTAATAAATGCATCTCCCTGCCCGTAAATTGACAAAAAAGCCCTTGGAAAAATATTGATGATGATACAAACGCTCACCGCAAAAATGACGCTGAGCCACATGATTTTTTTGATCAGTTCATCCACCCTGTCGTGTAGCCCCTGCCCTATAACATTACTCACCATGGTATTGGTGGTAGCGGCAAATGCCCAGCACCCGCAACCGAAGAGGCCAAAGATGTTTCGCATGGTATTGCTCACTGCCAAATCCAGGCTGCCGTGGTGTTCTATCAATATGTAAAAAAATTCCCAACTGGTAATGCTTATAACAAACTGAAAAATAAGCGGTCCGCTTTGCTGTAAAATAAGCCTTGATGTATTCCGGTCGAAAGTCCATTTTTTATATAGCTGCAGCTGCCGGCCAAAGCCATTGTACTTAATTACCGCCATTACCACTAACATGCCTGTAGCTTCGGCAATAATGCTGGCTATGGCCGCTCCGTTAAAACCCATTTCCGGAAATCCTAATTTGCCATAAATAAGCAGGTAATCCAGCACAATATTGGTGATGGTTTCTGCCAGTGTTCCAGCTACCAAATACCTGCTGTTATTGGTACCCACCAGTAGTGCGTTCCGCATTTGGTAGATGTATAAAAACAAAATGCCCCAAATACGGATTTTTAAGAACCCGATCGCCATATTTTGCCGCTCCACATTATGGATGCTGAGGCGAAGTAACCATGGTGCAATGGTATAGGTTATGGCAATACTGATTAGCGCCAATACAACGGAAATGCGAAGCCCATGATTAAACAATTTGCCGATTTCATCCGGTCTATTTTCGCCGGCACGGCGGCTGATTAAAGCCTGTAACCCATTATTAAGCCCATGCCCCACTACAGCAAAAATGAGGTAGAACACACCGGTAATACCTGCAACTGCCAGTATTTCTTCTCCAAGCCTGCCCAAAAAAATATTGTTGGTTACAAAATTTATTTGTGGCACCAGTATAGATGCAGCTATCGGCAATGCAATGCTGATGATTTGCCGGTTGCTGATTTGCAGCCTGTAGTCTGGTGTGGAACTGATAGCCATGGTGTGGCGAATGTAAAGAGAAGTATTAACTGCTGATACTTCTAAGGGTGTATCTCTACTATTGAATAGTGCATTATATTAAATAGGGCTATACTTTTCTTAACTATTGCATAAGAGGCCAATTACATCGCTTTCACAAGCATCTTGCAGCTCTAGATCACCATAACCAATTTTATAAAACCAAATTATTTATTCAAAAAAAGGCTATGCTCGTTTTTTAGTGGCAAACTGTTTTTAATTACATACTTGTAATACAGAATCCGATTAGCCAAAGTATCATATTAGATATAAAAAGAATACGTAGGATTGCAGGCTAAGTAGCTGTATAAATTTTATGATAGGGCAGATTGTAAAGGCTACTTTTTTAATATTGATTACTAATGTTGAATAGCAAAATGTAGTATTAGGTGTTGGCAGAAAATTAAGTTTTATTCGGGGTTTATATAGATTAATTCCACTTAAAATGGTGTAGCTTATGAATTTTTATTACACCGAACTACAACTTTTGAACTAAAAATTAGAACATTGTACAAATCAAATAGTATTGTTGCTTGTATTTTTTATTTTAAATCTTCTATTTCAGATTAATAAAGTATCAGAGAATGATATTACAATAAAAGCATTTCATAGATTATCAAATTATGGCAAGTATAACTCTTATTTATAATGAAAACATAAACTAAAGAATTAACAGTTGATAAATCTTTATGTTATTTTATAGATAGTAATAACTATATGATTATTAATGAAGTAGATTGCTACCAAAAGCATTTTAAAACGCTATACCCATAAATTAATTATTAGAATAATGAATAAAATAGAGAAATATGTTTTTTCTGCAACCATGTTATTAGCAACCATTTATTCCTGTGCTCCAAAGCCTAACGCCATACCCAAAAGTAAGTATGGATTACAAGTGATAGAGAGTAAAGGAACGTACAAACAAAGTATTAAAATGGATAGTGGGCACCGAATGTTGGCATTAAGCCAGATATTAAGCCCTATTAATACCGAATTTTTTTATGCAACAAAAAATAATTTTACCAAGCAGGTTTTGTATAAAAACCCTAAAGCTTACCTGCGGATAGAAGCTGCCAGGGCTTTAAAAAAGGTGCAGGATACCCTCCGTACTTTAGGTTTAGATATAAAAATATATGATAGTTACAGGCCGTACAGCGTTACAAAAAAAATGTGGGAAATAGTACCCGACGACCGTTATGCAGCCAATCCGGCAAACGGGAGTGGTCATAATAGGGGTGTAGCAATTGATCTTACATTAATAGATGCCAAAACAGGGATCCAACTGGCTATGCCTACACCTTTTGATAGTTTTAGCGATACTGCACACCACAACTTTATGCAGCTGCCCGAAGCCATACTGCGCAATAGGGCTTTATTAAAAAATACGATGGAGCAATACGGTTTTGTAGCACTAGATACAGAATGGTGGCATTACTATCTGCAGCAACCCAAACGATACGAATTATTGAATTTAAGTTTCAGACAAATGAAAAAGGTTACCCAATTAAAGTGATTCCTTTAATAAATTTATTGTGTTACTTCAATTTTATTCTATAATTTTTTTTTGCATTTATTAATATGCTGTTACCCTGCTTAAAGCGGTATCTAAACTAGGGCCATATTTTTGCTCATTAATCATTAATCCAAATTTTTGCCATGGCTTATACCATGGTACTTTTATTTTGTAAAAAACTTGTATGGTGGTAGAGTCGGTACCCATAGCATACACCGCTAAAGCGCCATTTACATGCTCCTGATTTTTAATGGCAAAATGTAGCGTGTCGCTGCTAGCAGTGAAATCTTGAATGGAAACCAATTCCTGCTGTTCGAAGGCTTTTAAAAATAGCTGTGGTAGTGCTTTTTGAACCGTATTATGTATACCTACAATATTTTTTGCACGGCTTACATAAGTAACTGACGGAAATAATAAAGAGAGTAAAAAAATCAGCATTCCAAAAACAATTATGCTGATTATAAAAAGTTTAAAATATTTCATTCGAAAAAGTCAAAAGTTAAAAGTTAAAAATAGAAGGCTGAATGCTAGAAGCTGGATGCAAACTTATTTGAACGATTATTCATACATCATAACTCAAAAATCATACCTGATAAATAAAGATTTTATTCCCATTTAAATACTTTTACGGCCACAATATATGTGATGATACCCCAGATGCAGAGAACGCCTATTTGCTTGCCACAGTCGGTTAAATGAGCGCCTTCGAAAGAAATTTTTCGCATGGCATCGTTAAAATGTGTTAGCGGAAGTATTCTGCAAATGGGTTGCAACCAAGATGGAAAAGCATCAATGGAGAAAAAGGTGCCTGCTAATAAAAATTGCGGTAAAGTAATAAGGTTAGCGAACGGTGGAATAGAGGATTCGTTTTTGGCTACACTGCTTACTATAAAGCCTAATCCCATAAATACTAGCAGGGCTATAAAGCTCAATGCCATAATTTCTAGAAATGTAAAAATGCCATTTACAAGTGTAAAGCCAAAGAAGAAATGGCCAAGGCCAATAATAATAATTGCTGTTAGCAATTGAAAAATAACCCTTGCCAACCCTTCTCCTAAAACAATATAGGTTCGTTTGATAGGTGTGGCATAAAACCGCTTTAAAACCAGTGTTGACCGAAGATTAAAAAACAAAAATGCCACACCAAAAACCCCTGAACTCAGCAGCGAAAATCCTAGCTGCCCGGGTAGTATAAAGTCGATTGTTTTGTATTGCCGGATGGTTTGTACATCTCGGTAGTACTTAAAATCGGCTATTGCATACGCTGGCCTGTTTGCATACACCTGATTACTTATTTTGTTTGAAATGCCGTCGATTACAGATAACAATTGAGGCCATTTATCATTACTGGCATTGGTACTTTTAAGGTAGTAGGTGTAAGCAGGTAGCGAGTCTTTGTTTTTGGAAATGAGCAATACACCTGCTACTCTTCCCTTTTGTAAATTAATTTGTAACTCGGTACTGTCAATAAATGCTACAAATTTTATGCGGTCGCTGGTTTTTAAAGAGTCGTAGAGTAGATTGGTGGTATCAGAATTTTTATCGAGAACAACTTTATACACCGGTACACCACCACCGCCGCCAATAAAACCAAATACCAAAATAAAAATTAAAGGAAAAGCAATACTAAAAATTACCGCAGATGGGCTTCTGAGTATGGCTTTTAGCCCACCTTTTGTAATGGCAAACATCGCTTTAACCTGGCTGTATTTTTTTTCCATATTGCTTTTAATTTTAATTGGCCAAATGTAGGCAATGGCAGAAAGTATTTGTGTAATAGGTTTATTTATTTCAGCTTTATTTATAAATTCATAAATTAGTGTTTTAAAAAGGGGTAAACAAATTAGTGCGCCTTTAGCAAAATATTGTTACGCAAAGGCCAACTAGAAACAATTCATTTAATGGGATAGCACATTTTTTTGCTTGAAAATTGAATATTTCAATTAAAAATATAGCCAAAGCTGGGCATAGCTAACGGGCCAGATGATAAAGAGAAATGGATAAACATTTCAAGAAAAGAAAAAATTTTTAGTACAAGACAAAAGACGTATTTTGTGGCGACAAAAGACTTTTATGAAAGAAATCATTTACAACAAGCCCTACGAGCCAATACTAGATTTCTTAAATGAACCAGAAACCATATACTACACAAAATCGATGGAGCAACGTATTAGCCTTGAAGGTTTTGAAGCACTTTGTAGTAAGCTGCCACTTACACAAAAAGAATGGGCAGGTATTTTATTGCTAAGCGAAAAAACGCTACAACGTTATGCAAAAGATGGAAAGGGTTTTGATGGAATTTATGCAGACAGGCTTAGGCAAATAAAGAGAATCATTGATTTGGGTATTGCAGTATTTGGAAACGGGGAGGAACTTTACCGCTGGCTGAAGATGAAAAAGAATGTTTTGGGTAAAGAGCTTTCTTTTGAGGCTTTACAAACCAGCGAGGGTATCCGTGCCACAGAATTTGAAATTGGAAGAATTGCTTATGGTGTTTATGTATGATGTTATACCGACTTGCTTCTGCCAAATATGTTGATGATTTAGCGGGTATTGGCGCCAAACTTTTTGGTGGCCGCTGGAATCATGTAGGGTCTTCCTGCTTATATGCTAGTAGTTCTATTTCGTTGGCATTACTCGAAAAATTTGTACATGCCAATGATTGGGCGCATGTTTCTAACATTTCACTTTGTACTATTTTATTAGAAAATTCAATGCCTGTTTATCACATAGACATTGAAAGGCTATCACCAACATGGGTGAATGATATTGATTATACCCAATGGCTTGGAAGGCAAATTTTAGATGATAATTATTATGCGGCTATGGTAGTGCCATCGGCAATAGTGCCGCAGGAAAAAAATTGGATTTTGAACCCCGGCTATAAGCATTACACTAAAATAAAAATACATTCGAAGCTGCCATTTGAGATAGATAAAAGGCTATCTCGATGGGTAATTTAGTTAAACGAAACAAAAAAAGGTAACCTCATTTGTGTAGTGCCAAACCAGCTTTTTATAATTTGTATCTGTTGAACAACAGCAGCATTTTCTTCACCCAAACTGTTATTTATAAGGTTGGTTTGTACTAAAGGCTTTTTATCGTTGGCTTTAAAAATTTTGTCCCAAAAGCTTTCAATTATTGGTAATTCTTTTAGTTCATAATTAGCTACCCTAGCCATTCGGGCAGCACAATCAATTGCATTTTGGAGGTTGCCTATTCTGTCGATAAGGTGTAGTTGCATGGCTTGCCTACCGCTCCAGATTCTGCCTTGAGCAATACTATCTAAAATGCCCAAAGGTATTTTTCTGCCTTCGGCTACACGGTTTTTAAACATGCTGTAAGTGCTATCTACCCCAGCCTGTGCTACCTGTTTTTCCTTCATACTCATAGGCCGAAATGGACTACCAAAATCTGCCGACGGGCTTGTTTTTACACCATCGAAAGTAATGCCGAGTTTGTTGTTCATCAGCCCAGCTATATTGCCATAAACACTAAACACACCAATGCTGCCAGTAAGTGTATTGGGCTGCGCAAAAATTGAATCTGCCTGGCAAGCAATATAATAGCCGCCGCTTGCTGCATAGTCGCCCATGCTTACTATAATCGGTTTTACTTTTTTAATAAGGCTTACTTCTCGCCACATAATATCGCTTGCCATACTGCTGCCGCCGCCGCTGTTAATGCGAAATACAACAGCTTTAATATTGCTGTCGAGCCTTGCCTTTTGTAGCAGGCTCAGGTAGGTATCGCCGCCTATTTCACCGTCATTGCCCTTGCCTTCTGTTATTTCGCCTTGGGCAAAAATGAGGGCAATTATTTGATCACTTTGTTGGCTACTCCAATCTATGGCTTTCATGTAATCGGCCATGGATATAAAAGGAATTTTGTCTGTTTTTTCTAGGCCTGTTTTTGTTTGTATTTCTTCTTTCACCTGGTCGTCGTATTTCAGTCCGTCAATGAGTTTGTATTGCAATGCATCGGCTGCTGAATGTATTACAAAATCGTTTGCAGCACGGTGAAGTGTGGCTGTATCAGTACCGGATTTATTGAAAGCAGTCTGTAAAAACATGCCATACATTTCATTTAAAAATGCCAATGCCTGTAACCGGTTTGCAGGTGTCATTTGTTTTTCTCTAAGGGGCTCGGTAGCACTTTTAAACTGGCCGGCATAAAATATTTCTGGCTGTATTTCCAGCTTATCCAGCATCCCTTTTAAATAGGTGTATTGCATGGAAAACCCCTGCCAGTCGAGTGTTCCATTGGGATGGCTATAAACAATATCTGCTACATTGGCCACATAAAAAGCTTTTTGGCTGATGCTGTTGGCGTAAGCCATTACAAATTTTTTCGATTGTTTAAAATCCATCAAAGCGTTGCGTATTTCTTCGCTAGTAGCAAAGCCGTTGGGGTTACTTTCACATTTAATGTAAATGCCTTTTACAGCATCGTCTGTCTTTGCAAATCTGATGGCTCTTACTACATCGTACAAGCCATCTATTGCAGCCGTTTGCCCGTTTGGTAAAGAAAAGCCAGACTCTGTGCTTTGTTCCATCAATTGCTTAGAAAGGTCTAATACCAACACTGTTTTTGATGCTACTGTAGGCTTTTCAGTAGCTACGGCGTTGCCTAAAAACCAGCCAAAAACAATGATGCCGATAACGGTAAAAACCAACAATGCTAAAAATGTTGCTAAAAAAAATTTGAAAAAAGATCTCATTGGTTCGGCTTATGTTTTTTGCATTTAGTGCTGTGGAAAATGAGCATTAGCACCCTAAATGAGCAACAGATATTGGCAGGCTGGTTTCAACTATTTTTTGCCCAAAGGGTTAAAGTCAGCTAGTAAATGGCACATCTTCATACACATCCTGTAGTTGTAATTCAATAGCTACGGTGCTTATCCAAAAGCTTTGAGCGATGTTTTTGTATTCGGTAAGTTGCCAGCTATTGTCGGCGTTTCGGATAAACTTTTCTACCATTACTTTTTCCGAATCAATTAGAATATATTCTTGTAATGAATCAATATCACGGTATAAAGTAAATTTTCCACCCTTATCATAATCCCGGGTAGATGCCGATAAAATTTCGATAATGACCGATGGATTGGTGGCCGTATCAAAAGTATCATCTGTGGTTTTTACATCGCCAAAAACAATGCTAATGTCGGGGTAGGTGAACAAACTATTTTTAGGAATGCGTACCCGCAAATCGCTACCAAATGGGCGGCATTTTTTACCTTTTAATTTTTGCTTTAAGCCAGCTATGCAATTAACAGAAATTAAATTGTGTGCTAAAGATGCCCCGCTCATTGCAAAAGTTTCGCCTTTGTAGTATTCATGTTTATTTAGTGCCTTTCGTTCGGCATCCAAATATTCAGTTTGCTCAATGTATTTTAATGCTACTGCAGCCATTCTTTTTTTAAAGTAAATATACTGTTTTTTGTGTTCTGCTTTTTGGGGTAGCCGCTTGCATTTGGCACCCAAACCACTTATGGCTTTGCATATTTTTCTGTTTAAAAGAAACCTTTACCCCACTTTTGCAATCTAATGAACACTGCATACATACTCACCGGCGGCAATTTGGATCATCCGTTACGGCAACTTACAAATGCCGCTGCGGCTATTGCCATTGAATGTGGTTCGATAGTATCCAGTTCAAACATTTACCAAACAGCAGCTTGGGGTAACAAAGCTCAGCCTGATTTTTTAAACCAGGTATTGTGTATAAATACGGA
Organism: Chitinophagaceae bacterium; assembly: GCA_043760535.1. GTDB lineage: Bacteria > Bacteroidota > Bacteroidia > Chitinophagales > Chitinophagaceae > JAZKFT01. The sequence continues at coordinate 11,824 of JAYUOV010000017.1, forward strand.
TCTAAACCCTTTTAAACTATTGCGTAAGCTTTTAGCCATAGAAAAAAAAATGGGTCGTACACGCAACAATCAATACGACCCCAGAATCATAGACCTAGACATTTTATTTTATAACGACCTTATTATAGATTCGCCATCATTGCAGCTTCCGCATCCACGGCTGCATTTGCGCCGGTTTGTGCTAGTGCCACTTGCAGGAATAGCTCCGCTAATACAGCACCCTGTTTTGCACAAACCAATTCTACAGTTATTGCAGGAATGCAGCGATCCGCTAAATGTGAAAAAGTTTTCCTTGTAATGCCTTGCCGAAAGCTGATTTTTGATTGCCGGATTACAAACAAGTGTTTGAAAGTTTATCGGACTATTTATACATGAAATATCACTTTATAACCATAGAAGGAAACATTGGTGCAGGAAAAACTACGCTAGCACATTTGCTTAGCAAGCAGCTAAATGCACGGCTGGTATTGGAAGAGTTTGCAGACAATCCTTTTTTGACCAAATTTTACCAAAATCCCGACCAGTATGCTTTTCCGGTAGAATTATTTTTTATGGCAGAGCGGTACAAGCAGTTAAAAGACTTGTTGCATACAAAAGATTTATTTCAAAGCGTAACCGTATCCGACTACCTTTTTACCAAATGCCTTCTTTTTGCCAAGGTTAATTTATCCGATGAAGAATTTCGGTTGTACCAAAAATTGTTCGATATTATCCACCAACAGGTGCTGAAGCCAGATTTACTAATATACCTGCATGCACCTGTGCATAAATTACAGCAAAATATTCGCAAACGTAACCGCAGTTACGAGCAAGATATTACCGATGAATATCTTTTTAGCATACAAGAAACCTATACCAATTATATTAAACAGCACAACATTACTACGCTATTTGTAGATGCTTCCAATGCAGATTTTTTAAGCAATCCTATTCAGGTAAAAACAATTATAGATGCCCTAGAGCATGACTATAAAGCTGGGCAGCATTATCTTACGTTGCCCTAAATGCTGGTGGTAAATGGCTTAACTATTCATCATTCAATTGCAATCCTGGTTTTTTAAAATATTGAATGATAGCCTGAAATTCAGAACTCCTTACCCCGAATTCTGAAACCGCTTATTATTCGCAGTCTAAAAGAGCCCAATAGTAACACACAGTTGAACGGAGCGTCGCCAATGTCGCTCAATCAGGGCACGGCTTTCGCTGGGTTAAAAATGAAAAACTACGCTATCAAAACTGCGAGGAGTAAGGAGTTCTAAAATTTAAAAAAGTGCTCTTAGCGAAGCACGGCCAATGTGTACTGTGTTGCCACTACCTGGTTTTCTGCCTTCGTATTGAAAATTGAGTTCAAGACTGTTTGCAAGGCGCTTGGTAAAATCAGCACTCCATAAAATGTTTTTACCGGGCTGTAAGCCATCTAGTATAATAAAGGCTACGGTGCTGTTCGTTGGCCCATTGTAAGCAATGTTGCTAAAAGTAAGCTTGGCATTAACCACGGCACTTTGCAGCACATTGTACTTACTTTCAAGATTGATAGATTGTATGTTGCAAGGCTCATTGCCGGCACTGCTGCTCCCTTTTTTCCAATCGCTGCGAAGGCTGCTGGCTATACGAAAAACAGAGCCGGATGTGAACGTTAGCTTCGGTTCTACAGAAACGGTTTTAATTAAATAATTGCGATTATCAAATTTGGGGTTGGGCACGGTTAAGCTTTGCCTGTTAATTCTTTCCAGCATTTCAATAGTAAATTTCCGGCCAATATTCCAGCGGATGCGGCCAGCCCAATCTTTGTAATTTCTGGTTTCAAAACCGTAGGTAAGAATGGCTTTGTTTGTATTAAAATTCTGGTTTATATCAAAACCCCAAACCGTGCTGCTGCGGTTAAATGAAAGTGTATTGGCAAAGGTGTTGGTTAGCGAAATAAGATTGGTATCGGCCACCGAGCCTTTAAATGGATCTATCTGAAACTTGCTATTACTTATGGCCTTTCGGCTGGTTTGCAAAGTACTTTGCAGGATAATTTTTGAAAGCAATTTTTCAAACCCATTCATTTTTTTGCTGCCAAAAAAATTACGTGGCGAAATGGTAAACGAATAATTAAACGTGTTATATGCTGCTTTTATAAACTGGTTAGTGGGTGTAAAAACCCGTATAAATTTTGCCTGGTCTTGAAACAAGGCTGTTTCAAATTCGTTGAGCTGCTGTATTCCGTCAGTATTATAATCTATCCATGTAAATTCTCCCTGGCCAGCCGGTACTTCCACATAACTAAAATCACGCCGTTGTTCCTGTCCGGAGCCCAACTCGTAAAGTATATTAGCCGAAACCATACCTTTTAAAATATTAGTAATATATTCCACACGGCCCAGCAAATTATCTTCTGGTCTTTGTGTGGTTATGGCCTGATTTTTTATTTTTAAAATACGGTACGTTGCATTTATCCTAAACTGATGATGCGTATTTTTTAACAGTTCCATCAAGCCTGTAAAATTGTGGCTTTGGTCGGCAGTTTCAAAAGCGGTACGCTGCGGCAAGCGGTTGATTCGGGATGTATAATTGAGCGACCATCGATTGTCTTTAGCCTGGTTACTTTTTACAAAAGCACTCCAATCGGTAAAAGAAAAACTGGTAAGGCTTAGCGAGTCTGATTGCTTATAACGAAGCTGGTTATGATCCATAAAAAACGAAGCACCTATCTGGTAATTCTTAATTTTTTTAAGGCTTTTATCTAGCCTGATATTGGGTCGCAAAAGATAGCCGCTAAAGTTGCTGCCTGCTATGGTTGTGTACATCACTGCATTGTTTAATTGCCAGCCATGTATTGTGTAAAAATTAGCTATCGATTGTCGGTGTGCTTTATAACCATCGCTTCGGTTATAGCCTTGGTAATTGTATTGTACATTATTGGCCTTGCTGTCTTTTAGCTGAAATTCCACAGATGGCAACTGTTCTGTTACTGTGTTAATAAGGTTAAATGGAAGCCCCCAATCCCTTAAAAATTCCACCGAACGCAAACGCTCTAACGGTCTGTATTTTTCATGTACATATTCGTAACCAAAAGTAGAAATAAGGTCTAATTTTTTCTTTCTAAACATGATGTTCCGGCTATCTGTTACACCCATTTTTAGTGCAGCACCCACATCATCACTTTTATCTTTTGCCGAAAAACTATTGATATCCCGTTTGCTGAAACCCGCCTCTACAAAGGCTTGTGCGTTATCGGTTAGTTTATACTCCGTTCTTATGGTAGCCAGTTGCTGCATTTTGGGGGTTACCAATAAACTTACCGGTTCGTAGCTGCCTTGTGGTACACCATTTATAGGTGCCACCCATGTATATACTTTACCATTGGCTGCATTAAAGGCTGGTATATAGTTTCCTTTGCCCTGCCCTATTTCGCTAAAAGAAAGGCCATACATTTCTTTGGTTTTAAAAGCCTGATATACAAAAGATTGGTAAGTGATGCCGTTTACAAGTGTATCTTTTTTTATATACAGCACCTTGCCCACAGCAAATGTATCTAAGTAAGCAGTTGGGTAAAATGCCTGTTGAATACTATCACCAACCTTACTTAAAAACTGCTTTTGATCTTTATCTAAAGTTTGGTTAATGGGCGCATTTTTAGAATCGGAATTAGAGTATGCGCCAATAGAAATCTTTAACTTTTTTCCCACCTGTATTTCGTTGCCAGCATACACCAGATAGTTGAGGTAATTACGGTCGGCATATTCAAATTCTATCTGTAGCCGCTTGTCTTTTGTAATCATTTGTTTGGGCGTAAATGTTACCTCGGCCGTGTTGTAATTAATTACGTAATCCTGGTCTTCGCCACGCTGCATCATTACGCCATCTATATATACCCTTTCGGTACCGGCAAGCACTACAAAAAACAATTCGTTGTTGGCGCCGGTTAGCCGGTATGGCCCCTGGTTTCCTTCTAATCCTTGAAAAATGTTACGGGTAAATTTTCCCTTTGCTACGGCTCCGGTTGCTGTTAGTTTATTGGTAATATTTTTACTAATCTTATTTTCTGTTTTAATCGAAATGCCTTGTAGCCTTTTATAAAAATTAAGAAAATAAAAATTGTTTTGCCGCAGATCTATATCACCCAAATCTACCTGCCAGTTTTGTTTTTTAAACTGTAAAAAAATACGGTCAAACTCGTTGAGTTGTTGTGTGGTGCCATCGGGCTGTATTGGTATATTATTATCGGTAATAGCTGCGGCTATTTGAATACTATCGCCGAGTAAACCACTCAGTTGCAGGTTAAAACTGGAGTTTACCACAGCATCTTGTGCATTGCCAAAACTAAGCGACCGGCCAAGGCTGCCGCTATAAGTAAGGCTGCCAAAATCCATTAGTTTATTATCCGCTGCTCTTTTGTTATTACGGTTAAATACAAAAGGTTCGGCCCGTATTTTATCAGCTATTGAATCGTATAAAAAGCGGCGGCTAACCGTATTTAGCTGAAAAGGGAAAACACGATAGCTAATTTCAACACTATCTGTTTTAGGCAACTCTTTCCAGCTAATTTTTGCGTCGGCTTCGTTAAGTAGGTATTGGTATTTTGTAAATCCTTTTATAAAAAAAGAATTGGGAACAATACTAAGTGTATCAAATGGCTCTGGCCGTATTTGCACAGCTATTTTCTTTTGCCGGATATTCGACAAAGGATTTTTTTGTGCCATTGCTAAAAAGCAACAAACACTACACACAGCTAGTATAATGGTTTTTAAAAAATGCACATTTCTATAATCGGCACTAAAATAACGATAGAATAGGTGGGTTTATGATTTGGAGGCTAAGTATGGTTAAGAAGCAAAGTTTATCCACATTGGGTGCATTTAAAATTGTCGCATCCAACCTATGCTGCCAATTTAATTAACTGCACTACTTTATGCCATTGCTCATTCATAGTAATTACCCTTAATTTTAGTATATTCTATACCACTTTGTTAGTCCACCTTTGTCCTGATTGTTTCTTTCTTTTTTGTACGACTGTTCGGTGTGCCGATTCTATTGCACCTGAACCTATTAGACCTGCTCCCATATTTTTATATCGTTTGTAATCCATTCTGGAAGCATTGATAGTGTAATAATTTATGAGCAATTAGGCTTTTTTACACTTGTTAATTAGCCTGATAATATTTTTTATAACCATCGTTACTTTGCTTTGTAATAACAAGGCCTTTTGTTTATCAGTCCATTTTTTTCGCTCTACATCGTCGCTAAAAGCAACGTTTGCGAACAAGTGTAAATGTTCGCACACATGATAGAAGTCCAATATGGAGATGGCTTGAGGGAATGCGTATTCTATCCAATTTTTTATCCACGTTCCGCCATCGGTGATAAAGACCAGCCGTTTGCGCCATTGTCCATAAGATTTTATCAGATCATCCATCTGTTTTGTGAATGCCGTTCTGTTGCCTAGATGGGCTACATATTGCGAATGCCTTATCCAGCTTGCTTTTCCGTAAGGGTATATATAAGAGCCGCTTGTAAAAATCCGGCCAACCTTTACTTATTTCCACCCATCATCACGTGTCAATAACATAGAGCCATCAATTTTTGCAGATGCTGGCTTATCAGAAAGCCATTTACTCCGTTACAAAAGAGATGGGTGCTAATGATACTTATTTTCCCAAATTTGGTAAGTGTTTTTTTTCGCCTGTCGGCGGGTACATCACTTACATGAGCTTCCAACTTTTCCCGGCCAAGGTCATGCCAAATAGATTCAAAATCTTTCTCGCAGTCATAAAATCTATCAATCTTATTTAGCGTTTATTATTGTTTGTAGCGCTTTTTCGCCAATTCAATAAAAATTGTATTGGTTACCGGTTTAAAGTTTGGTTTCCTAAATTTAAGGTATTTATACTGCTACAATTTTAAATGCACCCATCGGAAACTGGTATTGCAGATACTCTTTTAACGGTATCCTGTCTTTTATTTATCCAATCGTAATTTCTGTTACTGTTGGTTTTGTTTCTTCTTTTTTTGGAACAAACAATTTCAGCAAGCCGTCTTCGTATTTAGCTAAAATACCTTCGGTATTTGTTTTTTCATCTAAATTAAATGTGCGTTTAAAAGCGTTGATGCTAAACTCTTTACGAACCTGTTTCAGATTGTTGGCTGTTTCAGTGGTTGTTTCTTCGGATTTCATTTCTTCGTAAGAAACTACCAGCAGGTTTCTTTCTACTTTTAATTTAAAGTTTCCCTTTTTGCGGCCCGGTGCTGCTAGTTCCAGTTGATACCCTTCTTTTGTTTCGGCAATATTTACGGGTGGTGTATTGGCATTAAAATCACGGCCAACCACGTTTTCTAAATTTCCGAACAGGTCGTTCAGCAGGCCATCAAAAGTTCTTGCGGCGGGGCGGTTGTTTACTTTTACAAAATTCATGGTATGTATTTTTTTGGTTTAAAAATGTTTGTACAATGAATTTATCAAACGATGTTCCAAAAGGTTTTGAACAGCATTTTTTTAATGAAAGAAGTAATTAAAACATTCTTATAGCGACATAATGGCTTAATTATAATTTTATAATGACATAATGGCATTTTGATAAGTGAAATCTATTTTCATTTAAAAAAATCATCCATACATGTCCTTTTCATTCCTTTATTTTTTCGAATCATACTTTATCCAACTCTGTTTTTATTGCTAATGTTGAAACTTTATTTTAGCATCAATTGGTGAAGCCGTTAATTTTGCATCATAAACAAATGCGACTTTAAATCGTAATTCTTAAATCGTAAATCTCAAATCAAAATGTATCCAGCAGAAATAGTATTGCCAATGAAGGCAGAATTAACCGACAACGGTTTTGAAGAAATGCAGACAGGTGCAGCCGTATCCGAGCAAATGAAAGCTTATGGAACAACGCTTGTAATGATAAACTCTGTATGTGGTTGTAGTGCAGGCACAGCAAGGCCTGGTGTAATTATGGCCGTAATGAATGCTGAGAAAAAGCCCGACCATCTCACCACAGCTTTTGCAGGTTTTGATGTGGAAGCCGTGCAAAAAGTACGTGAATACATGATGCCTTATCCACCATCGAGCCCGGCCATTGCCTTGTTTAAAGATGGGCAGTTGGTACACATGATAGAACGCCATCAGATAGAAGGCAGACCGGCACAGGTAATTGCCCAAAATCTTATCAGTGCTTTCGACCAGTACTGTAATTAATTTGTAGAAAGCAACATGCCCTCAAACCTCAAACCTTCCTTTTTTTTGGGGAAGGTTTTTTTATACCCCAAAAAAATAACTCACTTACGATTGACTAATGACCAATCCCTAACCTCCAATCCCTAATAACCAATCGCTATATTCGCCACCAATTATTAAAGCATGTACCCCAATCTCTACTATTTTTTTAAAGATATTTTTGGCATTGAATTGCAGTGGCTAAAATTTGTAAACTCATTTGGTTTTTTTGTAGCCATAGCATTTATAGTTGGGGCGGTGGTTCTAACATCCGAAATGAAACGAAAAGAAAGGCTTGGATTGTTGAGCTATCAAGAGGATCATATTCTGATAGGGAAAGGGCCAAACTGGTCAGAAATAATACTGAACTGCTTTTTTGGGTTTTTAATTGGTTTTAAATTGGTCGGTACCTTTTTTCAATCAGATACAGTATTAAATGATCCGCAGGCATATTTGTTTTCATCAAGAGGTAGTGTATTAGCTGGTATTTTATTAGCTGCTATTTTGGGCGGATTAAAATACTGGCAGGGACAAAAAGAAAAATTAGCAAAGCCTGAAAAAAGAAAAATTCGTATTTGGCCACACGACAGGGTTGGAGACATAATTTTATTGGCAGCCGTTTTTGGTTTTGCTGGAGCCAAAGTTTTTCATAATCTAGAAAACTGGGATGATTTTGTAAAAGCTCCGATAGTTTCTTTATTTTCTGCAGGCGGTTTTACGTTTTATGGTGGGCTTATTTGTGCTACAATAGCCATTGTAATATTTGCAAAAAAACACAAAATTGGGCTTTGGCACCTTGCCGATACATTTGGACCAGCCATGATGATAGCTTACGCAGTAGGCCGTATTGGCTGCCAGGTAAGTGGCGATGGCGATTGGGGCATACCCAATAGTGCATATATAGCAGATGAAAATGCAAAAGTTATACTAGCAGATAGTACCGGTTTTGAAAAAGCTATAACTAACAACCTTGCATATTATAAGGAAGAGTTTAAAACCTTGGGCGAAGTAAAAACATCGGCAGATGTGCCACACCTTTCGGTAAAAGCACCTAGCTGGCTGCCAGATTGGTTTGTAGCCTACAGTTACCCGCATAATGTAAACGAAGTGGGCATTAAGCTGGCCAATAGTACCGATGAAAAATACAATACTTATCTGCCGGCACCTGTTTTTCCTACGCCTTTTTACGAAACCATTGCTTGCACATTGTTGTTTTTGGTGCTTTGGGGTTTACGTAAAAAGATAAAAGCTGCGGGTGTTATCGCAGGCATCTATCTTATTTTTAATGGTATAGAAAGGTTTATAGTAGAAAAAATAAGGGTAAATACACACTACGATTTGTGGGGACATCCCACACAGGCAGAAATAATTTCTTTTTTCTTGGTACTAATGGGGATATGTACAATAGTTTGGCGAAGCAGGGTTAAAGAGAAAGTATAATTACAGATTGGTGCAGTACATATTTTAATTGGGTAGATACTCTCTATATTATTAGGATTTGCCCTTTTTATTCCATCTTAAACAGCAGCATATTGCTCCGATTCATTTCATTAGCATCAGCGATGCCATGGTTTCTATGCCATCAAATAAATTTCCTAACCGGATATTTTCGTTTTCTGCATGTTGGTTATTATCGTGGTTGGCTATAGAAACGGTAATGGTTCTGCCATTCAAGTATTTTTCAAAAAGGAAAAGTGGGAGTGTGCCGCCCATAGTTGGTTGCAACACTACCCGATCTTTAGTGGTAACTTTTACAGCTTCTATTACCTTTTTTATAATGGGTAAATCCATAGATGTGCGTTGGGCATTGGTACCATCTCCTACTGCTACTTTTATCAGCTTTGCATATTTTTTTCTATCTGCATCGGTAGGTTCTGTACTTGTAATATAA
>JAYUOV010000018.1:0-6796 GCA_043760535.1 Chitinophagaceae bacterium
ACAGAAAAACAAGAGTAAAAAGAAAATAACATATTAAAATAAAATTGTAACTTAAAATGCGGCACTTACAAAATATGGGTTTTTAGAGATGCCCTATACCCTGCCGTACCAAAAATATGAACCCGCTGGTATGGCGCTAATTGAGTGGAGCAGGTAAATGTGGATGTGCCTCCTTCAAATTCCATCATGCCGGATACAAGCCGATCTGTTTCTAGAACTTGATCGTAATCTGCTAAGCCAATTACACTTATTGGTTCGGCATCAAACAAAAACCTGGATAGTGAAATGTTATAGCAGCCAATATCCATAAGGCCGCCACCGCCTAGCTCTTTTTGATTGCGGATATTTTTGGGATCATCATTAAAATAAGAGAAGAAAGAATGGATGGTTTTAAGGTAGCCAATGCTGCCATCTGTAGCCAGTTTTTTGGCATGTACCCATTGCGGATGAAAGCGATACATAAATGCTTCCATTACTTTTAAATGCGGGTAATGTTTGGCAGCTTCTACTAATTTTTCGCCTTCCGCGGATGATAATCCAATCGGTTTTTCGCAGAGTACATGCTTTCCGGCGGCCATTGCTTTTATAGCCCATTCCACATGCAGGTGGTTTGGTAATGGAATATATACAGCGTCTAATTCAGCATCGCTTAACAGGGCATCGTAGCTACTGTAAGCTTTGGGTATTTTTAAAAAATTGGCTACTTCTTTTGCTAATTGCCCATTGCGGGATGCAATAGCAGTTACTTCGCAATACTTTCCCTTTTGCAGTGCTGTTATTACTTTTTCTTTTCCAATTTTTGCAGTGCTTAATATGCCCCAACGTATTTTTTTCATAATTAATTTGTTTCATATTCGATTATGTTACTACCTATGGAACCATCGAAAAAAATAGTAAAATGAAAAATAAATTTATCTGCGAAGCAGCAAAAAATGCGTCTTTGTTACTCAAAATATCCACAAATATGCATCGGGGCAGGCAGTTGCTTTCTTACCATCCGATGCTTTTTTTTACAAAAAATCATCAATCATTTTTCTTACAGTTTTCTCTTTATAAATACGGCTATGGCCAAGGCCTTTGGTAAAATGGAACTGTATATTTTCTGGTTGTTGCGAAGCAATGGGTAGTACATCTTTTATAGGTGTGGTAGGGTCGTCTTGGTCGTGTAACCATAAAATATCTGCTTTTACTAATGGTAATACCCTGCTAATAGAGTACCAGCTTAAGGGTAGGCTTTTTAAATCCATAATCAGCCGCTCAAAGACAATTCTTATATCGGAGGGCAATTTTAGTAGCAAAAAAAGATTGTCTGCTGCTGTGGTTCCTTCAGTAGCAGGTGCTATCAATACTATTTTGGGCGGTTTGGTATGGGGTATTTGTTCCAGTGCCAGCATTAGCGAAAGGCCGCCGAGGCTATGGCTAATGTAGGCATCAAACGGGCCATGAAGTTTCATTATTTCAATAATAGCCTCCCGGTACATGTGGGTGTTTAATCTTTTTCCATGGCTTAGGCCATGTGCCGGTGCATCAAAAGTGTACACTTCGTACCCTTTTTTTAGAGCAGGGTTTATGTGTTTTTCAAAGGCACGGCAACTGCCAGCAAAGCCATGCACAATCAACAATTTTTTACCCGTAAAATATTCGCTGGTAAAATGATAACCCATTAAACTGGTTTCTTCCGATTGAAATTGAAACCTGTTAGCATGTTTAAAAAGTTGGGTGTCCTTTCTTTTACCACTATCAAATGGTTTTGTAAAAATATCCAGTGTAGCTTTGGCAGCTGCCACTGTAGATACTTTTTTAAGCATCATTATTTTAGCTCGATAATAATTAACGCCAATACGCTGAGCCAGCGAAAGCTGATGTGATGCCATATTAAAATCTTAGCACCAAATCTATTTAATATCACCAAAATGAAAGTATCAATCTTAGGTTCGGGAAATGTGGCTACCATTCTTGGCAGAAAAATAATGGCTGCCGGTAATACCGTTTTGCAAGTGTATAGCCGTAGCCTGCATCATGCCCAAATATTGGCCGAAGAACTGCATTGTTATGCTGTGGACGATTGGAATATGATAACCAATGATGCTGACGTATATCTGATAGCTTTAAGCGATGCAGCTATAGGAAAAGCAGCCGAAAAAATAAGGTATAAAAAAGGATTGGTGCTACATACCGCGGGTGCTATAAGTATAAAAGTGCTTAAAAATAGTTCGGCTAATTATGGTGTGTTATATCCGCTACAGAGTTTGGCAAAAGACAAAGCAGATTACGAAACCATTCCTTTACTGATAGATGGTAATACTGCCCATGCCCTTTGCCTTATAGAAGATTTTGCGGCCTCTATTAGCAAGCAAGTACAAAAAACCAATGACGATAACCGGCAGAAACTGCATCTGGCTGCGGTGTTTGTTAATAACTTTACCAACCATTTATACAGCCTTGCTGCAAAATATTGTGAACAGGAACAAGTGGATTTTAGTTTACTACAACCCATAATAAAAGAAACTGCACTACGCCTAAACGACCATGACCCACGAAAAGTACAAACAGGCCCGGCCTCCAGAAACGATGAGAAAACAATAGAAAAGCATTTACAGTTATTGGCCAGTTCTCCGCAGTTGGCAACTATATACAAGTTGATGACGAGAAGTATTCAAATATAGAAATACCTATTGGTTATACTGTTAGCAAATTACTTTCAGCATTTTAATCTTAAAAAACGAGACTCCTTAAATATTGTGGGTAAATGGCTACCTAAAAAATATATGAAGACCTATTTAATCCCTGTTACTTAAATCAATGATGTTAGCTAAAACCTTTATTATTTATTAGCTGCTATTTCGTTATAAGCCGTAAATGCTATAACCCTACTTTTGCATCCGATTAAGATTATTAGTAAAACATGTACAACATCCATTTTAAGTTCGAAAAAAAAGGGTTGCTTCCGGTAACAATAGCCAATGCCATTATTGGTGATTCTATTTTAGAAACAGCTTTAAAAAACGATATCGACCTGCACCACAATTGCGGCGGTGTATGTGCCTGCAGCACTTGCCACATTTATGTTATGCGTGGCGATGAACACCTAGAAGCATTGAGCGACAAAGAAGAAGATTTTATAGACCGTGCTGTAAACCCCCGCATTACCAGCCGCCTAGGTTGCCAGTGTGTATTGCTTGATGGTAGTGGTGATATAGAAGTATTACTGCCAGACCAAAGCCAGTTTTTGGGAGAGTAGTTCAGTTTAGTAGTTGGCAGTTGGAAAAGGCTGACGTAACTTTTAACAATTATTGCTAACTCCTAACTTTCAACTACTAGATTGCTAACTGCCAACTGCTTAACTGCAAACTAATTTCAGATAAACCCATCAACAAACACAACATGCATTACGAACCACCTATACATTGGAACGACCACGAAGACATTGCCATGAAACTATATGAACGTTTTGGCGATGATTTTACTGAAAGTAAAATTTACAGAATTCGCTTTACAGAATTATTAGAGTGGATTTTACAAATACCCAACTTTAACGGCACCCGTGAACAAAGTAGCGAAGGCCACCTAGAAATGATACAAAGCAGCTGGGTGTACGAGTGGCGGGATAACCAAAAATAGTAATTGGTTGATTGGTTAATTATTTGATACGTAACAGTAGCCCAACCAAATAACCAATAAACGAATCAACGAATCAACCAATCAACCAAGATGAACGTACTCGAACTTTTCAATCCCGTTACAACCTTTGTTTTTGATGTAGATGGTGTGCTTACCGACGGCACACTTTTTTTATTTCCTGGAGGGGAGATGGTACGACGGATGAATATTAAAGATGGTTATGCCCTACAATTGGCTGTAAAAAAAGGCTATAGGGTCGTAATTATTTCTGGCGGCTACTCGGAGTTGGTAAAAGACCGCTTAGAGAAATTGGGCATTAACGATGTGTACATGAAAGTAACCAATAAGAAAATGGTGCTAAGCCAATACGCCACCGCTAACAACTTGCCTTACAATCAAATTCTTTATATGGGCGATGATATACCCGATGCCGAAGTGATGCAGCAACTTGGCATTGTAGCCTGTTGCCCAGCCGATGCAGCAACCGAAATAAAACAAATCAGCCATTATATTTCAACCATAAATGGTGGCATGGGCTGTGCTAGAGATGTAATAGAAAAGGTAATGAAACTACAAGGAAACTGGCAGCATCTGGAAGATGTGGCCAGCAGATAATCTTTCCACTTTTCTATGGTTTTAGGCCTAATAAAAAAAAGTTGAAGCCTTGTTTTTCCAAAACATTTTAATAGCTGCTAAGCTTATCTTTACCCCATCTAAAAAAATTACCACTATGAATTTGCATGAATACCAGTCGAAAGAGTTGTTAAAAAAATACAATGTTCCAGTACAGGAAGGCATTGCAGTAGATAACGTTATGAGTGCCGAAGAGGCTTACCGCCAAATAAAGACGCAAACGGGTAATTCTTTTGCCGTAATAAAAGCCCAAATACATGCTGGTGGCCGTGGTAAGGGAAAAATATTAGGTACAGAACAGCGTGGTGTGGCTGTGGCCAAAAGCCTGGAAGATGTAACAACTATTGCCCGTAATATTTTAGGTGGTACTTTAATTACCATCCAAACGGGGCCTGCTGGCAAAAAAGTTAGCAAAATTTTAATAGCTCAGGATGTGTATTATCCGGGTCCAAATCCGGTAAAAGAATTCTATTTAAGCATTTTATTAGATAGAGCCAAAGGCCAAAATGTAATTATGTACAGTACCGAGGGCGGAATGGACATAGAAGAAGTGGCACACAATACGCCCGACAAAATATTTAAAGAGTGGGTACACCCTGCTGGTGGGTTACAAGGTTTTCAAGCCCGTAAAATAGCCTTTAACCTTGGCCTAAGCGGCGATTCTTTTAAAAGCTGTGTGAAATTTGTAACCAATTTATATAGTGCTTTTGTAGGCCTCGATTGTGGCATGGTGGAAATTAATCCGTTATTTAAAACAAGCGATGATAAAATGATTGCGGTGGATTGCAAAATGAGCCTTGATGAAAATGCCCTGATGCGTCATAACGATTTGGCAGCTTTACGGGATGTAACCGAAGAAGACCCTACCGAAGTAGAAGCCGGACAGTTTAACCTGAACTTTGTAAAGCTGGATGGTAATGTAGGTTGCATGGTTAATGGTGCAGGCCTTGCCATGGCTACTATGGATATGATTAAATTAAGCGGTGGAGAACCTGCCAACTTTTTAGATGTAGGCGGCAGTGCAAATGCGCAAACAGTAGAGGCTGGCTTTAGAATTATCTTGAAAGATCCGAAAGTAAAAGCTATACTAATAAACATTTTTGGCGGTATTGTTCGCTGCGACCGTGTGGCACAGGGCGTTATTGATGCTTATAAAACAATTGGCGAAATAAATATTCCAATTATTGTACGCTTGCAAGGTACCAATGCTACAGAAGCCAAAAAGCTGATAGATGAAAGTGGTCTTAAAGTACAAAGCGCCATACTACTTAGCGAAGCAGCCGATTTAGTTAACAAGGCCGTAGCATAATTTCAATTGTCCACTACAATACAAATGCTTAACAGTTCCGGAATTTTTCGGAACTGTTTTTTTGTAACAGCTTAGGCTAACAACTCAAAAGGTTGTGATTTTTTACCGCTACAGGTATGCAAATTCTAGGTGCGTTGCAGTTTGCCTATGTCACTACTAAATTGCTTGCTGCCGTTGCTGTCTTTTTTTTTACAGTTACTCAAAAGTGTTAATATTATAATGCATAGTTGTTAAAAAGTATATCCTGAAGATGTATAAGAAGTACAATAAAATTTCGGTTTCACTATTACTAATTAATTTCATCGTTTTAACACAAAAAATATTCATCATCTAAAAATTAAAAAATGAAAAGCACCTTGATTATAGCAGCGATGTTGCTATACGGAGTTGTTAGCGCACAAACTGACTTACAAAAAAAGAAAGCCGAATTCTATGCTTCTGAAGCCATCACTTATTTTAAGCTAGATGAATCAAAGAAAAAAGGAATTTCGGAAGCAAAGGCAGAA
Organism: Chitinophagaceae bacterium; assembly: GCA_043760535.1. Taxonomy (GTDB): domain Bacteria; phylum Bacteroidota; class Bacteroidia; order Chitinophagales; family Chitinophagaceae; genus JAZKFT01. The sequence continues at coordinate 6,070 of JAYUOV010000018.1, forward strand.
TTGCTTGTGGCAGTAAAAGAAATGGAAAGAAAAAAGAAAGACGGAGAGCTGCCAGATGCCGAAGCAGATTCATACAGAAGGAGCAACATCCTCCCTATTACCCAAAAAATATTAAAAATTATCAACATTACTTTTAAAGAATTAAATCCATTCAATGACATTACTAATCCTAAAATGAATCAAATAAAGGAGTAATTAAATACTACGGAACTCGCAGCAATACCGTGCCAAAAACTTAGAAATGAGGTTGAAGCAACACAGTATTACAGCAATAATATAAGTATAAAAAATTTAGGTAATAAATTAAAGATGCAATTGAAACCAATCATTGCTTTTGTATGCACTATACTATCTGCTACTGTTTGAGCTGTATGTATTACAAGTATAAAACCAAATGAATGTGATATAATGCCCATTACACTTAATAAAAAAAGCCGTTGATAATGATATTTGCCTCATTTTAGAAAAAAGGTATTTACAAGTTTTGCCGGATAATGCTACTGCGAAAAATCTGGTAATAATTAATCACGGAAGTGGATTTAAGTAGGTAATATTCAATTTTAAGCAATTTCGGTTGGTAATTGTGGAAGGCATCAATACAGCGTTTGTTTTTTAATTCAGAACTCCTTACCCCGTGAACTGAAACCGCTTGTTATTCGCAATCTAAATACCTGATAGTAGCAATCAGTTGAACGGAGCGTCGCCAATGTCGCTCCATCAGGGCACG
>JAYUOV010000019.1:0-20685 GCA_043760535.1 Chitinophagaceae bacterium
AAGGGGCGAAAGAAATAGCCCAGGGCAACGCCCTGGGTTATGAAATATATGGGCAAGCAAGCCCTGAAAGGGCGGAACAAAATAGTTAGCAAACAAAACTGCATTACATAATTGTTGCGCCCTTACAGGGCTAATCGGCAATAGAAAATTCTAAAACCCGGGGCTCTGCCCCGGGCTATTATGTGCCGCCCTTTCAGGGCTTAATGCCAGTATTTTCTTGTCATTTCAAAGAACTTAAAATCGCTTTTATTTTGGCCTCAGCCAAACAACCTTGCTACATCTATAATTATTTTGACCCCATTGACCTACATACCCTCAATGACTATTAAACATTTACTGGCAAGGTAACCTTCGCCTCCACTTCATTATCATTCAGGTCTCTTATTTCGAAAGCTGCTTTGCCTCCGTATAAAAGCTTCAGCCTGTTTTTGGTGCTGCCAATGCCAAAGCCTTCATCGCCAAGATTGCCGTTTAAATGGCCAGTATTTCTAATAATCAGTTCGTGGTGGTTATCCTTAAAATCGCTGATAATGGAAATGTGGCCACCGGCTACTGTTTTGCCAATACCATGCTTAATGGCATTTTCTACCAACGTTTGCAGCATCATAGGTGGTACCTGTTGGTATAGCGTATCATCGTCTATATCCATTTCCACCTGTAATCTTTCTTCGAACCGTATTTGTTCCAAAGCCAGGTAATCTTTTACTATACTTAATTCTTTTTCCAGCGACACCGTTTCTGCTTTATCACTCTTCATACTGCTGCGTAAAATATTGCTCAGTTCGGTTATGGCCGTTCTTGCCCGTGTTGGGTTTTCATCCACCAATGCTCGGATGCTGTTTAGGGCGTTAAAAATAAAATGAGGATTAATATGGGCTTTAATCGTTTTTAATTCCAGCTCTTTTACCAATGCCTCCAGCCTTATTTTATCTACCTGTTCTCGTCGGCTGCGGCCTATATAATGGTAGGTAAAATAAATAAGGTTCCAAATGGTAAGAAATAAAATGAACCCAAATGTGGTGCGGATTATTTTGTTCGAAAGTGTGTATTGCACCATTTTTGGCGATTCAATTTGCAATAGTTTTTCGGTAATAATATTAACACAAGAATAAGCTACTGCAAATACAAAAGTCAGGGCAATTAATACAAAAATCTGGTTGTTTAATTTCTTTTCTAACAATCTTGTTTCTTTTACTACCAACCGCATAATATGGGTAATAAGCAGCCCTTGTAGGGCTTCCATAAATAGTTGGGTAAAAAAATAGGGCTGTTCTTTTTCTTTTATACCAAGGGTAAAATAGAAAAATGTGTACAATAATATAAAAGCTCCCCAACCGCCTATCTGACAAAGCCAGTAACGCTGATTAAATTTTTTCATGTTTTTTAGCTTCGTATATTTTGTAAATATTTCACAATAATACAAATCTATAATTGTTAATTGCCTGCTACACACTTATTTGTACCAATGGCAATAAGGTTTAGTTAATTGGCGGATTTGGGATTGGGGATTGGTTCTAAAGGGTACACTTAAAAAAATGGTAGTGGTGTTCTCAACTTCTAGTAGTTATTTCTTGTTGTATAAATACAAATTTTACTTTATCTAACAACGGGTAAAATCGTTAAAATTGGAATCCATATTTTTCTGCGAAGCAGAATAAAAAATCCGTGGTTATCCGTTCACACTATAACATCCGTGTGCTAATCATCATTCACTATTTTAACCTTTGCCAACTATAAGCTACATACCAACCTCTAACCCCTAACCCCTAACCAACTATCACCTACCTTTGATCTTTATGAATAAAATTTTTTACCCTATACTTTTTATAATCGTTTTACTATCAGCCGGCTGCGAAAAGGAAGCTGATATTCAGCTAAAAGCTACAGACGAAGTACTTGTAGTGGATGCCACAATAGAAAACGACCAACCACCGGTGGTATATCTCTCAAAATCGTTTAATTATTTTAGTAAATTTTCGGCTGATTTACTGGCTAAATCTTTTGTTCGCAATGCAAAAGTTACCATTAGCGATGGAACTAAAACTGTGGAGCTAAAAGAGTATGCTTTACCAGCAGGTACTAACACATTGTATGTGTATTCTGTGGATAATACCAACCCAGCACAAGTAATACTGGGCAGGTTTAATACCGCTTACACCATGACGATACAGGTAAATGGTAAAACCTATACAGCCAAAACCAGAATACCCACCCCAGCAAAAACGGTAGATTCGCTATGGTGGAAAAAAGCACCTAACAATCCAGATACCCTCAAACGAGTGGTGTATGCTAAAATTACCGATCCACCCGGCCTTGGTAATTATATACGCTATTTTACAAGTGTAAACGACAGCGCTTTTTTGCCCGGTTTTAATTCGGTTTTTGACGATGATATTGTAGATGGAACTACTTACAGTGTACAGGTAGATAAAGGTGTGGACAGAAATGCAGAAATTAATCTGGAAGATGCTGGCTATTTTAAAAAAGGAAATACGGTAAAAATCAAATTTTGTAATATTGATAAAGCCCATTACGATTTTTGGCGAACACTAGAGTTTTCGCAACAATCTATCGGAAATCCGTTTAGCCAGCCGGGCGTGGTTTTGGGCAATATCAGCGGTGGTGCTCTTGGCTATTTTGGCGGCTATGCCGCTGCCTACCGCAGCATTGTAATAAGGGATTAGAGGATTAGGGATTAAGGATTGGAGATTTAGAACTGCTTGCTCTGAAATCTAAAATCGCCTTTTATTCGCAGTCTAAATAGCCGGATAGTAGCAGCCTCATCCGGCCTTTGGCCACCTTCTCCAGCTTCATCCGCCTTTGGCATCTTCTCCAAATGGAGAAGGGAAATGGATGCCATTGCGTTTGAGAAGGGAAGCGGAACAAGGTTATGTTGTTGAACGGAGTCCCGTAATCCTACGGGATTAAAAACGTTCGTCAATGTAGCTCAATCAGGGCATGGCTTTCGCTGGGTTCCACCGAAATAATCCACCGATATTCATCGGGGCAGGCGGGGCAGGCAAAAAAAGAAAATTACGCAATCAAAACTGCTAGGGGAAAGGAGTTATGAGATTAGGAATGAGCTACTGCACACTGCCCACTGCCTATTTACTCCTAATAGCTACCACCGGATCCATTTTAGCTGCACTCCAAGCAGGTATTATGCCTGCAAGCAAGCCTACAAGCAAGCTAATGCCTACTGCAAGCCCTACAATACCAGGCGAAACCGAAATGGGAAATGAGAGTACAGCAGTTAGTACCTTAGTAACCAAAAAAACAAAGAGCAACCCAATCATACCTCCAGCTATACATAGAATAGACGATTCTACTAAAAATTCGGTAAGTATGGTGCTTCTTCTGGCACCGATAGCTTTTTTTAACCCTATTTGAGCCGTGCGTTCTTTTACTGTTACAAACATAATATTGGCAATGCCAAATAGCCCAACAATTAGGCTAAAACCACCAATTACAAACCCGCCAATATTAAGCGATGTAAACAGCGATTCTAGTTGCGAACTGCCACTTGTAATATCATTCAAGGCAAAATTATCATCGGCAGTAGGGCTTAGTTTTCTTACACTTCGCATTACACCTTTTAGCTCATCTTTCAGGTCTTGTACGGCTATGCCTTCGCGGCCTTTTACCATAATAAAACGGCCGGCTGTTCTTTCATTTACCACCTGTCGGCAATAGTTAACCGGTACAATAATGATGTTGTCAAAATCCCAGCCGCCCATTAGGCTTTGGCCTTTTTTCTTCATCACCCCAATTACGTTTGCTTTTCTGCCTTGTAAATCTATTGAGCGGCCAATTGCTTTTTCCGGATTGCCAAAAAGTTTTTCAGCATTATCGTAGCCCATTACTAGCACATTGCTTCCGCTCTGAAATTCTGAAGCGGAAATATAGCGACCATATAAAATTTTCACTTCCTGAATCTGATTGTATTCCTCTGTAACGCCGTACCAGCTTACATTTTGCAAAACTGCTTCTTTATACTCTACATTGCTACTATTGAACAAAATAAATGATACAGCCTCGGCATACTGGCTACGATTTTTTACGGGTTTCAATTCATCATAATCGGGGTCGGGCCGTTTGGCATATTTCCACCACGGGTAATCGTCGCCGCCACCCCAAGGCCATTTTTGTATATAAATGGTGTTGCTGCCCAAATCTTTCAGTCCGTCTTTTATATTTCGCTCTAGGCTTTGTACCGTGGCTAGTACGCTTATTATACAAAAAATACCAAACGATACACCGATTAATGAGAGTGTAGCCCTCACCTTGTTGGAGTTGAGCTCGTTCAGCGTCATTTTTACGCTAGTCCAGAAAACATTTAACCTTCGCATCATGCTCCAAAGTTAATGGGTTGGGTTGGCATCTTTTAGTTGTGTAAAAAATCATGTGGGTTCTTTTTGCAGTATTTTTTTATGGTAATAAAAATAGCAAACAGTATTTGTTTGCTACCCCTCCCCATAAAATTTTAGTAGAAATGGATACAGTAGTATTTCATCAATGTTGCGAAAAAACCAAAAGTTAACTGCTTACGTGATGGAGCTGTTTAGTAAATGGTTTGCAATTATAGAGCGCAAGGCTACCGCTGAAATTACTGTAAAAATTTGGGTGGCGTAAGTGGCATATACGATGTTACCTGTGCAGCCGTTAGCATTTGCTGCACCTACCAGATTAGCGAAAAATAGCTGCAAAAGTTTCAGAACTCCCTACACCTCGCAATTTAGATTGCGTAGTTTTTCTTTTTTTTAACCCAGCGAAAGCCGTACCCTGATGGAGCGACATTGGCGACGCTCCGTTCAACTGTTTGCTACTATTCGGCTTTTTAGACTGCGAAGAAAAGGCGGTTTCAGCTTAAAGGGTAAGGAGTTCTGAGTTTACATATTTATAGGATAAAATGTGATATACAAAATTTGTTTGCTGTATACAAAAAGAAACTCCATTTCTTCAAGAAATGGAGTTTTTAAAACGCTTATTACTAACCTATTTTTTTATTCTTACAAAAGATATGGGATTGTGAAGCGGAGCAAAAAAACCGTATTAAAATTAATGCAAGAGGGCTATTTTTTTACCAAATACTAACCCTTAAGCTATCCGGCCTATACATTTTATCTCCGGGTTTAATACCGAAAGCTTCGTAGAATTCGGGCACATTTACCACAGGGCCATTGATGCGTTCTTTGGCCGGGCTGTGTACATCGGTTTTTACACGGCTGGCCAATTGTTCCTTACGCACACTATACATCCAGCTATAGGCATAGCCTAAAAAGTAGCGCTGCAATGGCGTAAAGCCGCCCAGCTTCTCTCCCTTTTTATAGGTATCGGTTTTTTTAAATGCATCCAGGCCAAGTAGCAATCCGCCGAGGTCGGCAATGTTTTCGCCTTGGGTGGCTTCGCCATTAATATGCAGTGTATCTACCGGAATAAATTCGCTGAATTGTTTTACAATCATAGCAGCACGTTTGGCAAATTCATCAGCATCACTTTTGCTCCACCAATCTTTTAAATTTCCGGCCGCATCATACTGCCTTCCCTGATCGTCGAAGCCATGGGTAATTTCGTGGCCGATGGTGCTTGCTGCTGCATAACCGTACACAAGGGCATCGTCCAGGTCTTCGTCTTTTTTGCCGGGCACGGCAAAAATACCTGCCGGTAACACAATCTCATTGTTGCTTGGGTTGTAGTAGGCATTATAGGTTTGCGGCGTCATGCTCCATTCGTCACGGTTTACGGGTTTGCCTAATTTATTAACCTCGTAATTGTACCACCATTGGTTAGCAGCTTGTATGTTGGCCACATAAGAAACCGTTCCAATCTGCATGGCGCTAAAGTCTTTCCACTTATCGGGGTAGCCCACTTTGCTCTTAATTTTGGCTAATTTATCGTAAGCTTTTGCCTTGGTGCTGTCACTCATCCAGCTCATTTTTGCTATGCGTTCTTTTAAAGCGGTGCGTATTGCTTCTACCAAACCTATATAGCGTTGTTTGGCTTTTTCGTTAAAATATTCTTTTACAAAAAGCTGGCCCAATGCTTCGCCAATGGCGCCTTCCTGGGCATCTAAAACCCTTTTCCAGCGTGGCCTTGGCTCGGTAGAGCCGCTTAGGGCTTTGCCATAATTAAAGGTGTTCATAAAAGTGGCATTATCTAGGTACTGGCTAAAATCGTTTACGTAATTGTACTTCATGTAATTTTTCCAAATCTCTAGTGATGTCGCTTTTAATTCGCTGTTTAAAGCGATATAAAATTCCGGTTGGCCTACAATTACGCTGTCGAGATTGTTTATTTTTGCGGTGCTTAAATATTCGGCCCAGTTAATATTTGTGGTAATGCTTTGCAGCTTCCCCAAGGTCATTTTATTGTAGTTTTTATAAGGGTCACGCAGGTCGGCTAATTTTCTGCTGGCTGTTGCTAGTTTCGTTTCCAGCTGGTACACATCCTCCATCATTTTTTGCGATGTGGCAGCATCGTTACCTTGCTGTGTATAAATTTTCACCAGAAAAGCTTTAAAAGCTTTTTGAACTGCCAGTGTTTTTTCGTCGGTATTAAAATAGTAATCGCGGTTGGGCATTCCTAGGCCGCCCTGCGATAAAAAGAACACCATTTTTTCGCTGTTCATATCATCCTGCCCAATGTAGCTGCTAAAGAAAGTTCCCGAACCTTTGGTACTAAACTCTGCCGAAAGTTTCAGCAAAGCTGCAATATCTGAGGCGGCTGTAATACGGTCGAGATCTGTTTTTAATGGCGTTATTCCTGCCTTATCTATGGCTAATGTGTCCATTGCTGTCTTCCAGAAATTGGCTATTTTTTGGGTAATACTTCCGGCGGCTCCGCCATCTTTTACTGCCTTTTCGTTGATGGCTTTAAGGCGCAGGTAAATATCTTCCTGCACCAACGGGCCAATGCCCCAACTGGATTCCTCTGCCGGTATTGCGTTCCTTTTTATCCAACCATTATTGGCATACATAAAAAAATCATCGCCGGGCTTAATGGTGGTGTCAAGGTTGGTTACCAGCGGGTCGCCGCCAGAGTGGGCAGTGTTACCGCCGTTATCCTGGCATCCTATCAAAAGGGAAAGCAATGCCATCGGTAATAGTTTTTTCATCATGGTTTATTTATTTGGGTTTAAATGTAGGTAAGTGCTTTGAGGTGGCGTTCTGTTTTGGATAAACGGCTAGTAAATCGGACGTCGTAATGAATGAAAAAATAAGATTACACACACAAATTCTCGTTCAATAAGAAAATTACGGCTCAATAAAATAGATTTTACGGCTCAATAGACGATTAAATGAGCTGCAATGAAAAATTATTTGAGCTACAATTTTATAAAAAACCAAATTGCAGCTCAAATATGTCGGAGATACGGTTCATATTTGCCTTTATTAAGCCGTAATTCCGCTACATTTTAGCCGTAAATAATTTTTACATGCCCAAACTAATCAATGAAAAAGGGGGGTTTGATACTGGATTTCATCAAAGAAAACGTATCGTCTTCTTCTAATGAGATTTACAATGGTCTTGCAAATTAAATAGGACTTGCAACAGTAAAAAGGGCTTTACAAAAATTAATTGCAAATGGCTGGGTGGTTTCATCGGGTAATGGCCGGGCTACAAAATATCAGATAAGCAAGGGTTTTGAACTGCTAGGACCTACAGATGTTGAGGCCTATTTTGCAAACGAAGTGGACGATAGAAAAATAAGAAACAGTTTCAATCATTCGCTATTGGATGATGTGCTTAAAACGGCAGCCATTTTTACAAACATAGAGCTTTCAGCACTTAATGATTACCAAAAAAACGTACACAGAGAATGTGGCTAAACTTACATATCCCGAATATCAGAAAGAACTGGAACGGCTGGCTATAGACCTAAGTTGGAAATCATCTCAGATAGAAGGCAACACTTATTCGTTGTTTGGAACGGAACGTTTACAAAAAGAAAAAGAAACAGCAGCTGGCAAAACAAAAGACGAAGCTGTAATGCTGCTTAATCATAAAGAGGTATTGGATTTTATTATAGCAAACCCTGCACATATACATCCAATTTCGGTTTCTGTAATAGAAGATATCCATAGCATTTTAATAAAAGATTTAGGGATAGCCCGTAATATCCGGCAAAGAAGAATAGGTATTTCTGAAACAAACTACCGACCACTTGAAAATGAATTTCAGATAAATGAAGCACTACATGAAATGTGCATTTTAATAAATCAGCAGGAGGAAGTATTTGCAAAAGCCTTGCTGGCATTGGTATTGCTATCTTATATACAGGCTTTTGCCGATGGAAATAAAAGAACAGAACGTATTATCAGTAATGCTATTTTATTACACAATAAATACTGCCCTATTTCTTTTAGTACCGTTAATTCTATAGATCATAAAAAAGCCATGCTGATATTTTATGAGCAAAACAACATTACTGCTTTTAAGAAAATATTCATAGAGCAGTTTAGATTTGCTGTAGAAAATTACTTTTAAAGAACTCAATAAAATATGACCCCCGAAAGAACCCAAAAACTACAACAAGTATTAAGCAAACGCCAGGCCGATGTAACACTGGTGCTGGAAAATGTACACGACCCACACAATATTTCGGCCGTAATGCGTACCTGCGAAAGTGTGGGCATACAGGATGTTTTTGTGCTGAATACCAAAATACCAACCCATACAAAATTTGGCGAAAGAAGCAGTAGCAGTGCAGCTAAATGGCTTACCATACACCAATACGATAATACAGAAGCATGCTTTGCAGCACTACGGAAAAGAAATTTCCGTATTTACACTACCTGGCTGGGCGAAGGCGCTGTAGATTTATACGCCATGAATTTTACCCAACCAATAGCCTTTGTTTTTGGTAACGAAAAAACGGGTGTAAGTGATGAAATAAGAGCATTGGCCGATGGCAATATGGTGATACCCCAAGTGGGCATTATACAGTCTCTCAATATTTCAGTGGCCTGTGCGGTTACGGTTTATGAAGCTTTTAGGCAAAAAAGATTGGCAGGGCATTACGATGAAAAAAGACTGAGCATCCAACACCATGCAGACCTTTGGGAACTGTGGAGTGAGAACAGGGATTAGTGAGTTGGTTAATTGGTTCGTTCGATTAAAAAATAAGTATGAAAGTATTGGCTGCAATTGTGATGATTAGTATTTCAATAGCTACTTTTTAGTTACAAATCCCTTCGGTTAAAATGGAAGAACTGGTGAAAAAGTATAGTAGTGCCAAAGGCGTAACGGTTGTATATTTCTGGAGTACCTGGTGCAAGCCCTGCCAGGAAGAAATGCCGGATTTTCTATCGATTACCGACTCTATGAAACAGAAAGGCGTAAGCCTGTTACTGGTAAGCCTTGATACCAAAGATGTGTACACAAATAGAAAATTAAAGGCGTTTGTAAAAAAGAAAAAATGGCTAGCAGCAATGGTATGGCTTAACGAAACCAATGCCAATAATTATCGCCAGGCTGTAGATAAAACATGGAGTGGTGTTATTTCGGTAACACCTATCATCAACCCTGCAAAAAATTATACCAAATTTTATGAAGCGGCCTTTTGTGAGGCAGAGCTGATTAAAGAAATTGAGGAAGTATTATAGGCTTTTAACAAGAAGCAAATGGTTATACAACAAATTCTATTGACTTAAAAATACAGAAAACGCTTTGCCATCCAATCCAGTAGTTTATTTTGTCTTTTTCTTTTTAGAAAGAAGCAGTTTAAAATAACTCACTACAAACCGGTCGTTTATAATTTCTCCCTGCACTTCGGCCTTTCTAATCACTTTGCAAAAACCATCATTGCTATGTGCATCGCCATGTTCGTCTATTTTGGTACCATCTATAAAATAGGCTTTGCCTTTAATCCGTACAGCCAGATCGCAGGCATCTCCTTCAAGTCCTAATTTACATTCGCCGCAGGATACTTCTACTATTTGTATTTTTTTGGCAGGGTTCGGTTTTGAAATTTTTGAATGTTCTCCCTGGCACAATCCTGCTAATACAGCAGAACTGAGTAGTAATAAAATAATTATTGATTTCATAAGCTATTTTTTGCAGGTGTAATTTATGGGATGTTTTAATAAATATCAATATAACACTGTAAGCATAGCACTACCTTGTTCGGTTCAATCAAGAAAATGTATAACCAATTTGATTTACTGATAGACAGCTATCTGGATAATAAAGTAGGAATAGATGCTGGCTTTTTAAATGAAACGCTAAGCAACGTTCTACAACAAAATATACTGCAACTGCAAAGAGATGAACTGATGACCGATGCCGTGGCAGAGGGCAGCGGAATGACTCTTTAGCATACAGTTTCACAATAAATACTTTTAAAAATTCAACAACTATACTGGCCATTTGGAATGAACAAAATCTGTAAAAAGTAAAAGACCTGCAATGCTTGCTACAAAACCTTAAAATCATAAAAAAGTAGTCGGTATTAAAGCCAGAAAGTGGCATTTATCTGGTAATACCTTCTTTTGCTGCCAAACAGAATGTGCATAAAAGGAAGCTAATTATCACACTAGCAGCAAAGTCGATTTTACAAGTGAAAGCAATATAAAAATCTCACTCAAAATAAGTTTTTTGGAAATAAATCTTGCTGGAGGTTCACCCAGAAAGAGCTCGGAGAATGGTTATTAAGTTACAAATAGATTATGGAATTCCGGTTTTAGGCATCGAAACAATCTGCCTAATAATCAATGGACACATGTAGCCTGTTTTTCAGCTGGTTTTAATAGTGAAAATTTCAATGTTTATAAAATTTTGGCGTAGCAAGAAATAAGTACATGACACCCAATTTCTGATGGCGAAATAATATAGGTTTTTCACTTTTCTACTCCTACTTTTGCTTACCTAAAAAACAGCAGTAGTATGGCAAGACAAATTCTTTTTCGGGAAGCAATTCGTGAGGCAATGAACGAAGAAATGCGTAGGGATGAAAACGTTTTTCTAATGGGCGAAGAAGTAGCGGAGTACAACGGTGCCTATAAAGTAAGCCAGGGTATGCTTGCAGAGTTTGGCGCAAAAAGAGTAATAGATACACCTATTGCCGAGCTTGGTTTTACAGCCATTGCCGTAGGTGCAGCTCAAAATGGCCTTCGCCCAATTGTGGAATATATGACCTGGAATTTTGCCGTACTGGCATTGGATCAAATTTTAAATACGGCCAGTAAAATGCTGGCCATGAGTGGCGGTCAGGTAGGTTGCCCCATTGTTTTTCGTGGGCCAAACGGCAGTGCAGGCCAGTTAGGGGCACAGCACTCAACAGCTTTCGAAAGCTATTTTGCTAATATACCGGGTATTAAAGTAATAGCACCATCTACACCTTACGATGCAAAAGGCCTGCTGAAAGCCGCCATACGTGATAACGATCCGGTTATGTTTATGGAAAGCGAAGTAAGCTACGGCGACAAAGGCGAAGTACCAGATGGCGAATATGTATTGCCAATAGGAAAGGCCGATGTAAAAAGAGCCGGTACCGATGTAACAATAGTTAGCTACAGTAAAATGATGAAGGTGGCTTTGGGTGCAGCCGAAGAGTTGGCCAAAGAAGGTATTAGTGCCGAAGTAGTAGATCTGCGTACCATCCGCCCGTTAGACTGGATGACGATTTTAGAAAGTGTAAAGAAAACCAACCGTCTCGTAATAGTAGAAGAGCAATGGCCAATGTGCAGCATTTCTTCTGAGATTAGCTACCGCATTCAGAAAGAAGGTTTTGATTATTTGGATGCACCTATCAGACGCATTACAAGTGCAGATGCACCTATGCACTACGCACCCAACCTTGCAGCTTTAGCAATACCCGATGTGCCAAGAACGGTGAAGTTGGTTAAAGAAGTGATGTATTTGGTAAAATAAAAAATAGAATATTCCATACAAAAAAGGCCGTCAATTAAAATTGACGGCCATTTTTTTATTTTCCTATTTCAAAATAACAGCGTTGAAAAAAAAGTTGAACAAGTGAAAAGGCATTGACTATTGACCCCGCCGACTCACTGACTTAAAATTAATGTCCTAAAGTTTGTAAAAACCTTTCTGCATCAAGGGCTGCCATACAGCCACTACCGGCTGCGGTTACAGCTTGACGGTAAATTTTATCCTGTACATCGCCACTGGCAAATACACCTTCTACATTGGTTTTGCTGCTACCAGGTATGGTTTGTATGTAACCAGTTTCGTCCATATTTATCCATGGTTTAAAAATATCGCTGTTGGGTTGGTGGCCTATGGCCACAAAGAATGCACTAATGGGAATAATGCTTTCTATCTTAGTTTCTTTGTTCCATACTTTTACACTTTCTACTTTGTTTTCTCCTAATATTTCTACCGTTTCGGTGTGCCAATAGGTTTCTATATTAGGCGTAGCCACTACTCTATCCTTCATCACTTTACTGGCTTTCATGCCCTCAAAATCTTTACGGATAATCATGTGCACCTTGCTGCAAATTTTGCTCAGGTACAGTGCTTCTTCGGCGGCTGTATCTCCTGCACCTACTATGGCTACTTCTTTTCCTTTAAAGAAAAAACCATCGCATACAGCACAGGCACTTACACCATGGCCATTCAGGCGTTGCTCACTTTCCAGCCCTAGCCATTTGGCAGAAGCACCGGTAGAAATAATGATGGCATCGGCTGTAAGCCATTTTTCTTCATCCACCTCTACCTTATAGGGTTTGGTGCTAAAATCTACTTTTGTTACAATGCCATAACGAATATCAGTACCCATGCGGCTGGCTTGTTTTTCAAAATGCACCATCATTTCCGGGCCTTGTACGCCATCTGCATAGCCAGGATAATTTTCTACTTCGGTGGTAATGGTAAGCTGTCCGCCCGGCTGTATGCCCTGGTACAAAACGGGATTAAGACCTGCACGGCTGGCGTAAATGGCTGCTGTGTATCCGGCAGGTCCGCTGCCGATAATTAAACAATGTATGTGTTCCATATAAAAATTTTAGGTTAGTGGTGTAAGGAAAAAATGTTAGCTAGAAGGTGTAGGGTAGTAGGGTAGTAGGTAAGTAGGTAAGGGCTGGTGAGTGTAGGTATTTGGGTAAAAGATTATGATAGCAGTTTTAATGCAAATCAAGCATTTCAATTAACTGTATTCATCTTAAATCCTAAACATCATACCCAACACCTACCATTCTACTTTGCAAAAATGTTGTTTTGTGGTTTAATATTATCAAATAATTTACCAACATAAACTAGAAGATACAAATTAGTCTGAATTGGCAGATGAAGGAACAAAATGGCAATTCGTATTCAAAACAACTGTTGTACACCACAGGCATGTTTGGCTTCATGTTCCAGCAACCATTTTTTTCGCCAAAGGCCACTGGCATAACCTGTTAGTTTTCCATCGCTGCCTATTACTCTATGGCATGGCACAATGATGGCAATGTTGTTACGGCCATTGGCCGTGGCTGCCGCCCTAATACATTTAGCATCACCAAGCCGGATAGCCATTTTGCGATAACTAACAGTTTGGCCATATGGTATGGTTTGTAGTTGTGCCCAAACCCGCTGCTGAAAATCGGTTCCTGGTTGAGCTAGGCCAAAGCTAAATTGGGTTAAACTTCCTTCAAAATAGGCAGCCAATTGCGCAGCACATTCTTGTAAAAGCGGCGTAGTAAAATTATTGGAAATAGAGTTTGCCATATCATTTGTAAAATGAACAGTGCTAATGGAATCATAGGTTTGCACCAGTTTTATGGTGCCAACCGGTGAAGCAAAAAAGGCTGAAATTTCATTCAAAATATGATCTATTACCCTATTTCCGATTAAAAATTATCCAATCTTACAACCATTGGGCACCACTCTTTCCGACTGTAAAAGCACCACATCGTTGGTTTGGTTATACACACCTAACACTAGGCATTCGCTCATAAAGTTGGCTATTTGTTTTGGTGGAAAATTAACCACAGCTATTACTTGCTTGCCTAACAGGTTCTCCACATTGTACAAAGCTGTAATCTGTGCCGAAGAACGTTTAATACCTAATTCGCCAAAATCAATGGTAAGCTGCCACGCAGGTTTTTTTGCCTTGGCAAAAGGCTGTACATCTGTTACAGTTCCCACCCGCATGTCTATTTTTTCAAAATCGGCCCAGGTTATTTCCATAGCTGTGCTTTAAGGTTCAAGGAACAAGGTTCAAGTATCAAGTATCAAGTATCAAGTATCAAGTATCAAGTATCAAGGCTCAAGTATTAAGCGTTCAGCTAATTAATTTAAAGACGGATCTACCAACACAGCATTGGATTTGTCAAAAACCGTAATCTCATTGTAAAGCGTATCTCTTTCTACTGCTACCCTGTTAGCTTGTTGTATAAGCGCTACCAATTGCTCGGTGGTCATGGTTGGGTTTTGCTCTTCGCTGCCTGCCATGCTGTATATTTTGGTGCTATCGTCTATCGTTCCGTCTATATCGTTTACACCAAAGCTCAGGGTCATTTGGGCGTTGTTGCGGCCTAGCATAGGCCAGTAGGCTTTCAGGTGCGAAAAGTTATCCATATAAATTCTGGCCACGGCATACATTTTCATGTCTTCTATCAAAGTGGTTTCAGCCACATGGCTCATTTCGTTATCGTGGTTGCGAAATTTAAGTGGTATAAAAGTGTTGAAGCCCTTGGTTTCGTCCTGTAACTGCCGCAGTTTTTGCATGTGGTCTATACGGTGGCTGTAGTTTTCTACATGGCCGTAGAGCATTGTAGCATTGGTATGCATACCCAACCTGTGGGCGGTGGCGTGTATGTTCAGCCAGCCTACTCCATCCACTTTATCGGCACTTATTTGTTCCCTTATTTCTGGGGTAAATATTTCGGCACCGCCGCCGGGTAATGAGTCCAGGCCGGCTTCATGCATTAGCCTTAAACCATCTTCCACACTCACTTTCGCCTTGCGAAACATATAGTCAAGCTCCACTGCCGTAAACCCTTTTATATGCAAATCAGGGCGGTGTTGTTTTATTTGTTTTAAAAGGTCAATAAAATAATACAAATCCATTTTAGGATGAACGCCACCTACAATATGCACTTCGGTAATGGGTTTGCCATCATAGCTTTTTACAATATCCATCATCTGATTGATGTCTAGTTCCCAGCCTTCTTCCTTGTTTTTATACAGCTTACTGTACGAACAAAATTTGCAGCTAAAAACACACACATTGGTAGGTTCTATATGAAAGTTGCGATTAAAATAGGTGCGGTCGCCATGGCGGGTTTCTCTCACAAAATTGGCCAAAGCCCCGGTTAGGCTCAGCGGAAATTGTTCAAATAAAAGCAAGGCTTCATCCCCATTAATTCTTTCGCCTCTTACTATTTTTTCACTCAATTCTCTTTGAGCTTCATCCTGAATACTTGCTACAAGGGCATTTATAGAACTATTGTCTTTTAAAGTGGTATCTATCATCGTAGGTAGTTTTTAATATAACAAATAAAGGGAGGTTTGGTTCCGGGTTGTATTCCTGTTTTAATTCTGGTTCGTGGGGCACGAACCAGTTCGGAGGGAAACCCATAACAACCTCCATGTTTTTCTAAAAATTTCTTTTTAAGCCATTTTAATGATTCCAAATAAATCGCCTCTCCTAAATGCAGCAGAAAGTCTTAATAAATCTAAGTTCCTGTAATCCTCGTTATTAAGTCCTGTTAAGGCATTTATCAAAATTTCATTTGCGTCGGCAAATAAAGTGTCTTTATTCGTTTCAAAATATGTTTTTACTTCTTCAAAATTTTTGTGACTGAGTTGATTTAATGTGATAATAGATTTTCTAAGAAGCAGCCTTCCAATAATCATTGATAAAAAGTAGTTGCTGTAAGGAATGTGAGGATACTCCTCAATCAGAGTAACTTTCCGCCGTTGATTATCGCAGTACCTGTAAATGAGAACAGCGATAACTACTTGGGCTGCATTAAGCTCCGGCTTAAAAACATCATTATATAAACTTCCAAAAAGTTCTTTTCTTTTAAATTTAGCAACATGAGGCTTTTCTTTCCATATAGCGTAAATCGCTTGTGCAGCAACCGACAATGGAATTATTGATTCGTTAGTGCTTGCTATATCTTTTTTCCGTCTATAGTTGTAACCAAGTAATCTTATGTCTGTTTCAAGTGTTCTCTGAATAATATCATTTGAACGCAAATCACTAAGATCAACAGGATTTTGACTATTGGTTGCTAATGTAATTTCATTAATTAATTCATCGTTAGATTGTTCGTCTGAAAGTTCATAAAGACGAATTAAAACATAAACTTGAGAAAAGTTATTATCCTCATTGGCCGTAATTGTTTGTTCAATTGTTTTACAAGTTTGCCCTCCATTAATTATTTGTAAGTCATCTGCTATAACATCCCAATTTTTTTCTTGTAGAGCATTATAGCTGAACTTCCGACAAACCATCGTAATGCCGTTATTCTTAAAATAGAAATTATCTTTTTTGTCCCCAAGTAATGTTTCTTGTATTGCTTCATTAACCCGATTACGATTTAATCCTAAATACCTTCTTATATTTTTCTCAAGGAGTCCTTCTCCGTGGTTGCGAAACAGATTAGCAATTTCTGTCACATTAACTTTGCCAATAAGAACCCTTTTAAAATTAAAGTTCTCTACAAAGCTTTCACCCGTCAGTTTAAGGAATGCTTTTATCCCTTTTGTTGATTGAATGAAGTCTACAATATTTTCGTGGTTGATGTATTCAAAATCAACTTGCTCTCTTGGGAAATTTGCATTTGCTAAATGCTGTTGTCCTTCGGCATTCCATGTTAATCCATTATTGAACAATACAACTTTAACAATCGGAATATATCCGTCAGAAATTAGAGACCTTATCTCTTCAATCTCAGCCTTTAAGGTTGGGTTGATAGTGCCAATATCCTTATCTCTATCAAAGATTGTCCAAATAGTACTAATAACCTTTTGTACTTCATTTGCAGGAAAGTTGGAATCAATGTCTAAGTTTTTTTTATACTTTCCTTGAAAAATTGTAACAGGCAATTCTAAGTCACTGATATCACCAACATAGATAGCATCAATACCTGCATCACTACCACCGTCTGTTAATATTGACTGGGCTTCGCTAAGTTCAATACTCAAATAAGTTGCAACTGCTAGCAAAACAAAAGCCCTTGAAACTTTTCTATCATCGTCATTTAAATCAGTAAACCATTCAGGCTTTTCTATTACAATTTTCCGAATGCGTTGGTCAATAATGTGTTTGTTTATATTCATACTATTTTAATAAATTGTCAAGTTAAAACTAAGTTGATAAACGGTCTAAATTTTCGCTTCTTATTCAGTTGGGTATAAGTTATATACACTTTTGAGGTATAGTGAAAAAATAATTCCACTTGTTTTAAATTCAGAACTCCTTAGCCTGAGAACTGAAACCGCGTATTATTCGCAGTCTAAAAAGCTCAATAGTAGCAGCCTCATCCGGCCTTTGGCCACCTTCTCCTACATAGAAGGGAAGCGGAACAAGGGTATGTTGTTGAAAGGAGCGTCGCCAATGTCGCTCCATCAGGGTACGGCTTTCGCTGGGTTCCACCGAAATAATCCACCGATATTCATCGGGGCAGGCAAAAAAAGAAAACCTACGCAATCAAAACTACGAAGGGTAAGGAGTTCTAAATCTAATAAATGCCTTTCAAGTAGCAAATGTACACCCGCCCAAACAAAAAAAGGGCTGGTCTTTTTACAGACCAGCCCTTTTAAAATAGCTATGAAAATTATTTCGTTTTCATGATGCGTTGTGTTACCTGGCGGTTCTCATAAATCATTTGAACGGTGTACATACCAGCAGCAAATCTGTCCATATTTACATTAATGTTGGAAGCAGCGTTGCCGTTATACTCCATCCGAAGCATTAACTGACCCAATGCATTATACACACCTACACTACGCAAATCTACCGGATGTAAATAATGCTGAACTACAAAGTTGTTTTCAAATGGGTTCGGTGTAATCATATAACCTTGTGCCTTTAGTTTAGCAGGAACCTGCTTGCTAAAAAGGTTAATATCATCAATAAACACATTGTTTTCAAAATTGCTCACATTGCGAAAAACTACCTGAAAACCATTTGCAACTCTTGTAAGGTATGGTGTAAGATCTACCATCTCACTACGCCATTGATTTTTAGTTAATGGATAAAATTCTGGATCGTTGGGTGCATTTGGATTTTCGATTGTTTGCAATTCATTACCCCATTTCTTATACACAGATGTGTATGTTTTTCCGCAATCTGTGGTTAGTAGTACTTCCAGACTATCTAATGGTAATCCAGTACTGCCCGGGTAGCTGTAAGTAGAAGCCGACAATTGGAAATGAAGGAACAATGAATCGCTGTTAGGCGGTAGTGTTACTGTAGGCGAAATCAATAAATCGGGTTGTTTGGTAGTGGCGTAATTCCAGTTATTTACAAAGGCAGATGCAACACCTGTTTTGGATGCTCTGATAGTACGAGCCCATGTAATGTTATTATCAGGATTTTGAATACCCCATCCTGTTGGTTGAAATGTACCTTCAAATCCTTCTTTTAGTGGATCGGATTGTTTGCCGAATATTGTAAAGATTAAACTTAAAGTGTCATTTGCAGGCACTTCGTCCGCCAAGCTATTGGGAAGTGACGTCCATATTTTAAATGTATGTACACCCGCAGTAGTTGTAACAGGCGGTAACGAATAGTTTACTGATTGACCATAACCTAAAGAACCAGTCCAATTAGCAGTATTTACTGTACCACCATCTAATTGGTAATTTACCCTGGCAGTAGTAATAGTGGCCTTACCTAACTGACGGATGGTGATTTGTGGCGTAAATGGATTGTTACATTCTAAGACAGAGGGTGATAGAAGAGCCGGAATTGTTAGGTCTCTTTGAGCAGCTTGCTTACTAAAAATATTGATGTCATCTAGAAAAATATTATTGCCAAAGTTGTTAACTGTTGTAAATTTTACCAGAATTTTTGTGGCATTCTTAAATTGTGAAATATCAATCGTATTTCTTCTCCAATTAGTTGCAGCCGTAGGTGTCCAGTTGGCTGTTGTTGGTGGAACGGTTTGCAAATTAGCTCCAAACCTACTCCATACCGTTGACCATGTTTTACCACAATCGGCAGATACCATTATTTCTAAACCTTCAATAAAGTTTGCATCTGGAAAAGCTGCATGGCCATGAGCAAAGTTTAATAAAATAGAGTCGGAACCCACTGGAACATCCAATAACGGTGTACGTAATTCATCTCGCTGATTGGAAGCTGCATAATTCCAGCAATTAACAGTGGCAGAACCTGCACCAGTTAAACCAGCTGTGGCATTACGTGCCCAGGTTAAACCTGCATCGGCATTTATTCTTGTCCAGTTGGCAGGAGGAAAAGTAGTGCCAGAGAAACCTTCTACCAATGGCATGGGTACAGATGGAACTACGGAGAAAACAAATGATGTAGTATCATTATACAATCTGTTATCAACACCACCGTTTGGCAGGGTGGTAAATGTTTCGAAAATATGGATTCCTGTACTTACTGTAGCCAGCGGAAATGTGATGGTGGCTGTTTGAAACTGTGCCAAATTACCTGTAAAATCTATAGTTTGGATGGTACCACCATCTATTCTGTAGTTTACTTTAGCAGTAGTTAACGCATTGCTGCTACCATTGCGGATTACTACTTTGGGGGCGATAGTATTATTGCAATAATATGGGCCAACCAATGGATCTGTTACACTAAATAACTGTACATCGTTGGTTACTGCTGCTATAGATGGAGGGATAATCTGCGACCACCACAATGCCCATTTAGAACCAGCATCTGTAGTTCCGGTTCGGGTATCTGCATAGTGATTCATTGTCCACAAGCTTCCATCTACGGGGTCTAAAGCACCTGGTGCATAATCTCCATATCTATTATTGTTGCCTGTACCCGAAAAATAGGAACCCAAGCCAGCCTTAGCCAACACTTCTGTATCTACCTGGTTGTTGCGAATGTTAATATTGCGAAAAACATAGCCGGCACTAGGAAAAATATTACTTTGAAAAACAGCGTAACCAATAAGCACATCTTCATTTTTATTTACTACAATAGAAGGAAAAGAGCGATGCCTAGCACCAGTGGGGTCATCTACACGGCCACGCTGTACTACACCACTTGTAGGGTTCACCTGCCACCATTGTACTGCAGTATGTTCTATAGGGCTTCTAAGATAAATGGCATGTGCACACCATAAAGAACCATTTACCTTATAAGCGTTGTTTATTCTAGAATCGTTTTGTCTTACTAATCTTGCATCGCCTAACTGTGGGCCAGTACCAGCACCAAAGCCACCCAAAGGAATGTTATTCCAAGAACTGCCGCCCTGATAATATACTGCCTCATTTACGTTCCAAGTAACATTTGGCAAAGTACCGCTAAGGGTAGTAACCCGAATTGTTGATAGACTACCGCTCCATTGCTGAGCAATGTACATCGGAGCATTGGCAGCTTCTGTTTCAATAGGTATTACTGGGCAAGCATTGCCACCAATACCGCCTATTCCACCGTTTTCTTTTGCCAGTATCATTTGGCCATTTACACCCATTACCACATCGGCGCCAGCATACATGGCTGCTTTATCAAAAACGAACAACAAAGCTGCTTCGAAATCGCCGGTATTATCGTTAAACATGTTTGCAGATATGGTAATCCAT